>JAJDTA010000049.1 GCA_022827405.1 Acidimicrobiia bacterium
GCCCCCTGACCCGCAGCTCCCACCACGCCCAAGAGGCCCACGCTCAGGCGTTGGCTTCTCCCGCCGGGACTGTCAGAGTAGGTTGACCTCGATGTTCAGTCAGCGAATCGACCGTGTGCGGGGCCTCATGGCCGAACAACAGGTGGACGTCCTGTTGCTGTCGGTGGGGGCAGATCTGCCCTACTTCTGCGGCTACGAGGCCATGCCTATGGAGCGGCTGACCATGCTGGTGGTGCCCCGCGACGGCGATGCCCGGCTGATCGTCCCCCGGCTGGAGGCCCCCCGGGTGGTGGAGCGGCCCGATGTGTTCAAAGTCGTAGCGTGGGATGAGACCGAAGACCCCATCGAACTAGCCCGCTCGCTCATCGGGCCGGCATCGGTGGCGGCCATCGGCGACCATACCTGGGCCGGGTTCCTGGTAGATCTGATGAGGGTGCTGCCATCGGTGGAGTTCCGCCGGGCATCGGAGCTGACCAGTCCGATTCGACAGGTCAAAGATGCCGCCGAGGTTGAGTCGCTGCGGGCCGCGGCCGCCGCCGCCGACCGGGTTGCGGTCGACCTCCGATCAGGGAACATTGAGCTGGTCGGCAAGACCGAGGCCGAGTTATCGGCTGAGCTCGGTCGTCGACTGCTGGCCGAGGGTCATCAACGGGTGAACTTCGCCATCGTGGCTGCGGGGGAGAACGCGGCCAGCCCCCACCACGAGGCCGGGGAGCGGGTGATCAAACCGGGCGAGGTCGTGCTGTGTGACATCGGGGGGACGATGATGGATGCCGACGGAGTGGGCTATTGCTCCGACATCACCCGGTGTGTGCATTTGGGCGAACCGCCTGCTGATCTGGTCGAGGCCTACGACGTGCTCTTCGAGGCGCAAGCGGCTCAAGTAGCTGCTGCGGTGGTTGGAAACAGCTGTGAGTCGGTCGACCGGGTGGGGAGGGGCATGATCGCCGAAGCCGGGTTCGGCGACAACTTCGTCCACCGCACCGGCCACGGCATCGGTACCGAGGCCCACGAAGACCCCTACATCGTGGAGGGGAACACCCAGGAATTGCGTCCTGGCCACGCCTTCTCCATTGAGCCTGGCATCTATGTCCCGGGTCGATGGGGTCTGCGCCTGGAGGACATCGTGGTGGCCGCTACCGACGGCCCCGACAACCTGACCACCACCGATCACCGCCTGGCCGTAATCGACGCGTGATCGAGCTTCAGCCGGCCACGCTCCTGCTGCAACTGGCTGTCGGCGGACTGGCGTTTACCTGGCTCACCACCCGCCGGCGGGAGGCTGGGCTGGGTTACGGGTGGCTGATGCGCAGCACCTTCGGACTCGTGGCCGCCGGAGGAGCTTGGTTGGGATTTGCCACCGATCCGTTGGCACTGAGGGACTGGACCGCGGTAGCGACCGCGGCGGCTGCTGGCCTGGCTTTGTCGGTGTCAGTCATCCGGCGCAAGGCGGGAGTGAGTGGCCAGCGGGAGAAGGTCGAGCAGCGCAGCGCTGAAGTCGCGGCCATGACGGGGATCGACCGGGCCGAGCAGCGGTTCGACCGAACCCAGCCTGAGTTTCCCCCGGTGCTGGATTTAATTGCGCCGGCGGTCGGACTAATAGGGGTGGTAGCCGGTGGACTCGATGCGGGCGACCCGGCCGCGCTGGCGGTGGCCCGGACCGTAATCGGGGCGTTCTTCTTGGGAGCGGTCACCGACGCCATGCTCTTGGGCCACTGGTACCTCGTACAGCCCGGTCTCGCCCGAGGGTTGCTGTTGGAGCTTGTCCGCTGGACCGGGCTGTTGTGGCTGCCCGAGCTGGTAGTGATGCTGTGGCCCACCGGTATGGCGTCGGTGCTCAGCGGGAGTATCGACGACGGATACAACGGGCTGTTGGGCTGGTTCTGGGTAGCGTGCGTGGTGACGACCGCGGGACTGGTGATCTTGGCGCGAGCCGCGCTGAAGGAGCGGTTCTATTCGGCGGTGATGGCGGCAACCGGGTTGCTGTATCTGGGGATTCTGACGGGATTTGGGATGGACCTAGTGGCTCGGGTGTTGCTGGATACCACTTAGCGGGCCACGAAGTACTTCGCTTGGGGGTGGTGGCAGATGAGGGCGGAGGTGGTTTGCTCGGGCTGGTATTGGTAGCTGGTCTCCTCACCGACTTGGATGCCGATGCGCTCGGCCTCAAGAAGCTCAGCCACGGTGAGGTTGTCTTCGAGGTCGGGGCAGGCGGGGTAGCCCCAGGAGTAGCGGCCGCCCCGGTATTGCTGGCGGAACAGTCCAATGAGGGTGGGGCCGTCCTCGTCCACGAAGCCCCATTCGGTGCGGATGCGGTGATGCCAGTGCTCGGCCAACGCCTCGGCCATCTCCACTCCGAGGCCGTGCAGCAGCAAATAGTCCTGATAGCGGTTATCGGCGAACAGTTTGGCGGCGGCTTTGGACACCTCGGCTCCCATGGTCACGATATGGAAGGCGGCGTAGTCCACCTCATCGCCGTCGGCAGGCCGGAAGAAGTCGGCGATGCACAAGTACGGGTCTTTGGGCTGGCGGGGATACCGGAAGCGGCAGACCTCGGCGGTTCGATTGGGGCTGTCCCACACCACCAGGTCGTTGCCGCTCCCGTTGACCGGGAAGTACCCGTACACCACTTGGGGCACCAGCAGGCCCTGGGCAGTGGCCGAGGTGAGCTGCTCGCGCATAGTGGGGCGGATGCGCTCTTTGAAGGCAGCGTCGTCCTCGCCGTCGACGGGGCGGAATTGCCATTGGTTGCGGAACAGGGCGGTCTCGTTCACGTACTCGGCAATGTCGGCCACTGGGATGCCCTTGACCACTCGAGAACCAGTGAATGGAGGCTCGAACACCGGGTTGTCGACAGCCACCGAGGGGGCCCGTTCGGGCAGGTCCTCGCCTGCGGCGCCTGCCGCGTCGCGGCGAGGACGGCGGGGCAGGTCGCGGCCCCCGGGGCGGCGACCGAACTCGGGATCGTCAACTCCGGTACGGCGCAGTTCTCCCAGTCGGTCCATAACCGCCAGGCCCTCGAAGGCGTCCTTGCCGTAGAACACCCGGCCCTGGTAGGTCTCCCGCATGTCGCGTTCCACATAGGTGCGGGTCAGGGCTGCCCCCCCGAGCAGCACCGGGAGGTGGTGGAGGTCTCGGGTGTTCAACTCCTCCAGGTTGTCCCGCATGATCAGGGTGCTCTTCACCAGCAGCCCGCTCATGCCGATGGCGTGGGCATCCACCTCCAGAGCCCGGTCGATCATCTCGGCGATCGACACCTTGATGCCCAGGTTGTGAACGTCGTAGCCGTTGTTGGTCAAGATGATGTCCACCAGGTTCTTGCCGATGTCGTGGACGTCGCCCTTTACGGTGGCCAGCACAATCCGGCCCTTGCCTCCGGTGTCGTCGGCCTTCTCCATGTGGGGCTCCAGATACGAAACCGCGGTCTTCATGGTCTCGGCCGACTGGAGCACGAACGGAAGCTGCATCTCACCAGAGGCGAACAGCTCGCCCACCACCTTCATCCCCGCCAGCAGCGTGTTGTTGACGATGTCCAGCGCCGGGGTACTGGCCAGCGCCTCGTCCAGATCGGTCTCCAGCCCATCTCGCTCGCCGTCGATGATGCGCCGTTCCAGGCGCTGTTCCACTGGCCACCCGGAGCGGTCCTCTTTCACAGCCGCAGTGGCGGTCACGTTCTCGAACGCGGCCAGGAGCTCGGTCAGCGGGTCGTAGTCGTCCCGGCCCTCTGAGGCGAGGCCGTCCGGCCCCCGGCGGTCGTAGATCAAATCCAGGCACACGTCGCGGTGGTGGGGATCGATCCGGTTCAGCGGGATGATCCGTCCGGCGTGAACGATGGCAGAGTCGAGACCGGCCTCCAGGCACTCGTGCAAGAACATGGAATTGAGCACGTGGCGGGCGGCGGGCTTCAGCCCGAACGACACATTGGACACTCCCAGCGTGGTGTAGGCCCCCGGCAGCTCGGCCTTGATGCGTCGGATGGCCTCGATGGTGGCCAGTCCGTCTTTGCGCAGGTCGTCGTCGCCGGTCGAGAGCGGGAAGGTCAGGGCATCGAATATCAGATCGGACGGCGCCAGCCCGTAGCGTTCTGTGGCCAGGCGATAGAGGCGATGGGCCACCCGCATCTTCCACTCCAGGTCGCGGGCCTGGCCCTCCTCGTCGATGAGCAGGCACACCACCGCGGCGCCGAACTCCCGGGCCAGCGACAGCACCCGGTCGAGGCGCGACCCCTCGGCCTCGCCGTCTTCCAAATTGGCCGAGTTGAGCACCGCCCGACCGCCGATCCACTCCAGCCCCGCCTGCATAACGTCGGGCTCGGTGGAGTCGAGCACCAGGGGGGCGGCCACTCCGGTGGCGAACCGTCGGGCGAGTTCGTCCATGTCGGCAGTGCCGTCGCGGCCCACATAGTCCACGCATAGGTCCAGCAGGTGCGCGCCCTCGCTCACCTGGTCGCGGGCGATCTGGAGGCAGCCGTCCCAGTCGCCCTCCAGCATGGCGTCGCGGAACTTGCGCGACCCGTTGGCGTTGGTGCGCTCGCCCACAATGAGAAACGACGTGTCTTGGGCGAATGGCACCGCGGTGTAGATGGAGGTGGCCGCAGGGGGAAGCTGGCCGAGTCGGGGGCCGGGCACGAGATCGGCACAGCGGTCGATCACCGCCTGGAGGTGCTCGGTGGCGGTGCCGCAGCACCCGCCAATCACCGACACCCCCAGCTCGGTCACATAGCGGGCCAGGTAGTCGGCTAATTCGTCAGGCCCCACGTCGTAATGCATGCAACCATCCACCACCTGGGGGAGTCCGGCGTTGGGAATGCAGGCCACCGGCACCGGAGACTGCTCCGAGAGAACCCGCAAGTGCTCACCCATCTCAGCTGGACCGGTGGCGCAGTTCAGTCCGAACACAGCCGGACCCAGGGGGGCCAGCGCGGCCAGCGCGGCACCGATCTCGGTGCCAGGCAGCATTCGCCCGGTCATCTCAATGGTTACCTGCACTTGCAGCGGCACCTCTTGGCCCACGGCAGCCATGGCCCGACGGCATCCGTTGATGGCCGCCTTGGCCCCCAGGAGGTCGTATTGGGTCTCGATCATCAGGAGATCGACGCCGCCATCCAGCAGGCCCCTGGCCTGGACTTCGAAGGCGTCGCGCAGCTCGGCGTAGCGGATCTGGCCCAGCGAGGCCAGCTTGGTGCCCGGTCCCACCGAACCGGCCACCCACCGGGGCTGTCCGCCAGTTGCGTAGCCCTGGGCCACCTCTTTGGCGATGCGGGCTGCGGCCAGGTTGATCTCATAGGCCTGATCGGCGATGCCGTACTCGGCTAAGGGCACGGCAAAGGCCCCGAAGGTGGCGGTTTCCACCGCGTCCACCCCGATGCCCAGATAGAGGTCGTGCATTTCAGCGATGAGGTCGGGCCGAGTCAAACACAAGAGCTCGTTGCAGCCTTCCAAGTCGGGGCCGCCAAAATCGTCGGCACTCAGCGGCTGCTCTTGCACATAGGTTCCGAAGGCACCGTCGTAGATGAGGACGCGCTCGCGTGCCTCCTCCGAATACGAAACCATGAGAAGCGAGGCTACCTGGCATAGGGCCGAGAATTGCTGCCAGATAACATCGCTGGCGCTTGAATCAATCCGAGGAGACCTGGTGATCGCGTTTCGAACCGGCAGAAAAATCCCGGCCAGCGCCGAGCTGCACGCAGTGGGGGTGTGCTCAGGGGGCGACGGCCAGCGGCCCGACGAGTTGGACTGGGAGGTGCTCGACAGTCGGGGATTCGAGGCCAATCCTGGTCAGGTGGAGATCGTGTCGGGACAAGACCGCCCGATTGCGGCGGTCGGGCTGGGACCGTCCGACAAGGTCACCGCCGCGGTGATCCGTCGGGTGGCGGCCTCGCTGGCCCGGTCGGCCAAGCGGATGAAGCGCATCGCGGTGTCGGTGCTCGACGCCGTGCCCGACAGCGTCGACCGCGCCGAGGCGCTGCGGGCCCTGGCCGAGGGCATGACGCTGGGGGCCTACTCCTACGGCGACTTCAAGTCGGAGCATAAGCCCAACAAGCTGGAGAACGTGCATGTGATCGGCCCAGGGGGCCGGGCGGTGACCGAGGCGCTGGAACAAGGCCAGCGGGTGGCCGAGGCGGTGTGCTTTGTGCGCGACCTGGTGAATGAGCCCGGTGGATCGCTCACCCCCATCCGGTTCGCCGAGTTGGCCGAGGAGATGGCCGAGCGGGAGGGCTTGGAAATCACCGTTCTCGACCTGGATACCATTCGCGAGGCCGAACTAGGCGGCCTCCTGGGAGTGAACCGGGGGTCGGAGCAGCCGCCGCGGTTTGTGGAAGTGTCGTATGCCCCCGACCCGGAGGCCGAGTGCCGGGGGTCGGTGGCGCTGGTGGGCAAGGGCATCACCTTCGACTCCGGTGGCCTGTCGATCAAGACCGGCACCGGGATGATGACCATGAAGTGCGATATGAGTGGGGGAGCGGCGGTTCTGGGCGTGATGGCCGCCATCGCTGCGGTGGCCCCTCCGGTGAAGGTCACCGGCTATGTGCCGATGACCGACAACATGCTGGGGGGCGACGCCACCCGGCCCGGCGATGTTCTCACCATGGCCAACGGCAAGACGGTGGAGGTGCTCAACACCGATGCTGAGGGCCGCCTGGTGCTGGCCGACGCCTTGTCGCTGGCCTGTCGGGCCGAGCCCGACGCCATTGTGGATCTGGCCACCCTTACCGGGGCGTGCATGGTGGCGCTGGGTCCCAAGGTGGCCGGCCTTATGGGCAACAACGAGGCATGGGTCGACCAGCTGGCTGACGCCGCTGAGCGCACCGGCGAACGGGTGTGGCGGCTCCCGCTGCCCGACGACTACAAGGCCCAGCTCGACTCGCCGGTGGCCGACATGAAGAATATCGGCGGTCCCCACGGCGGAGCGCTCACCGCCGGGCTGTTCTTGTCCAACTTCGTGGAGGAGGGCATCCCCTGGGCCCACCTAGACATCGCCGGCCCCGCCTTCACCGACGCCGAAGACAGCGAGACCAGCAAAGGCGGCACCGGCTTCGGCGTGCGAATGCTCCTCGACGCCCTCGTCAACTTCGAACCCCCTACGGCTCCCGAGGACGACTGAGTCAGGTGCCCTAGCGCTGAAAGGTCTACGAGGGCTCGAAGCGGGCGCGCAGGGAGGCGAGCTCGGCCTCGGCGGCATTGGCCCGGACCTCGGCGGCTTTGGCGCGGGCCTCGGCAGAGTTGGCCCGGGCGGCTTCGTCTTCGTGGTCTCGCAGCCACATGCCGGTGGCGGGGTGGTAGAGGCGGAGTTTGGGAGGCGCCCAGCACAGGTCGAGGCCCAGGGCATCGCTGTGGCCTCTGAGCTGGACTCCGTTGCTGCTGGGCGACTCGGCGGTGACGGCGATGGGTTCCCAACGGCCCATCCGCCAGCGTTCGCCAGCCAACGGGGTGCCGAGGAGTTCACCGCCCGTGGGGTCAAGCCGCCAATACTCGGCGACGCCGAGGGCGGCGAATGTGGCGGGCTTTTCGTGCAGGTCTCTCTTGTGGGTGGTGGGTGAGGCGATCTCCAGCGCGAACGCCGGAACGGCGCCGGCCTCCCAAACCTTGTAAGTGCCTTTGTTCTCGACGGCGGCGGTGTAGACGCCGAACGCGACCGCCACATCGGGGGCTACGACGACCCGTGGGTCGCCCTGTTGGTAGTAAATGTTGATGTCGCTACACACCCACGCGTCGGGGTGGTGTTCGGCCAGCCAACCCCGCAAAGCCACGACCAGCTCCATGCGGCGGCGGGTTTGCATGTCGCCTTCGGGCACCCGCGGTCCTTCCGGATAGCAGACCTCGGCTCCCGGTTGGCGGGCCGCCAACATGCTCACCGGAGCGACTTTCTGAACACGTCGCCCACACTACTTCCTACCTGTTAGACGTACAACCAAATATGTATGAAATGATATATAATACATGCACAATCGACGCCACCATAGGCAACGGCTGGCTCTTGTCGCCCAAGCAGCCCCTGCCACCGGCACAAGCGCTTCGACCTGGCGTCGGGTCGACTTGGTTTTGGTGAATTCAACTGAGAGCAGGGCGGCTGAGCCAGGTGAACACTCCGTAGGCTCCTCCTGCTACGACGACGGCGAAGGGGGCTAGTAGCCACTTTTGGGTGTCGAAGAGTTGGTCGATGGCCTCGACTGGCCAGGAGGCGGCTGCCAGTCCGGCCACCACGGCCAGGATGTTCACGATCACATGGCGCCGGGAGGCGGGCATTTCGATCCGGCCGAAGCAACCGCAGGGCTCCTCGGATCCTGAGCGCACCATGGCGGCGGCGACTACCGCGAACCCGGCGTACAGCGCGACCAGGGCGGTGGCGGGGACTATGCCTCCCAGGATGAAGGCACTTACCGCCACCACCAGCTCTACTAGTCCCAGGAACCGCACGGCCCATGGGTTGTGGTAGAGCTGGAGTCGGGCCAGCGCGGCCGATGCCGGCTCAGGGGTGACTGCCTTGGATGCACCTGCCGCGCCCAGGAGGACCGCGGCCATCAGATAGACCGCGGCCACGTACTCCATGGGCTATCTGATCTCCGCGGGTTGAGGCATCTCCAGCGAGCTACCGCGTGAAGCGGCGCAGGGCGTGGCGGCGGCGCTCGGCGTCGAGCGCGGCGCGGCCGTCGGAGCTGAGCCGGGGGGTGTCGGGGTGGAGGCAGTCGGCTATCTCGGAGATGGGCAACAGCCGAAGCGTGGGCACCGGCGCGCTGTCGGCGTTGTTCCAGCGGTAGGTGATGGCGCCCTGAGGGCAGCCACCTAGGGCGATCCAGTTCTGGATTCCGGGGTCTTGATGGGAGATGACCACCCGGAGCACGCCGTCGGGGTCAAGGCGGGCTTGGGAGTCGTTCATCGTGGAGGGCAGGTTGATGTAGTCGAGGCTCTGATACCAGGTGTCGCCCACCTGGATGTTCCAGTACAGGCAGTCAGGCGGGGTTACCTCGAAGAGCAGCGCCTCGTCGGAGGCCACCTCGTACCAGCACTGCCCGTAGGACTGCTTTTCGCTTCCCCCCTGGGCGCTTTGGCTCACTTTGTGAGGGGGAACATGGTCGAAGGAGTTGATTTGGCCTCGGTCGCGCTGGCCCCCCGCGAAGTCGGTCCAGAACCTGGGCACGGTGTCCACCTCCCGGGCCAGCTCGTCGAACAGCTCGCTGGTCCGCACCGGATCGAGCCGGGCGGGCGGACCCGATGGGTCGAGGCATTCGAAATGGAGCTCGGCTTGGCTCTCGGCAGCCCAGTCGGAGAAGAACTGGCGCACGAACAGCCGACTCTCGCGCGGCTCCACCTGGAACCAGTCGCCAATGTGGTCGCCGGGGTCGGGGTCGGGGCTGAAGATCACGTTTATGCGGCCATCGCCGATGTCGGTCAGATCTGTGCTGCCGACGTCGACGAGCTGGATGATGCGCCCCCGGCCGAAGCTGTGGTCCATCAGCGACACCCCCAGGTAGCGCAGCGTGTCTATGCGGCCGGTGAGGCGGTAGGTGTGGCTCAGGTCCACCGGAGCGGTCATGTACATCGCATCGGGATTGTCCTGGCCCACCTTGAAGGGGTACACCCAGCCCAGTTCGGGGTGGTTGGGATCGTTGTTCTCCACGATCCGGTCATAGGCCCAGAACAGCATCCGTAGGTGGTGGCGCAAGCCCTCAGCCTGTTCAGAGGCATCCGCCCCCCGTGCCGGGTCGAACACGTAGTCGGCCGACTGTTTAAGCGTGTCGCACAAACGGTCCCAGGAAGCTTTCAGTTCGTTGTCCACGACCAATGTCTAGCGTCTTGGGCCTCAGGCTGCGGGCTCGGCCAGCGAGTAGTAGGAGGAGTGGGAGCGTTGGAGGTGTTGGGGCAACCGGCGGAGTTGGGCGTGGTTGAGCGGAGGCAGCCGGCGCCGTATGGCGAAGCCGGCGTGGCCCTCTGACGCCAGGCGGAACATCACCAATCGGTCCAGGGTCCGATGGAGGCCGCCGCGAGGCCCGGCCTTGGGGCTGATCCCCAATTGCAATGCGATGTCGGTCACGGGAAGCTCGAATCCGTCAGGTGATCTGTCAAACTCGTGAGCCACGTGGCGCATGAGCCAAGCGGCAGTCGGGCCGATCACCCCCAGCCAGAATTGCTCCACGTATCTGGAGCGGGGGTCATGCCCCTTCTCCTCGGTGATCAGATCACGCCACGGCTCGATCCAAAGGGAAGAATGCAAAGCGGGAATAGTCATGGAAAGATCATTTCTCCTGGCATTCGCCATACTCGATACTTAGGGGAAGCTTTAGGTGTATATTGTGCATGTTCGTGTAATCTTGTCAAGGGCCATTTATGCGACCAATCGAAGAACTTGACGGCGAGATCGCCGCGGCGGGGGCGGTCCTGAGGGATGCGCAACGGGTAGTGGTACTGACCGGTGCGGGGATCTCCACCGACAGCGGCATACCTGATTTCCGGGGGCCGGAGGGGCTGTGGACCAAGAACCCTGAGGCGGAGAAAACGGCCACGTTGTCTTC
Source organism: Acidimicrobiia bacterium (assembly GCA_022827405.1). GTDB lineage: Bacteria > Actinomycetota > Acidimicrobiia > Acidimicrobiales > Bin134 > Poriferisocius. The sequence continues at coordinate 10,511 of JAJDTA010000049.1, forward strand.
GTACGTGTCCGACCCCGAACTGCGACAGCGCAACTGGCAGCGGTTGGCCGAAGGGTCGATGTGGGAGGGCAAGGCGCCGAACCCCGGCCACCGGGCGCTGGTGGAGCTCGAGCGCCAGGAGAAGCTGCACCTGCTGATCACCCAGAACGTGGACGGCCTGCACCGGGCGGCGGGAACTTCGGAGGGGCGGCTGGTGGAGATCCACGGCACCACGTCCAAGGTCCGTTGTTTGGACTGCGGAGACACCGCCCCGATGGAGCGAGCCTTGGAACGGGTCAGGGCCGGGGAGGCCGACCCGCCGTGCCGGCGGTGCGGGGGCATCTTGAAATCGGCCACCATCTCGTTCGGCCAGAACCTGGTCATGGCCGACTTGCACCGGTCGGAGCAGGCCGCCATGGACTGCGATGTGATGCTGGCGGTGGGATCCACCCTCACCGTGTACCCGATAGCCAACGTGGTCCCCATCGCCCACCAGGCCGGTGCGGCGGTGGTGATCGTGAACGCGGAGCCCACCCCGTTCGACGGTCTGGCCGCCGCGGTAGTGCCCGCCTCCATCAGCGAGGCCCTGCCTCTGATTGTGGCTCCGTGAACCGGCCGGAGATTGGTAAAATCGGACTAAGTCGGTAGGATTTATGGGGAATCCTCCCTTTGCCTGACCCGATGTCCCGCCAACACCGAGGTGACCGTAGCGATGCCCACATTCAGAGATCTTCTGAGAGAAGCCAAAGCTGAAATCCGAGAGACCGACCCCGCGGGAGCCGAAGCGATGCTGGCCGAGGGAGCGGTGCTGCTGGACGTGCGAGAGCCCGACGAATTCGAGCAGGGGGCCGTGCCGGGTTCGGTCCACATCCCTCGGGGCAACCTCGAGCCCAACGTGGAGAACCGCCTGACCGACAAGGATGCCGCGGTGGTGGTCATGTGCGCCGGCGGAGTGCGATCGGCGTTCGCTGCTCAGACCCTCCAGGAAATGGGCTATGGCGACGTGGTGTCCATGGACGGCGGGTTCAACCGCTGGAAGGACGAGGGCCGGGACTGGGCCCTGCCGGTGACCCTCACCCCCGACCAGCGCAACCGCTACCACCGCCACCTTCTGTTGCCCGAAGTGGGCGCCGAGGGCCAGCTCAAGCTGCTGGAGGCCAAGGTGTTGTGCCTGGGTGCCGGCGGGCTGGGCTCTCCTGCGGCCCTGTACTTGGCCGCCGCAGGGGTGGGAACCGTGGGCATCGTGGACATGGACGTGGTGGACGCCTCCAACCTCCAGCGCCAAATCCTGCACAACGTCGACCGGGTGGGCGAACGCAAGGTGGACTCGGCCAAAAAGACGCTCAACGCCCTGAACCCCGATGTGAACGTGGTGACCTACGACGTGCGGCTGGGGGCCGACAACATCGTGGACATCATCAAGGACTACGACGTGATCGTGGACGGCGCCGACAACTTCCCGGTGCGCTATATGCTCAACGACGCCTCGGTGAAGCTGGGCATCCCCGTGGTCCACGGGTCGATCTTCCGGTTTGAGGGCCAAATCACGGTTTTCGATCCCCGCAGCGGCCCTACCTACCGGGACATGATTCCCGAGCCGCCTCCCGCCGAGATGGCCCCAAGCTGCGCCGAGGCCGGGGTGCTGGGCGTGCTGCCCGGCATCGTGGGGTCGATCCAAGCCCTGGAGGCCATCAAGCTGATCTTGGGCCACGGCGACACCCTGGTGGGCCGGCTGCTGGCCTTCGACGCCAGCGAGATGTCGTTTAGGGAGTACAAGCTGCGGCCTGATCCCGACCAGCCCATCACCTGGGAGAACCGCGACAAGATCCAGGTGGTGGAACTCGACGGTCTCTGCGCCCCTGCTCCAATGGGCTAACCGTGATCCAAATCGGCTAGCCCCCGCCCCGGTGGACTAGCGCCAAGCGCGGCTAGCGCACCGTCTCTCCGGCCAACTCCCGCCCCCAGCACTCCACGCTCTGGTCGGGACGCAGACCGCAAGAGATGTTCCCGCCGGCGTCCAACGCCAGAAACACCCCGGCAGGCGGTTCGGACCGCCCGTGGTCGTTGTTGCCCCAGCACCGGGCCTCGCCATTGGCCAGCAGTCCGCATGTGTGCCGCTCGCCGGTGGCCACCGACACAAACTCCCCATCGGGCGCCTCCGTCTCGCCGTACAGATTGGCTCCCCAGCACTCGACCGTACCGTCGGCCCTCAGGCCGCAGGTGTGGATCTCGCCCGCGCTCAGCGACGTGAACTGCCCGCCGGGCGGGCTTGCCTGGCCATGGGAATCGTCTCCCCAGCACACCGCCGAGAGGTCGGGAACAAGCCCGCAGGAATGCCACCGCCCGGCGCTGACCATGGCGAACTCGATGTCAGGCGGGGTACTGCGGTCGTACAAGTTGTCGCCCCAGCAGACCGCCCTCCTATCGGGCCTGAGGGCGCAGGAATGGCGCTCTCCGATCGTGACATTGGTATAGATCCCCGCCGGGGCTACCGCCATGTTCGCCACCGGGGTGCCCCAGCATTGCACCTGCCCCGACGGTCTGATCCCACACGCGTGCCACGCTCCGGCCACCACCGACTCGAAGGCGTCCCCCGGTATGTTGCCGCGACCGTCCAAGTCGTCGCCCCAGCATGTGGCGGTCGAGTCAGCCGCCCTCAGGGCGCACACTTGGTTCCAGCTGGCCGACACCGACTCATACTTCCCCGGGGGCCTGAACAGCGGTGCGGCCCGATCGGTCGGCCAGCAGACGAGTTCTCCGTCGGGCAGCTCGGCGCAGGTTTCCTCCCCCTCAGTGCCGTCCCCTCGGCCTTGGCCAGCGTCCGCCCTGGCCCTCCAACAGATGGCGCCGTCCTCAGCGGCGGTGCCACACTGGCCTTCCCAAACCGCGGCAACGGCTTTCACCACCTCATGGGACACCCAGGACGAGCCCGTACGATTGAGATGAATCCCGTCATCCATGCGCACTCGCACTGGCGACCCACCGGCCGGCGGCGCCACTTTTTCTGCGTAGGGCGCCCCTCCGAACAGATCCCAAATGTCAATCATCACCGCCTGGGGATAGTCGGCGACGACGGCGGCTGCGGCGGCGTTGATGGCCGGCACCCCGGCAATGCTCCACGCGACCCGCATCGGCGGTAGGCCGACCCAAACCACCAGTCGATGGTCAGCCGAGAGCACGTCGAGCGCCACGCTCAAGCGCCACGACCACTCTTCTAGCCATTCCGGGGTCCCCGGTTCCACCAGGCTGCCGTCTCTGGCCTCCATGTTCTGCCATTCGCTGGCCCCGAGGAACAGCACCACCACGTCGGGGTCGTCTCGAATGGACACCTTCAACAGCTCTGCCGGCCAGTTGAAGTAGTCGGGCCGAACCAGGCTGGTCGAGTTGCGGCTGTTGACCGTCACGTCGAACAGGCCGCCGGAGGCTTCTTGCAGAGTGTGCCCAACATCATCGGCCTGGCTGTCACCCGCGACATGGACGGTCAGTGGCCGATCGGGAGAAACCACCGTAAACTCCACGGCAAACTCCGCAGCGACCTCGGTCGGCGCCGGGGCTACACGCTCAACCGCATCGGTGGGTTCGGCCAATTCCGGGAGAAACTGGTCTTGGCCGCTGTCTTCTAACGCCTCCACCACCTCGCCGACCGTGTCCAGTCGCTCTCCCACGTCTTGGCCCACTCCCCGCCAGTCGGCAATCAAGTCGTAAGGCCGATTCAACGACAAGAAGTTGGCGGCCCGGTCCACAGCCTCTGCCATGCTCACCCAGCGGTCCCGACTGTCTCCCAGCGGCTGGCGCTCCGCTATCTCAACCAGCTTCCCGCTGGTGAGCAGGGCGGTGGAAACAAGGCAAAGCAAAACCACAAGAGAGATCCTCCTGCCCATGTTCGTGTGCCGGGTCATGACTTGTGGCTCGGCCCCCTCTGCGATGGTCTCGCCGTCAGATTCAAAGTCGGGCCAGCAGGTCCTCGGCAGTGGAGGCCGGGGCCTCGCAGGTGTAGTCGCGACAGACGTAGGCCAGTCCCTCGGTGCGGCTCTCCCACAACGGCGAGTTGTAGGGCTCGCCCCAGGCCAGCACGGTGTTGGGCCGGTAGACCTCCCGCACTGCGTCCACCAGATCGGGGCGGTCGCCGCCGATCACCACCTCGGTCAAGCCGGTGGCGCTCATGTCGGTCGCTTCAAGCAAGTGGCCGAACCCGCTGGGGTGGTTGGCGGCCACTTCACCCAAAAGCGCCAGGATGTCCTGGGCCCGGTCCAGGTACTGAGAGTTGCCAGTGAGGGTCCCCAGTCGCAGCAGCGCCACCGCGGCGGCGCTGTTGGCCGAGGGGACGGCGTTGTCGGTGATCTCCTTGGGCCGACAGATCAGCTCCTCGGCGTCAGAGCCGGTGGTAAACACCCCGCCCCGCTCATGGTCCCAGAACAGCTCCAACAGCCCATCGGCTGCCTGGATCGCCTCTTCGATCCAGCGGGCCTGGCCGGAGGCCTCGCCGAGGCGGGTAAAGGCGTCGGTTGCGGCCGCATAGTCGGCGGCGTAGGCCAGATGGCGAGCCTGGGCCGGACGGTCGCCGTCGCCCGCCTGCCAGGAGCGCAGCCAGCGGCCGTCAGATCGGCGAAGCCGGTCGAGCAGGAAGCCGCCGTTTTTGATGGCCGCCTCCAGCCACTGCTGGTTTCCGGTGGCGGCCGCCGCCTCGGCGAGGGCGGCCAGCATGAGACTGTTCCACTCCAGCAGCACCTTGTCGTCCAAACCGGGCGGGATTCGCAGGTTGCGGGCCGACAGCAAGCGCTCGCGGCCCAGTTCCACGCTGGCCGGACGAAGCAAGTCGCCCCGCACCGGCCGCCACAAGATGTTGTGTCCCTCGAAGTTGCCGGCTTCGGTTACCCCGTACCACGCCATGAACTCAGCCGCGTCGTCCCCGAGCACCGAGGTGATCTGATCGGGAGTCCACACGTAGTACCGGCCCTCCTCACCCTCAGAATCGGCGTCGAGGGCTGAGTAGAAGCCGCCGCTGTCGTGGCGAAGGTCTCGCAGCACGAATCCGATGGTTTCGTCCAGCACCTGGAGGAAGCGGGGTCGGCCAGTCACCTGCCAGGCGTGCAGATACAAGCGGGCGAACAGGGCGTTGTCGTACAGCATCTTCTCGAAGTGGGGCACAATCCACTGGGCGTCCACCGAGTAGCGGCTGAACCCGCCGCCCAAATGGTCGTAGATCCCCCCTGAGGCCATGGCGTCCAGCGAGTTGATCACCATGTTGAGCACGTCTTGGTCGCCGCTGTGGAGGTAAGAGCGCAACAGCACCTCGTGGCTCATGGTTTGCGGGAACTTGGGCGCACCTCCGAATCCGCCCCAGGCGGCGTCGTACTGCTGGCGCAGAGCCGCGGTGGCCCGGCTCAGGACCTCCGAGCCGGTTCCGGCCCCGGCCCGCTGGGGGTCGGGTTGAATGAGCGCGGTGCGGTTGAGCGACTGGGTGAGCTGGTCGGCCTGGTTGTCGACGTCTTGGCGGCGGTTGACCCACACGTCTTGGATTCGGTGCATGATCTCGGTGAACGACGGCATCTGGCCCCGGCTGACCGGGGGATAGTAGGTGCCCCCGTGAAACGGGCGCCCGTCAGGGGTCATGAACACGGTCATGGGCCATCCGCCCCGGCCGGTGAGCGCCTGCACCGCCTCCATGTAGATGGTGTCCACGTCGGGGCGCTCCTCCCGATCCACCTTGACGTTGACGAATAACTCGTTCATCACCTTGGCGGTTTCGGGATCCTCAAACGACTCGTGGGCCATGACGTGGCACCAGTGGCAGGCCGAATAGCCAACCGACAACAAGATGGGTTTGTCGGCGGCCCGGGCGGCGGCGAAGGCCTCTTCACCCCACGGGTACCAGTCCACCGGATTGTCGGCGTGCTGGCGGAGGTAGGGACTGGTTTCAGCGCCTAGGCGGTTCATGGCCTCGACACTCTCACGTCTTTTTCGCTCTCATGGCTTCGACACTAACGAACTCCGGCGATGGGCAAGACTTGTGGAGTGATGCTTCGATGAGGCTATGGGTGCACGGGGCTCGGCCCCGGACCCTTCCCGCCGCGGTGGTGCCGGTGGCGGTGGGCACCGCGGCGGTCGCTCCCGATGTGGTGTGGTGGCGCGCCGCGGTGACGCTGGTGGTGGCCGTGGCCCTCCAGGTGGGGGTGAACTACGCCAACGACTACTCCGACGGGATTCGGGGCACCGATGCCAGCCGGGTGGGTCCGGCCCGGCTGGTGGGCGGCGGCATGGTGGCGCCGGCTGCTGTGTGCCGGGCCGCGTTCGGCGCCTTTGCAGTGGCGGCGGTGGCCGGCCTGGTTCTGGCCATTGCGGTGGCGCCGTGGCTGATTGCGGTGGGACTGGCCTGCATCGTGGCCGCCTGGTACTACACCGGCGGAAAGCGGCCCTACGGCTATGCCGGTTTGGGAGAGGTGGCGGTGTTCGTGTTCTTCGGCCAGGTGGCCACCGCGGGCACGGCCTTCGTGCAGACCGAGGAGCTGACCGGGCTGGCCGTTGTGGCCGCGGTGCCGGTGGGCCTTTTGGCCTCGGCGCTGCTGATGGCCAACAACCTGCGGGACATCCCCCAAGACCGGGCCGCGGGCAAACGGACCTTGGCGGTGCGCCTCGGCGACCGGCGGGCCGCCTGGTTCTACGTGTTTCTGGTGGTGGCCGCCCTGGCGGTGGGCCTCATCATGTCTGTGACCCTTTCGTGGGCGCCGCTGACGGTGGCTTCTCTTACCCTGGCCATTCCCGCCATTCAGCTTGCGCTGTCTTCGGGGCCCAAAGCCCCCCTGCTCAACCTCACCGCTCGCCTGCACCTGCTGTTCGGGGTGCTGCTGACACTCGGTCTGGCCCTTTCGGCGTAGCTCTTTCAGCTTCGGCTCGCGCCGCTGGGTCGCCTAACTCTTCCAGAAGGGGGCGCGCAGGGCCTGCTTGTTGATTTTGCCCATGGCGGAGCGGTCCAGATGCTCCTCGCTGATGAGGTCCACCGTGCGGGGGCACTTGTAGTGGGCGATGCGATCGCGGCAAAAGGCGATGATCTCAGCCTCGGTGGGCGGCTGGCCGGGGTCAGTGGGCACCACCAAGGCCTTGAGCTGCTCGCCCATCTCCTGGTCGGGCACGCCGATGCAGGCTGCGTCGGCCACACCGGGGTGCTCCACCAGCACCTGCTCGGTTTCGGCCGGGTAGATGTTCACCCCGCCCGACACCACCATGTCGGAGAACCGGTCGGTGAGGTACAGGAATCCCTCTTCATCCACATAGCCGATTTCGCCCAGCGTGAACACCCCCGGTCGCAGGTGGGCATCCGCCGTCTTCTCGGGGGCGTTCCGATAGCTGATGCCCCGGCCGCTGGTGTCGATGAAATACACCCGCCCCTCCTGACCCAGCGGCAGCTCGTTGCCGTGGTCGTCCACGATGAGCACTTCGAAGGGAGGCACCGGTTGCCCCACCGAGCCGGGGTGGGCCAGCCAGTCCTCGGAGTTGATGTGGCATGATCCGCCCACCTCGGTGGAGCCGTATCCCTCGGAGATGATGGGCCCGAGCCAATCGATGATTGCTCGTTTCACCGATACCGGACACGGCGCCCCGCTGTGGGTTATCGACACCAGACTGTCGGTGCTGTACTTCTCCCTCACTTTTGTGGGCAGGGCCAGTAACCGGCTGAAGTGGGTGGGCACCATGAACACGGCGTTCACCTGGTAGCGGTCGATGGCCGCCAGGGTGGCCTCGGCGTCGAAGCGGCCCATCACCACCACCGGGGCTCCGCCCATGAGGTTGCGGGTGGCCGAGAATGGCCCGGCGTGGTACATCGGCCCCACCACCAGATGAGTGCCGATGGCCGCGTTGGGGGTGGCGCAGGTGGCGAAGTACTCGGCCACTGTTTCCCCGCCCCGGAACAGGGCGGGGGGCGCGTCCACCCCTTTGGGCCGACCGGTGGTGCCCGAGGTGTAGAACAGGTGGGGGACCGGCGGGATGTCGGTGGGCGGGGGATCGGCTGGTGCTTGGGCCAGGCCCTGTTCCCAGGAGGACACCTCGGGGTGGTCGGAGCAGCGCCATCCCATCACGGCAATGGGAGGCCTGCTGGTGGCATTCGACACCGCCTCGGCAGCCAGCAGGCCCCGTTCTGCTGTCTCGGGGCCCACCAGCAGCAGGGCAGAGGCCGAGTCTTCCACGATGTAGGCCAGCTCGTCGGGGGTGAGGTGGAAGTTCACCGGCACGGCGGAGACTCCGGCCAAGGCGGCGGCCACGTAGGCGATCACCGTTTCGGTGGAGTTCTCAGCGAACACCGCCAGCCGACGCTCCGGCCCCAAATCGAGCGAGTGCAGCAGGTTGGCGGCCCGGTTCATCACCCGGTCGAGCTCGGCCCAACTCAAAGTGGTCTGCTGATCGGTGAGCGCCATCTGTTCGGGGTTGTCAGCGGGTATGTGCTGGGCCAGCAGGGACATGGGCTGTGTGTTCTAGGGCCTTCGAGTTGCGGTTATCAACTGGGCGATGCCGCCGGAGAGCATCCTGTGGTCTACGGCGTCGAACCCGTGGCCGGCCAAAAGATCGAGCACTTCGTGCACGGGGGGCAGATAGGCCACCGATTTGGGTAGGTATTGATAGGCAGACCGATTCGAAAACAGCCCGCCCACCAGGGGAATGACTTTGCCGAAATAAAACCAGTGCCCGGCCCGCATGATCGGGTTGGACGGCTCGGACACCTCTAACAGCGAGACCCGCCCGCCCGGGCGCACCACCCGGGCCAGTTCGGCGAACAACTGGTCTAGGTCCACCACATTGCGCAGGGCGAATCCGCAGGTGATCCCGTCGGCGCTTTCGGCCGGAACGGGGAGGCACAGGGCGTCTCCCAGCACCAGCGGGGCGTGCAGCTTGGCCGAAGTCCGGTATTTCTGGGCCACTTGGAGCATTCCGGCTGACAGGTCGAATCCCACCGGCTTGAATTCGGCGGCCTCCAAGTCTCGGCACAGGTCTCCGGTTCCGCAGGCCAGGTCGAAAACCAGCGATTCCGATGGCAGACGCAGCTCTTGCACCGACCGCCGCCTCCATCGACAGTCCATGCCGAAGGTGAGCAGGCGATTGAGCAGGTCGTAGCGAGGGGCGATGGCATCGAACATCGACCGCACCGCGGCCACTTTGTCTTGACCCTGGGGCAGCGAGGGGTCGGTGCTCATTGCACAGTGAGCCGGTAGGCCCGATTGGTGGAGTGGTGGTGGAAGCCCAGGCTGAAATACGTGGCCACAGCGGGATCGTTGTCCGATTCCACGTAGAGGAAGCCCACGGTGAGGCCCTGGTCGGCCAGGTAATCGAGCCCGGCCAAGGTCATGGGCTTGCCCAGCCCTTGACCGTGGAAATCGGGGTCTACCGCGATGGCGTAGATCTCGCCGCCTGGCGGGGTCTCGTGGGAGTGGACCTTGGTCCAGCAGAAGCCGGCCAATCGGCCATCTCGCTCATGGAGCCGGAATCCCTTGGCGTCGAACCAGTCCTCGGACATGCGGTCGGCCAAATCGGCCGCGGTCATGCCCCCCTGTTCGGGGTGCCAGTGGAATGCCCGATTGTTGACCTCAATGAACCGGTCGTCGTCAACACCGGGAACAAAGGCCCGGGTGGAAATGGTAGAGCGGTCGGCGGGCAGCGGTCGCTGCATCCGCCACAAGTCCCGATACGGCTGAAACCCGAGACCCGCGGCAAACTCGTCGTCGCCATCGATGGCCCGCTCGATCCAAAGTTGTACCGAATCGCCAGTGGCTGCGTGGGCGATCGTTGCTTGAATCTGGTCGACGGCGGACTCGTCTCGGGGGTGGTCGGGGTCCATGGTGATCGACCAGGCAAACTCTCCCTGGTCGAGTCGGACAACCGTCAGCGTCACCCAATCCACGGTAGCGGTCCCATTGGCGGTTGCTCGGGTCGCTACGATCCGGGCGATGGCGAGGCCGCGCACCCCCAAGGGAAGAGCCAGACGAACACACGAGCTGCTGGCCGAGGAGTATCCAGAGGCAGTGTGCGAGCTGGACCACGAAAACCCATTCCAGTTGCTGGTGGCCACCATCTTGTCGGCCCAGTGCACCGACAAGCGGGTGAATATGGTCACCCCCGATCTATTCGCCGCCTATCCCACCCCGGAGGCTTTGGCCGAGGCGCCCCTGGCCCACGTGGAGGAACTCATCCGCTCAACCGGGTTCTTCGCCACCAAGGCCCGCAACATCGTGGGCATGGCCCAAGACCTGGTCAACCACTTTGACAGCCAAGTTCCCGGCAAGATGTCCGATTTGGTCAGCCTGCCCGGCGTGGGGCGAAAGACGGCCAACGTGGTGCGCAGCGTGGCCCTGGGTCTGCCCGGTCTGCCGGTGGACACCCATGTGGCCCGAATCGCCGGCCTTTTGGAAATTACTGAGCACAAAGACCCGGTCAAGATCGAGTTGGAGCTGAATCCCATGGTGCCCGCGGCCGAGCGGGGCGAGTTCTCTTTGCGGCTCATTCTCCACGGCCGTCGCGTGTGCATCGCCCGCCGCCCCCGCTGCCACGAGTGCGTGCTGGCCTCGTTCTGCCCCTCCGCGGGCGACTAAGAGGCAGCCTCCCAAGAGCGACCATTAGGGTTTGCATTCTCACCCAGAATTGAAAAACAGGAGATTTCACCATGCAAGCGGCACGATTGGTAGAAGGCAATCTTCGGATCTTGGACGTTCCGGCCCCCGAGCCGGGGTTCGAAGAAGCGCTGATTCGCATCAGCTCTTCGGGGGTGTGCCACTCCGACCTCCACTTGGCCCGAGGCGATTGGATGGGGGTCTCCGGCATTGAGGTGCTGGGCCATGAGGCCATCGGCGTGGTCGAGGCGCTCGGGCCGGGGGCAGAGCGGTATAGCCAGGTGGGCGATCGGGTGATCCTCGGGCTTGGGGGTACCGGCGGCGGCTACTGGTGCGGGGCATGCGAGTTCTGCCTCCAGGGTGAGCCCCGGCACTGCGCGCAGACCCAGGGGATCATGGGCACTTTCGCCGAGCAGTTCTGCGTGTGGGCCAAATCGCTGGTGGTGCTGCCCGATTCGGTGGGCGACGAGGAGGCCGCTCTGGCCTGCGGGGGGCTCACTGCCTACGGAGCGGTGAAGAAGCTCTTCCGCAACCAGGTACCCCCCGGCCGCTGGGTGGCCATCATCGGCGCGGCTGGCGGGTTGGGCCACTATGCCGTGCAGATCGCCAAGGCGCTGGGCTACAAGGTGGTGGGCGTCGATGTGGGTGCCGACCGGCTGGGGTTCGTGGAGTCGCTCGGGGCCGACATGGTGGTGAGTGCTGACGACGCTCTAGAGGCAGTGCCACGCGAGATCGGTCGGGGCGGGGTGGATGCCAGCATCGTGTTCTCCGCGGCGATGGCCGGCTTTACCCTCGGGTTCCGGCTCCTGCGGCCCAAGGGGCTCTTCGTGGCCGTGGGGCTGCCCCCGACCAGCGAGGGCAATATCGAGTTGAATCCGTTCGAGTTCTTCATGAGGGATGCCACCCTCATCTACTCCGCGGTGGGCACCGTGCAGGACATGCGCGAGCTGGTGGACATGGCCGCCGCCGGACAGGTCAAGACCCACGTCGGGCGCACCGGCGCCCTGTCGGAACTCGACGACATCTTCGAGGAGCTCCAATCGGGCAAGTATGTGGGCCGGGCGGTGATCGACGACCTGGCCAACTAGCGCCGCCCTGTGGGCGGGGTTATGAGCCCTCGGCGAGGGCGGGCATGACCTTGTCGACTACCAATTCCAGCGTCTCCCAGCCGATGGCGGGGTCGATGCCGCCGCACAGGGGATGGAGGGTGGCTGCGCCCTTGGTCCGCACCAGCTCGACGCACTCATCCGGGGTGAGCACCTCGAACTGTCCCGAGGCCTTGAGCCCGGCGATGTCCTCGGCGTCCACGTGCCAGCCGGAGCGCTGGTCGGGGTACTGCCAGCTGGCATAGGCCGCGGCGTCGTACAGCATGTTGGGGCCGATCTTGGCCCACAGCGCTTCGGGATCCTCGGTCACCAGCACCAGGCCGGGACCGTCGGGGGCCATGGCAAACGCCCCCTCGAATCCAATCTCAGCCGCCTCGGCGTAGTAGAGGTCCACCAACTCTTGGTCGCCGATGGGCGGCATGTAGGGCAGCCGCAGCCGGGCCGCCCGCTTGGCCGATGCCGGCACCGAGCCGCCCACCATCACGATGGGGTGGGGCTGGGTCACCGGCTTGGGGGTCACCCACACGGTCCGCCCCTCGTACTCGAACGGCTCCCCGGTCCACGCCTGCTGCATGATCCTGATGGCCTCCTCGGTGTCGCGGCCCCGGCGGGTTCGATCCTTGCCGAACATCTCGAACTCGAACTCCCGGTAGCCCAGCCCGGCGATGACGATGAACCGGCCCGGCGCCATCAAGTCGATGGTGGCGATGTCCTCGGCCAGCCGCAGCGGATCGTGGTAGGGCACCAGCAGGGCCGACAGGGTGCACATCAGGTTGTCGGTGGCCCCCAGGATGGCCGCAGAGATGGCCAGAGGCGCCGACATGAACCCGTCCTCAGTGCCGTGGTGCTCGCTGGTGATGGCCCCGGCGAAGCCCCGGGTGTCGGCCCACTTCACCATCTCCAACATGGCGCGGTACTGGTCGCCATGGGTCACGTCAGTGAATGGAGGGGTTCGCAGGTCAAATCGCAGATTGAACATTTCTTCTCCCGGTCAGTTCATTGGGTATGGGTAGGTTTACAGACTTCGAGTGAGCCGGTCGAGACGGCGGGTTGCTCCTCGCAAGCCTCGCTCCACTTCGTAGAGCTCAAACGACACGTCCTCCCGATCAGTGCCCTCGTAGCGCCGGGCTACTTCCGACACTCGCTCTACCAGATCACGAATAACGCTGCTCAATGAGCTGAGCTCCGCCCCGTCCGCCGCCATCGACTTGTCGTCCACAGAGAGGTTCTACCGCAAAACCTGCCGGCTGGTTTCCTTGAGGACCGGGCAAACCCTTCGTTGGCGGGACATGGGTGCCTGTAGTTTTGGGGGTCGTGCTAAGCCGAGTGGACTTGCGAGGGGTGGCCGACATCTCTGGTCGCCTGCCCCGTCCTGAGCCCGTTTCTGAGGGCTCGGTGGCCGCGGTCCGCGAGATCGTCGACGCGGTGCGGGCCGAAGGCGATGCCGCACTGGCCCGCTATACCAAGCAATTCGACGGGGCCATCCCCTCGAGTTGGCGAGTTCCTCCAACCGAGGTAGCCGCGGCCCGAGAACGGGTCGACCCATCGTTGCGGTCGGCTCTGGAGGAGGCGGCCGACTCAATCGCCGAGTTCCACCGAGGTCAGGCTTCGAAAGAGCAGACCCACAACCGCCAGGGCATCACCATCCGCAGCTGGGAACAGCCGGTGGGCCGAGCGGGCTGTTATGTGCCCGGAGGGCGGGCCGCCTACCCGTCTACTGTGCTGATGACCGCGCTTCCCGCTCGGGCCGCCGGAGTGGACCAAGTGGTGCTGTGCGTTCCCCCCGACTCCAACGGCTGCGTGGCCGATGTCACCCTGGCCGCGGCCGCCATTGCCGGGGTCGACGAGGTTTACGCAGTGGGCGGCGCGCAGGCCATTGCCGCATTGGCCTTCGGCACCGAGTCGGTGGGGGCAGTGGACGTGGTCGTTGGGCCGGGCAACGTATACGTTGCCATCGCCAAGCAGTTGGTGGCCGGGTCAGTCGGGGTGCCGGCGGCGTTCGCCGGGCCGTCGGAGGTTGTGGTGGTGGCCGATGGCTCAGTCCCGGCAGAGTTTGCCGCTATCGACCTCATTGTGCAGGCCGAGCACGGCCCCGACGGTTTGGCCTGGCTAATCGCCTGGGATCCCGGTGCCGCCGACGCGATAGAGGCCGCCATTGCCGATCTACTGGCCGTCGCGGCCCGCCGAGACGACATCGCGGCCACATTCGACCGCAGTGGGCACATCGTGCTCGTCGATGGTCCGGAGGCCGCCGCCGAGGTGGTCAACTTCATCGCCCCTGAGCACCTGCAAGTCATGACTAATGCTCCCGAAGCGGTGATTAGCCAGGTCCGCAACGCCGGGGCCATCTTCCGCGGTCCGCTGGCGCCGGCATCCATTGGCGACTATGTGGCCGGCCCCTCCCACGTGCTGCCCACCAACAGCACCGCTCGTTTCGCCGGTGCCCTCAGCGTGCGGGACTTCACCAAGCCCATGCACGAGATTTCGGTGGACTCCGAGGGATTGGCCGCGGTCGGCCCCTACGTAGCGGCCATCGCCGACGCCGAGGGACTGGAAGCCCACGCCCAGTCGGTCCGCCTGCGCGGCATCGGCGACAAGGTTCAGAAAGGAACCCGCAATGAATAGCCCCGACCGCCTGGCGGTGAGAGAGAACCTGGCCCTCATGTCCGGCTACCACTCACCACAGCTCGACGTGGCTGTGCGACTCAACACCAACGAATCGCCGGTGCCCCCTCCCGAAGGGTGGGCTGAGGCTCTCCGGGCCGCCCAGGCCGAAATCGATTGGCACCGCTATCCCGACCGGGGCGCTCACGAGCTGCGGGCCGCCTTGGCCAAGCACGAGGATGTGGCCCCCGAACAGGTGTTCGCGGCCAACGGATCCAACGAGGTGCTCCAGTGCCTGATGCTGGCGTTCGGAGGACCGGGCCGAGCTGCGCTGACCTTCGAGCCCACCTATGCACTTCACTCCCACATCTCCCGGCTGGCCGCTACTGAGGTGGTCACCGGCGAGCGGAAGGAAGACTTCTCGCTTGACGCCGACTACGCCTCGGCCATGGTGGCCGAGCACCGCCCGGCCGTCACCTTTCTCTGCTCGCCCAACAATCCCACCGGCATGGTCGAGCCCCCGGAGTTGGTGGAGAGGTTGCTGGCCGACGTGGCGGCGCTGCCCGGGTTGTTGTTGATGGACGAGGCCTACGGCCAGTTCGACCCCTTTACCGCGGTAAGCCTGGTGGACGAGAGCCGGCCGCTAGCCGTGGCCCGCACCTACTCCAAGACCTGGTCGATGGCCGCCGCCCGCCTCGGTTACCTGGTCGCGCCATCGTGGGTGGTGGCCGAGCTGGAGAAGTCGGCGTTGCCCTATCACCTTGACACCATGAAGCAGATCGCCGGACGCCTGGCCCTTGACTACGAGGACGAGATGAACGAGCGGGTGGGCATGCTGGTGGCCGAGCGAGAGCGGATCGCCGCCGCGCTCGACAAGCTCCCGGCTCGCCATTGGGCGTCGGGGGCCAACTTCATATTGCTGCGCCCCGACTCTGGCGATGGCGAGGCGGTTTGGGAGGGTCTCGTGGAGCGGTCGGTGCTCGTGAGAGACTGTTCTTCTTGGCCCCGGCTGTCGGGTTGCCTGCGGGTTACCGTGGGAACCCCGGCTGAAAACGACGCGTTCCTGTCTGCTCTGCGCGAGGTGCTGACATGACAACCCCAACTCGAACCGCCACGGCGTCTCGGACCACCGCCGAGACCAGCATCGACATCGCCATAGACATCGACGGCAACGGCCAAGGCACCGCAACCACCGGATTGCCGTTTTTCGACCACATGCTGAGCCAGCTCGGCCGCCACGGCGGCTTCGAGTTGCGGGTGGAGGCCTCCGGTGACTTGGAGATCGACGCCCACCACACCGTGGAGGACGTGGGCATCCTGCTGGGGTCGTGCTTTGCCGAGGCTTTGGGCGACAAGGCCGGAGTCCGCCGGTTCGCGTCAATCGCGGTGCCGCTGGATGAGGCCTTGGTGGAAGCCGTGGTCGACCTGTCGGGTCGCCCGTTTTTGCACTACGACGTTAGCCCTCCCGGCCAGAAGATCCTGGGGGATCCGCCGTTTGACCCCCAGCTCTGCGAGGAGTTCTGGCGGGCGTTCGCCACATCGGCCGCCCTGACCCTTCACATAACCATGGTGCGGGGCCGCAACACCCACCACATCATCGAGGCCAGCTTCAAGGCGGTGGCCCGCGCGCTGCGCGACGCCGTGCGGGTGGAGGGCACCGGTATTCCCTCCACCAAAGGGGTTCTGTGAGAGTTCGCTCTCGATGAGCTGGAGCGTTCGGTGACCAGGCCGCTCATCGCGGTGTTGGACTACGGCATCGGCAACCTCCGATCGGCCCAAAAGAGCCTGGAGCGCATGGGGGCCGACGCCCGGCTGACCGCCGATTCCGGGCTGATCGCCGACGCGGCCGGTGTGGTACTGCCCGGCGTGGGCGCGTTCGGGCCGTGCATGGCTGCGCTCGAGGACACCGGACTCGACGAGCAGGCTCGAACCGCGGCGGCCGACGGCCGGCCCTTTCTGGGCATCTGCATCGGCTTGCAGCTTCTCTACGAAGGGTCTGAGGAAGCGCCCGGCACCGCTGGTCTCGGAATCTTGCCCGGCACCGTACGCCTGCTGCCCGGCAACGTGAAGCGGCCTCAGATGCAGTGGAACCGATTGGAGGTGCGGACTCCCGGCCCCCTGCTCGAAGGGCTGGACGACGCCTGGGTGTACTTCGTTCACTCCTTTGCTGCCCCGATGGACGACAGCGTTGTTGCTACCTGCGACTACGGCGGCCCGGTGGCGGCGGTGGTGGGCGACCGTAATGTGTGGGCCACCCAGTTCCACCCCGAGAAGTCGGCTCGCCCCGGCCTCCGGCTGTTGGAGAACTTCGTAAACCAGGCCCGAGCCACCGCCGTGGGGGTCTGAGATGCAGCTCTTTCCGGCCATTGATCTGCGGGGTGGCCGTTGCGTGCGGCTTTACCAGGGGTCGTACGACGCCGAGACCGTCTACAGCGACGACCCAGTGAGCCAGGCCCAACAGTTCGCTGACGCTGGGGCCTCGTGGCTGCACGTGGTGGATTTGGACGCAGCCCGCACCGGGGAACAGGTCAACCTGCCGGTTATCGCCGCCATCGCCGATGCGGTGGACGTGCTCGTGCAGTCCAGCGGCGGCATCCGCAGCATGGACGCGGCCTCCGCCCTGGCTGACGCCGGCGCATCCCGCGTAGTGATCGGCACCGCCGCGGTGGAGAACCCCCAGTTGGTGGAGCAGGTGGCCGCTCGCCAGCCCGTAGCGGTGGGGTTGGACGCCCGAGGCCGGGATGTGGCCACCCACGGTTGGGAAAAGGGCGGTGGGGGAGACTTGCTGGAGCTGGCGGCCCGCTTTGAGTCGTCGGGGGCCGAGGCGGTGGTGGCCACCGAGATCAGCCGAGATGGGACTCTGAGCGGTCCCGACATCGAAGGCCTGACGGCGGTGCTGGCTGCCACCGGATTGGCAGTTATCGCCTCCGGAGGGGTGGCATCGCTGGACGACCTGACCGCGCTGTCCGCTATCAGCGATGGCAGGCGGCGGCTGAGCGGAGTCATCGTGGGCCGGGCGCTGTATGAGGGGTGCTTCACCGTGGAGCAGGCCCTGGAGACGCTGGTCTCATGAGCACACTGGCAACGGTGTCCAGCAATGCCCGGGTCATCCCCTGTCTGGACGTGGATGCCGGTCGAGTGGTCAAAGGAGTCAACTTCGTGGACCTGACCGACGCGGGCGACCCGGTGGAGTTGGCCGCCCGCTACGACCAGCAGGGGGCCGATGAGGTGGTGTTTCTGGACATCACTGCGTCGTCGGATCGGCGGGAAACCACTGTGGAGCTGGTGCACCGAACTGCCGAAGAAGTGTTCATCCCCTTCACCATCGGGGGGGGAATCCGCACAGTGGACGACGCTCGCCTCCTGCTGCGGGCCGGGGCTGACAAGGTCTCGGTGAACACCGCGGCGGTAAATCGCCCCGAGTTGGTGGCCGAGATCGCTGACGAGTTCGGCAGCCAGTGTGCGGTGGCGTCCATCGATGCCCGCCGCACCAACGGCGGTCCCTTCCCGTTCGAGGTGTTCACCCACGGGGGCCGCACCCCAACCGGGGTCAACGCCATTGAGTACGCCATCCGGGTAACCGAGCTGGGCGCAGGGGAGATTCTCCTCACCTCCATGGACCGCGACGGCACCCGGGATGGTTTCGACCTGGAGTTGACTCGGGCGGTTGTCGAGGTGACCAACGTGCCGGTGATCGCCTCTGGTGGAGTCGGCACCCTCGACCACCTGGTAGAGGGCGTGCTCGGAGGAAAGGCCGACGCCGTGCTGGCCGCCTCCATCTTCCACTTCGCCGAGCACACCGTGGCCGAGGCCAAAGCGCACATGGCCGCTGCCGGCATCCCCATCCGCCCATCCGACGCCTGAGCAGCGGCCCCGCTGGACTAGAGAGCAGCCAAAAAGCTGTCGAAGAGGGCGTTGAGCTTTTCTGTGCGGCCCACTAGGAAGTGGTCGGCGCCACCGATGGGGTGGATCTCGGCGTTGGACCAGTTGGCGACAGTGGCTTGGGCCTGATCGGGAGGATTGAACTGGTCCCGCTCGGGCACAGCCAGCCACTTGGGGCGAGGATCGGGGGCGGCCTTGAATCGGTCGACGCTCAGTACTCGCAACGGGGGAGCCACGAGGAACCATCCGGTCAATTCGGAGGCGTCGCAGGTCAAAGCCAGGTCAGCGCCGAACGACCACCCAGCCAGCACCAGGGGGCACTCGGCATCGCTGGCTTCGGCCATAGCGGCCACCGCAGCCCGAACATCGAGTTGCTCACCCTCGCCGAAGTCGTGCTCGCCTTCGGAGCCCCCCACCCCTCGGAAGTTGAACCGCAACACCGCACAACCGGCGCCCGACAGGTGGGTGAACAGGGTCGATACCACCAGCGAATGCATGTTGCCCCCGTGCTGGGGGTGGGGATGGGCAATCACCACTTTGGTGCGGTGCTCGGCGGGCAGCACGCATTGGGCCTCGAGGCTTAGGCCGTCGCCTGTCGTCAATCTCGTAGGGGTCGGCGTGGTGGCGCTCAGCCCGAAGTCGTCGGTCATATCCCTGTCACGGTAGCGTTGGCACCCCATGGCCAAGGCAGCCAAGAGCGCGAGTCGGGTCGCGCCCGAGGACAAACTCCCCATCAAGATGCTCAACGACCGCATCCTGGTGCAGCTGGACGTCCCCGAGGGAGAGCGGCGCTCCACCGGCGGCATCCTCATTCCAGCCACCGCCCAGGTGGGCAAGCGCCTGGCCTGGGCCGAGGCCATCGCGGTGGGCCCCAACGTCCGCACGGTGGAGTCGGGCGACCAGGTGCTCTTCAACCCCGAAGACCGCTATGAGGTAGAGGTGCGGGGCGCCGACTACCTCATCTTGCGGGAGCGGGACATCCATGCGGTGGCCGCCCCCCGCCTCGACGAGGGAAGCACCGGCCTCTACCTCTGATTCAGTATCTCTGATTCAGGCTCGCAAATGGCTCTAACCGGGCCGGAGTCTGCTCCTACGATGGGGCCATGCCTGCAATCACGCCCATAGAAGCTGCCCCGGGAACGCTGGATCACGTGACGTTCAACAGCGACGGGCTGGTACCAGCCATCGTGCAGGATCATGACGGGGGCCGGGTGCTGATGATGGCGTGGATGAACCGGGATTCCCTGGAGCGCACCTTGGAAACCGGGCGCACCTGGTTTTGGAGCCGATCCCGACAGGAGTACTGGTGCAAGGGAGAGACCTCTGGCGATCGCCAGTACGTGCGGGAGGCGTTCTACGACTGCGACGGCGACACGTTGCTGTTCATCGTGGAGCAGGAAGGCAGCGGCGCCTGCCACCTCGGGAAGTACTCGTGTTTCTTTCGGTCATTCGACGAGCCGTTGCCGCCGTCTTCGTGATCTGGACGGCATGACCGTGATCGGTCCCGACCCCAGCCGAGCGCTCGCATGACCGCGATAAGCCCCGATCGCCGCGAGTTCCACCAGCTCGCCGCCGAGTGGACGGTCGTCCCGGTGTGGCGGGAGTTGGTGGCCGACCTCACCACTCCGGTGGCCGCGTTTGTTCGTACCGTGGGCAACGAGCCCGGTTTTCTGCTGGAGTCGGTGGATCACGGCGAGCGCTGGAGCCGATTTTCGTTCATCGGGCGCCGACCCCTGGGCACGCTGGTGGCCCGCGGTCGCCGGGTGGCTGCCACCGGTGAGTTCCCCGAGGGCACCCCGCTCGACCAAGGGATATTGGCCGCAGTGGAGCACATCTTGTCGCGGTGGCGCTCTCCGGCAATCGACGAGCTGCCGCCGCTGCACGGTGGCCTCATGGGCTATCTGGGCTACGACGTGGTGAGAGAAGTGGAGCATCTGCCCAACGTGCCCGACGACGATCAGGGGCTGCCCGACGCGGTTATGTCGGTGATCGGGGAGCTGGCGGTATTCGACCACTGGCGACAGCGGGTGACCCTGATCGAGAACGTGATCATCCCCCCCGACGCCTCATCAGCCGAGATCGATGACGCCTACGACCGGGCGGTGGCCGCCCTCGAGGAATTGGCCGCCGATGGGGCCCGCCCAGTGGCCGAGCCGCTGTTGGAGCCCCCGGAGGAAGACGAGGAGCTGCCCGAGGTGGTGTCCAGCATGGGCTCGCAGAGCTTTTGCGACGCGGTGGAAGCCGCCAAAGAGCACATCTTGGCCGGCGATATCTTCCAGGTGGTGCTGGCCCAGCGATACGACTTCGACCTGCAAGCCGAGCCCTTTGACGTGTACCGCTCGCTGCGCCAGGTCAACCCCAGCCCCTACATGTACTTCGTGCGCTTGCCTGAGCTGTCGCTGGTGGGCTGTTCTCCTGAGCCGATGGTGCAGCTCCTCGACGGCCGGGTCATCTCCCGCCCCATTGCCGGCACCCGCCGCCGAGGCCGCACCGACGCCGAGGAGCGCCTGATGGCCGCCGAGCTGTCGGAGCACCCCAAAGAGATCGCTGAGCACATCATGTTGTTGGATTTGGCCCGCAATGACGTGGGCCGAGTGGTGACCTTCGGCACCGAGACGGTGGACGAGATGATGACCTTGGAGCGCTACAGCCACGTCATGCACCTCACCTCGCAGGTGTCGGGCGATCTGGCCCCCGGCCGCACCCCGGTGGATGTCCTACGGGCCACTTTGCCCGCGGGCACAGTGTCGGGAGCACCCAAGGTGCGAGCCATGGAGATCATCGACGACCTGGAACCGGTAAAGCGCGGCCCCTACGCGGGGGTGGTCGGCTACCTGGACTTCTCGGGGAACATCGACACCGCCATCGCCATCCGCACCATGGTCATCCAGAGGGAACGAGCCTCGGTGCAGGCCGGCGCGGGCATCGTGGCCGACAGCATCCCCGAACAGGAAGACCTGGAGTGCCGCAACAAGGCCCGAGCCCTCTTGTTGGCCGTGCCCGCCGCCCGGCGGATGAGCCGAAGCCGACTGTAATGATTGGTTTGGCATGATTGGCCCAGCATGACCGGCCCTGTTGATCTGTCGACAACCGTGGGGACCTGCCCTACCGATCGAGGTGTGCTAGCGGTTACCGGGCCCGATGCCGAGGACTTCTTGCAGGGCCAGCTCAGCCAGGACATTGCCGGGTTGGCCGAAGGCCAGTCGGCCTGGTCGCTGATCCTGCAACCCCAAGGGCGCATCGACGCCTTGGTACGGGTGACCCGCCAAGGGGCCGATCGGTTCATCCTCGATACCGACGGCCCGCTGGAGCAGGTCGTCACCCGGCTCCAGCGGTTCATGCTGCGAACCGATGTGGCCCTGGAGCCGCTGGACTGGCGGTGCATCGCGGTGCGCGGCCCAGGCGCCGCAGAGGCGGCCGTAGCCGGCGAGATCGTCGGCCCGGTCCCCGCCGGGGGGATCGATGTGATCGGCCCCTCACCTCAGGTGTCGGCCGATATGCCCACAGTCGACCCCGAGACCCTGGAGGCCCACCGGATCAAGGCGGGGTTTCCCCGAATGGGAGTCGACATCGACGACCGCACCATTCCCGCCGAAGCCGAGGTGGTGCCTTTCACAGTGAGCTTCACCAAGGGGTGCTTTACCGGACAAGAGCTGGTCGCCCGCATGGACTCTCGGGGCAGCACCGCTCCCCGTTATCTGCGGGTGCTGACCCTCCAAGGCCGGGCCAACCTGGCCAGCGGCGACCAAATCACCAGCGCCGACGGGGCCGACGTCGGCGCCGTGACCAGCGCGGCGTGGGACGCAGCCGCCGATTCAACGGTGGCGCTGGGCTATATCAAGCGGGCCGTGGAGATGCCCTCCGAGGTAAACGTGGCCGGTGGCCAGGCCCGGGCGTCGGCTGTTCCTCGGTGATCGGGCACATAACCCATCCATTGAGGACTTGAGCCGGTAGTTTTGGAACCAGTGTTCATCAAGATCTGCGGCATTACCACCGTTGACGACGCTCTGCTGGCCACCGCCTTGGGCGCCGACGCCGTGGGGTTCATATTGGCTCCCTCACGCCGCCAGATCGTCCCGCCCCGGGTGGAGGAGATCGCCCGCCGCCTCCCACCGGACGTTTTGACCGTGGGGGTGTTCCGAGACGAAGCCCCCCAGCGGGTGATCGAGATCGTCAACCGCTGCGGCCTCAAAGCCGCCCAGCTTTCCGGCCGGGAGAGCATGGAGGAAACTCGCCTGATCCGACAGAGCGTCCCCGCGGTGATCAAGGCCTTTCCCGGCGGCAGTCCAGCCCTGTCGGTGGCCGACCGGTACGGGGCCGACATCGTGATGGTGGACTCCGACACTCCCGGATCAGGCCAGGTGTTCGACTGGTCTCTGGCCGAAGGGGCCCCAGGCGGTATCCGGCTCCTTATGGCTGGCGGGCTGACCCCAGAAAACGTGGCCACGGCCATCGTCAAAGTCCGGCCCTGGGGGGTGGATGTGGCCACCGGGGTGGAGATGTCGCCGGGGCGCAAGGACCCGGCCAGGTTGCGAGCCTTCATCAACGCCGTCCGAGAAGCCGAGCCAACTCACTCCGAGGCCGTCGAGCAGGAGCCGGATGAAGACGCCCCCTATGACTGGCAGGAGGAGCTGTTGCCGTGACCATGGCCGAGCCCGTGGGCGGACGGTTCGGGGACTTCGGCGGGCGGTTCGTCCCCGAGACCCTGGTGCCCGCCTGCGAGGAATTGGAGGCAGCGTTTCGCTCCGCCTGGGCCGATGAGGATTTCCGAGGCGAGCTGAACGGGCTGCTGGCCGACTACGCCGGCCGGCCGTCGCCGCTCACCGAATGCCATCGCCTGTCCGAAGAGCTGGGTCTGCGCCTGTTGCTGAAGCGGGAAGACCTCAACCACACCGGCTCCCACAAGATCAACAACGTGCTGGGCCAGGCCTTGTTGGCCGTACGCATGGGCAAGACCCGGTTGGTGGCCGAGACCGGGGCCGGCCAGCACGGCGTCGCCACCGCCACCGCCGCGGCCCTATTGGGCCTGGACTGCGTGGTGTACATGGGCGAGGTCGACATGAAGCGCCAAGCCCTCAACGTGTTCCGCATGCAATTGCTGGGCGCCGAAGTGCGGTCGGCCCTCTCGGGCAGCCGGACGCTGAAGGACGCCATCAACGAGGCCATGCGCGACTGGGTGGCCACCGTGGAGAGCTCCCACTACTGCCTGGGCTCAGTCATGGGGCCCCATCCCTATCCCTGGATGGTACGGGAGCTGCACCGGGTGATCGGCGACGAAGCCCGTGAGCAGTGCCGCCAGCTGCTGGGAACCGATCCGGACGTGGTCACCGCCTGTGTGGGCGGTGGCAGCAACGCCATCGGCATCTTCAGCGGCTTCGTCGACGGCGATGCTGCGCTGGTGGGGGTGGAGCCAGCCGGGGGTGCGGCCATCGGCCGGGGCGTGCCCGGTGTGGTCCACGGCTCCAAGTCGTATTTGATGCAAGACGAGCACGGCCAGGTGCTGGAAGCCGAATCGATCTCTGCGGGACTCGACTATCCCGGCATCGGGCCCGAGCACTCACATCTGGCGGCCATCGGCCGGGCTCGCTACGAGACGGTCACCGACGATGAGGTGGTGGCCGCCTTCGAGCTGCTGTCGCGCACCGAGGGTATCATTCCCGCGCTGGAGCCGGCCCACGCCTTGGCCTGGGTATCGCGGGCCCGCCAGGAGATGGCCGACCAGTCGGTTCTGTTGAACCTCAGCGGGCGGGGCGACAAAGACGTGGACCAGATGATGGGCCGCGTGGTGGTCGACGGCGGGCGAACTGAGTGAGCGCCAGCCCCGGCCCTTTGGAGGCCGCCCTGCGAAATCGCCGCTCCCAGGGCGGCAAGGCGCTCGTTCCCTATCTGACCGGAGGGCTGGGCGACTGGCAGGGGGCGCTGGCGGCGGCCGCCGACGCCGGAGCCGATGCAGTGGAGGTGGGTATCCCGTTTTCTGACCCGGTGATGGACGGACCGGTCATCCAGGAGGCCAACGACCGGGCGCTGGCCGCCGGGATCACCCCGCTGGGTGTGCTCGACGCCCTGGGACGACTCGACATCGGCATCCCGCTGGCCGTGATGACCTACTACAACATCGCCTTCCGATTCGGGCTGGAACGATTTGCCTCTGTTCTCGCCGAGCAGGGCGTGGCTGCGGCCATCCTGCCCGATCTCCCCCTGGAGGAGGCCGGAACGTGGACCGAGGCCGCCGATGCGGCCGGAGTGGAGACAGTGCTGTTGGCTGCCCCCACCGCCTCTGATGAGCGGCTGGGCCGGATCTGCGCCCGCGCCCGGGGATTCGTCTACGGAGTTGGGCTCTTGGGAGTGACTGGAGTGCGCGACGAGTTGGCTGCATCGGCGGTGGTCATGGCCAAAAGGCTCAAGCAGATGACCGACGTGCCCGTGCTGGTGGGCGTGGGGGTGGGTACCCCCGAGCAAGCCCAAGAGGTGTGCCAGGTGGCCGACGGCGCCGTGGTGGGCTCCGCGGTCGTGCGCCGGATGCTGGACGACGGCCGTCCGATGGCGGTGGGCGAATTGATCGGGCAATTCCGCCGGGCTTTGGACTGAAGCTGAGCTTTCCTCGCCCGAACTTGGCATTTTTCCCGTGCGGGCTGCTTGACTCTTGGAACTTTGTGTAAGAAACCAACTGAATTACACTCTGGTAATTCAGATTTTCAGGAGGATTCCATGAACAAGTCAGAGTTGGTCAGCGCCATCAGCGAGCGCACCGGTGAGAGCAAAAGTGCTGTGGACGCGGTGCTCAGTAGCCTGGAGACTGTTGTCACCGAGCAAGTGATCCTGGGCGACAAGGTTGCGATCACCGGCTTCGTGTCCTTCGAGCAGACCTCTCGAGGCGCCCGCACCGGTCGCAACCCCCGCACTGGCGAGACCATCCAGATTGCCGCCGCCAAAGGCTGCAAGGTGAGCGCTGGCGCCCGGCTGAAGGCAGCCGTCAAGGGAACCTGATCCGATAGAGTCGATCCATGGCTGATTGGCTGTTGTCTCCCGGCGATCAAACGCCGGCGTTCACGCTGGAGGACCAGAACGGCAACCAGGTGTCGCTGGGTGACTTTGCCGGACGGAAGCTGGCGATTTTCTTCTTTCCCAAGGCGCTCACCCCTGGTTGAACCAATCAGGCAATCGGCGTGCGTGACATCGCCGCAGAACGGGGTATCGCCGCAGTAGGAATCAGCGGAGACAAACCCGACCGCCAGAAGCGGTTCGACGAGAAGTGCGACCTCGGCTATTCGCTGCTGTCCGACCCTCACCACGAGGTCGCGGAGGCCTTTGGGGTATGGCGGGAGAAGAAGATGTACGGCAAGACGTATTGGGGGGTGGTCCGCTCGGCGTTTTTGGTGGACGGAGACGGCCGAATCGAGCATGCCTGGTACAAGATCAGCCCCAAGAACACCGCGGCCAACCTGGCTTCGGCACTGCCTGAGGAATAGCGGAGCAGAAGCGCTTCCCATGAGACCTCCGGCCGAGGTTCTCCCGCACCGCCATCCGTTTCTCTTTCTGGACGAGGTCACCTCCATGGTGGCCGGGGAGCGGGCTGAGGGCTACTGGCAGCTCACCGGCGACGAGCCGTTCTTCGCCGGGCACTTTCCCGGTCGACCTACGCTTCCTGGTGTGCTTATGGCCGAGGCCATTGCCCAGCTAGGGGCATACATCGTGCTCAATGACGACAGGTTCGCTGGCAAGCTCCCCCTGTTCGGCGGCCTTGACAGCGCCCGCTTCCGCCGCCAGGTCAGCCCCGGCGATCGCTTAGACCTCGAAGTGGAGATGACCCGCCTGTCGGCTCGGGCTGGCCGAGGACAGGGAAGGGCGTCGGTGAACGGCGAACTGGCCTGTTCATGCGAGCTCTTGTTCGTGGTAGTCGACGCTGGCTAGCGAATCCCGGCTAGCCAGCCGGTGGGGGACCGATGACAATGGTCCCGTTGTGCCCACCGAAGCCGAAAGAGTTGGACAGCGACGGTCCGGGAGTCCACGGGGCCGGCGCCCCAGCCACGATGTGGATGGGGGCCATATCGGGGTCGGGAGTCTCATACCCGTAGGTGGGGGGCACAAGGCTGTTCTCCATGGCCAATAGCACTGCCGCCGCCTCTATGGCTCCTGCTGCACCCAAGGCGTGGCCAGTCACCCCTTTGGTCGAGGTGACCAGCGGCCCCGGATTGCCGAACACCTTTTGAATGGCCTCGGCTTCGGCGGCATCGTTCAGCGGGGTGGACGTACCGTGAGCGTTGATGTGGACGATGTCGCCCGGCTCCAGCCCGGCATCGGCTAAGGCCAGCTCCATGCACCGCACCGCACCGGCGCCTCCTGGCGATGGGGCGGTGATGTGGTAGGCGTCGGCCGTGCTGGCCGCGCCCAGGATCTCGCCCAAAATGGTTGCCCCCCGGCTCCGAGCCGCCTCCAGCTCTTCCAGTACCAACACTGCCGACCCTTCGGCTTGGATGAAGCCGTCGCGCTCCAAGTCGAAGGGGCGGCTGATGTGGCAACTGGAAACCGCCGTCATGTTCTTGAAGGTGGCTTCGCCGGTAATGGAGTTTGAGGCCTCGCTGCCTCCGGTGATGACCGCGTCGCAGCGATTGGCGCGAATCAGCATGGCGGCATTGGCGATCGATTGGGTTCCCGCGGCACAGGCGGTAACCGTGTTCTCGCAAGGGCCCGAGTAGCCATAGCGCATGGAGATGGCCGCTGATGCGGCGTTGGCCATCAGCATCGGCACCAAGAATGGCGATACCCGGCGCTCGCCCTTCTCAATGCGGACCTGGATCTGATCCTCCAGAGTCCGCAGGCCGCCCACGCCCGTTCCCACCCACACGCCTATCCGGTCGGGGTCGGCGCTGAGCTCGCCCGCCTGCTCCAGCGCCTCTGCTGCCGCAGCCAGGGCCATCTGAGCAAATCGGTCGGTGCGACGGGCTTCTTTGGGGCTGTCGAAGTGGGGGAGGGGGTCGAAGTGGTCCATCACCCGCCGGCCTTCGGCGGGGGTCTCCAACAGCCCCTGCCAGAAGGCGTCGCGCCCGAGGCCGGGCCAGGCCAAGACGCCGATACCGGTAACTGCGACCCGGCGCGGAGCGGTCATCGGCCGGTGCTCCTCAATCGGGGGTCGGTACTGCTTTCGTCAGATTGCTGCGAGGTCATCCCAGTTTGACGGTCACCAAGTCGAAGGCTTGGCCGACGGTCTCGATGTCCTCTAGCTCTTCTTCGTCGATGGCGATGTCGAATTCCTCTTCGAGCGCCATGACCAACTCGACCAAGTCGAGACTGTCCGAGTCCAAGTCATCGGCGAAGCTGGCCTCGGGGGTGACCTGGCCGGCCTCCACCGAAAGCACCTCCACGGTGCAGTTCTGGAAACGGGTGAAGTTGTCGTCGCTCACGCTGATTCATCTCCTATTCGTGGACTTGAAGCCCTTGGATGGGTTCGATCGTGCGATATACGGGCATTCATCCTCCCATGCCCAAGCCCCCGTCTACCGGAATTACCGCCCCGGTGACATATCCGGCGGCATCGGAGGCCAAGAATGAGATGGAGGCTGCCACTTCGGTAGGTTCGCCCAATCGCCCGAGGGGCACCGCTTCAATGATCGCCGAGCGGCGCTCTTCGTCCAATTCGTTGAGCATGTCGGTGCCCACCGGGCCGGGGGCCACCACGTTGACGGTGATGTTCCTGCTAGCCAGTTCCTTGGCCAGCGATCGACCCAAACCGACCAGTCCGGCTTTGGAGGCGGCGTAGTTGGCCTGTCCGGCCTGTCCCATGATCCCCACCACCGACGACACGAACACGATGCGCCCCCAGCGGTTGCGCATCATCGACCGGGCCGCCCGCTTGGCGACCCGGTAGCCCGCGGTCAGGTTGGCGTCGATCACGTCGGTGAAGTCGTTCTCGCTCATGCGCATGACCAACCTGTCCCGGGTGATGCCCGCATTCGACACCAGCACCTCCACTGGTCCCAGGCTCTCTTCGATCTCCGCGAAGGCGGCGTCGATCTGGCTCTCGTTGGTCACATCGCAGTGCACGCCCAACAGGTCCACCTGTCCGTTTGTCGTTGGAGGCTCGCTGCGATAGGTCACGGCCACCCGGTGGCCTGCTTCGACTAGCTCGGTGGCTGTGGCCAACCCGATGCCCCGGTTCCCTCCGGTAACCAGGACGACCCTGGATGTGCTCACTTGCCCCAGCGTAGCAGCGCGGCAGCCACGCTCATGCCCGCACCGAAGCCCACCAGCAGCACCAGGTCGCCGTCACCGATGGCTCCCTTCGACACCGCATCGTCCATGGCCAACGGGATCGAGGCCGACGACGTGTTGCCCGTCTTCTCGAGCACGACGGCCGCCTTCTCCAGGGGGATGCCCAGGCGCTTCATGGCGCTCTCGATGATCCGGAAATTGGCTTGGTGGGGAACCACTGCGGCCACATCCGACGCTTCCAGTCCGGCGTCGGCCAGCACTCGCAGGCTGGCTGAGACCATGACCCGCACCGCTTGGCGAAACACCTCTTTGCCGTCCATGCGGATTAAGAGGTCGCTGAAATCACACGTCAGCAGGTCGGCGAACCGCCCCTCGGAGCCCATGTAGGTGCTGAGCACGCCCCGATCTTCGCGGCTGATTGGCTCCATCACCACCGCCCCGGCCCCGTCGCCGAACAAAATGGCGGTGGAGCGGTCGTCCCAGTCGGTGAAACGGCTGAGGGTATCCACCCCCACCACCAGTACCCGTTCCATCCCCGCGGCGATCTGGGCTTGGGCCAACGAGACGCCGTAGGTGAACCCCGAGCATGCCGCGTTCAGGTCAAATGCGCCGCATGTTGCTCCCAGCTCGTTTTGGATGCGGTTGGACACGGCGGGGAACACCTGGTCGGGGGTGCAGGTGGAGCAGATGATCAGGTCGAGGTCGGAGGCGTCTATCTCGGCTTCCTTCATGGCGATCCGGGCCGCTTGGGTGCCCAGTTCCAGACAGCTGCCCCCGATCCGGCGCTCGTGAATGCCGGTTCGCTCCACGATCCACTCGTCGCTGGTGTCGAGGGTCTTGGCCAAGTCGTGGTTGGTCACCACATTGTGACCGGCGGCTGTTCCCAGGCCGGTGATGCCCGCTCTCGTCATCAGCCCGTTCTCCTCATTGTGTCCGCAGCCAGGCGATGGGCTGGCTGGCGGTGACCCGCTCGCCGTCCACAGCCAAGAAACCCATGATCACCCCGGCCCAGGGGGTGCGGACCTCGGTATCGCCCACATGGCCCAAGAGCTGTCCAGCGGGCACCCCGGTTCCCATCAAATCGTCCTCGGTGGGCTGGAAGACGCCGACTGCCGGGCTCACCACCAGTCGCTCGGTGGCGAATAGGGCCTCGCCCTCCAGGGGACCGGCGGCGGCCACCGGCGGTCCGGCCAGTGCCTCGAGCACCGCGTCGATGTCGGCCGGGGCATTCACCTTGAGCGACTGGCAGTCTTTGGCGGTTCGCTTCACCGTTCCGGTGAGCACCGCGCCCGGCCCCAGCTCCACAAAGGTGGTGTAGCCGTCATCGCACATGTTGTGGACCGACTGGCGCCAACGCACCGGGCTCGTCAGCTGTGAGTTCAGCAGGTCAATCCAGGAGTGGGCACCGGTGTGGGCGGAGGCGTCCACGTTGGCATACACCGGGTGGTCGGGGGTTCGGAACTCGGTCTTGTCCACCGCTTTGGCGAGCCGGTCTCGGGCCGACGCCATGAACGGGGTGTGAAAGGCACCGCCCACGGGCAGGGCGATGACCCGCTTGGCCCCCAGGTCTTTGGCGATTGCGCCGGCTTCCTCCACCATCGCGGGGGACCCGGCGATCACCACCTGTCCGGGGGCGTTGTAGTTGGCCACCCACACGTCACCGTCGGCCTGCTCACAGGCCTGCTCCACCAAGTCGTCGTCGAGGCCCATGACCGCGGCCATGGTGCCGTCTTGCTCTTCGGCGGCCACCTGCATGGCCTCGCCCCGCTCCGACACCAGCCGCACACCGTCGTAAAAGTCGACCACTCCGGCGGCGACCAGCGCGGAGTACTCACCCAGGCTGTGGCCAGCGTGCCCCGCGGTCTCGATTCCCACCCGGGTAACGGCGTCCAGAGCGATCATCGAGACCATGAACGTGGCGAGCTGGGAGTTGCGGGTGTGGCGCAGCTCGTCGTCATCGGCGTCGAGCAACAGCCGACCCACGTCGCGCCCCGCTGCCTCAGAAGCCTCGGCCACCAGCTCCCATGAAGGATGGTCGACCCAAGCCGAACCCATGCCGGCCTTTTGGGATCCCTGGCCGGGATAGGTGAAACAGATCATCAGGTGTCAGACCTCTCAGACGACAGTGGGGTTTCAACACTCTACGGGAGACAGGAGCCCAGACAATATATCCAGCGAGCCTCTCTGCCCATACGCTGGGTAGACTCCCCATTCCCCAGCCAGCGTGCTGGCCGCCCGCCCGGGTGGTGGAATTGGTAGACGCGCCGGACTCAAAATCCGGTTCCCGCAAGGGAGTGAGGGTTCGAGTCCCTCCCCGGGCACTGCGTAAGTGCAAGCATGGGCGCCATGGAACAGGGCGATTTAGCTGATCAGCGTCGGATTCGGTTTGAGCCTGACGACAAGCCGCCTACCGCGCTGACGGCGGGGATGGGGCTTCAGTTTGCGGTTCTGTCGATCGCGGGCATTGTGCTCACACCGGCGATCGTCATTCGAGCCGCGGGTGAGAGCGATTCGTATCTGACGTGGGCGGTGTTTGCGGCGGCAGTGGTCAGCGGCATCAGCACAATCCTCCAGGCGGTCAAGTTCGGGCGCATCGGCGCCGGGTACGTACTGCTCATGGGGACGTCGGGGGCGTTCATCGCCGTGTGCGTGGCGGCCTTGGTCGAGGGAGGCCCTGGCTTGCTGGCCGTGTTGGTGGTGGCGTCGTCGCTGTTCCAGTTCTTGCTCGCCTCGAGGCTCTCGCTGTTCAGGAGACTCATCACGCCCGTGGTGGCCGGCACCGTGCTGATGCTCATTGCGGTGACCGTGATGCCGCTCATATTCGACATGGTGACAGCGTCACCGGAAGGCGAATCCGACTGGAGCGCACCGACGAGCGCCCTGGTCACCATTCTTGTGGTGATCGCCATCGCGCTGAAGTCTTCTGGCAGCCTGCGGCTGTGGGCGCCGGTCATCGGCGTGGTGGCCGGCTCGATTGTGGCCGCCGCCTCCGGGCTATACGACTTCGATCAGGTGTCCGACGCCGCCTGGATCGGTGTGCCCGACGGCGGTTGGCCCGGTTTCGATTTCTCATTCGACTCGGCGTTCTGGAGTCTTTTGCCCGCGTTCGTGATCGTCACGATCATCGGAGCGGTGGAGACCATTGGCGACTCAGTGGCCATCCAGCGCGTGTCGTGGCGCAAGCCGCGAGCGGTGGACTACCGCGTCGTGCAGGGAGCGGTGGCCGCCGACGGCACCGGCAATCTGCTTTCGGGGGTGGCCGGCACGGTGCCCAACACCACCTACTCGACGAGCGTCTCGATCACCGAGCTGACTGGCGTCGCCGCCCGCCGGGTGGGTGTCGCCATCGGCGTCATATTCATCATGCTGGCCTTCTTGCCCAAGTTCTTGGCGCTGGTGCTCGCCATCCCCGACGCGGTTGTGGCGGCGTATGTCACCGTGCTGATGGCGCTGCTGTTCGTGGTCGGCATGAGGATCGTCTCCGAAGAGGCTTCGGACTACCGAAAGGGCCTGATCGCGGGCATCGCCTTCTGGCTCGGCGTCGGATTCCAGAACAACCTGATCTTCCCGGAATATCTGGAGGGCTTCGCCGGCGGGCTGTTGGAGAACGGCATGACTTCAGGCGGCCTCGTGGCCATCGTGCTGACCTTGTTCACCGAGGCCACCCAATCCCGCCGCCATCGGCTGCGCACCAATCTGGCAATGCCGGAGCTTCCCCGCATCCAGGAGTTCCTCAGTGGCTTTGCGAAGCGCCACGCCTGGGCGACGTCGATGTCGCAGAGGCTCGACGCGGTGGCCGAGGAGACGCTGGTCACCCTGCTCGAAGCCGAGCAGGCCGGAGACGCCCCCGATGACCGAACGCTGCGCGTCACGGCCGGCAAGCAGGACGGACGGGCGGTGCTCGAGTTCGTGGCCGCGGCCCGGGGCGAGAACATCGAGGACCGTCTGGCGGTGCTCGACGAGCCGACGGCAGACCGGCCCGTCGAACGCGACGTGTCACTGCGGCTGCTTCAGCACTACGCCACCTCGGTGCTCCACCAGCAGTACCACGAGCTCGAGATCGTCACCGTCCACGTCAACCCGCCAACCGGTGGTGCGTCGCATGAGTAGCCGCACAGAATTGGGTTCTGTCGTTGAGACGACACATGGGCCGGTTCAGGAGACGGTTGTTGGCACGCCCCATGGGCCGGTTTGCCAGTACTTGGGGATTCCGTATGGCAAGCCGCCACTGGGAGAGCCCGTCAGGGTGGTCGCGTGCGGTGGCGCGGTCATGGTTTTCAAGTACGACATCAGGCGAACTAACGACGTGGACGTCATTTCCGAGCCCTTCCCAACCGAATTGCGCCAGGCGACCGAGGTGGTGGCCCGGCGCCGCGGTCTCGCCGAAGGGTGGATGAACGACGCTGCGAAGATCTCCGTGCCCCGCCCCCAGCTGATCGAAAGCCAGGATGTGGACTTGGCCAAGCTGGAGTGAGCCCCAGGGCGGGCACTTCTGCAACACGAGTGCCTCTCAGGCTGCTGCGGGCACTTGTGTGGGGTTCGCTTTGTTGGGGGATAGGCGGCCATCCAGCGTCGCAGAGTGGCGCGGTTTCGCACCGTGCGGCCCTGTTCGTGGACATGGCGCTCGGCTATGCGGTTCACGTAGCCGTCTAGGAAGGCCCTAGCCGACCGCGGGGAGCGGCCGACGAGCGCTGGAAGGCCCGAGCCGGTGATCTGCTCGGCGTAATCGTACCAAAACGACGGTTTCTACTGTACCAATACGACGGCTCTAAACGCACCGACACGACGTATGCCAGTCTGAGTATCCCCCTATGACTGGTCACCTCCATTTGAGGCGATGGCGCCGTTCGCTCTCTTCACTTTGTCGGATACCGAACAGTTACTTGTTTGTGGATGTAACCGGACGGTTATACGATGCTCGGTGTGGTAAGCGAGGGGATCGCTCCGATAAGGGTACCGCTGCGTACCGCAGTTGAGTTCGGCGAGTTCATCCGCGCCGCCCGCAAGCGCGCCGGTATAACCCAAGCCGACCTAGCCTACCGACTCGGTGTTTCCCGAAAATGGGTGTCCGAGGTAGAGAGGGGGAAGCCCACTGTCGAATTCGGCATGGTTCTAACCGCTCTTCGGTTCCTCGGCTTCACCCTTCAGGCCACCACATCTCCCGCACCGGCCATTGTCGTAGACGACCTCCTTGACGCGCTTACCGAAGGTGGCCAAGCATGAAGCTGGCAGTGCTGCTTGGTAGGCGCATAGCAGGGACCCTTGTCTTGTCCGACAGCAGGCCGACATTTGCCTACGACCCTGCGTACGCTGGCTATGACGGCCCGCCTCTGTCAGTGCGATTCCCGATCGCCGCTGGTGGTGCAGAGGGCGACGACCTGAATAACTGGCTCTTGGGGCTGTTGCCTGATGACTCAGGCACGCTGAATGCCCTGCGGGCGGAACACGACCTTCCCCCAAGCAGTACGCTGCACCTGCTCGGAACACCGATGGGGGCTGATTGTGCGGGAGCCGTGCGGTTTTGCTCACCCGATCAAGCGGCGACCCTTGCGGATGCCGCGGGAGGGGCCAGCCCGATCTCGGAATCCGAGATCGCTGAATGGCTAAGGGCGCTCCAGCGAGACCCTGCCCGCCGCGGCCTGCGCACGCCAGATGCCGACTCGGGATTCAGCCTTGCCGGTGTGCAGCCGAAGGTTGCTGTCCGCCGCACGGAAAACGGGGGATGGGCTGTGCCGCACGGTGCTCTGCCCACCACTCACATAATCAAGGCCACGCGTCCTGGGACCTTCCCCCATGAGGCCATAGTTGAGCACCTTACTCAGGTGGTCGCGTCGTTGATCGGGCTGCCCGCTGCCCGCACATCCGTGGCCACTTACGAAGGAGTCGAGGTAATCATCGTCGAGCGCTTCGATAGGCCAGCAGACGGCTTGTCCCGCATTCACCAAGAGGACTTTTGCCAGGCCCTCGGCAAACCACCGAATATGAAGTACCAGCGGGACGGTGGTCCCGGACCCAGGGAGATTGCAGACCTCCTCCGCGGCCAGGGCCATGCTGCCGACCTCAACAGGTTCTGCGACTACCTCCTTTATCAATGGATCACCGCATCCTCTGACGGACACGCAAAAAACTATGGCCTGCTCCTGCCCGGTGCCGGCGTGGTGCGCCTGTGCCCCCTCTACGACACG
>JAJDTA010000041.1 GCA_022827405.1 Acidimicrobiia bacterium
CCTCACATGGGCCATGTAGGCATGCACCGTCTCCAAGCTGTAGTAGTCGATCACCTCGTCGAGGGAGACGGCGCCCTTCTGGCAGGCGGCCAGCTGGGCTTTGATATCGGCGACGTTGACGTCGGGGTTTCGGGCCGGCCACTCGGCGCCGGTGAGCAGACCCCGGATTTCTGCCTCCTGGAACCGCCCGCCCCGAGCCAGAACCTCGCCATCGAACAGCACCCCCTCCTCGGAGATGTGCGACGCGTCGGCGGGGGCTGAGCCGGGGACGGTGCCGCCGATGTCGGCGTGGTGCCCACGGGACGCGGTGAAGAACAAGATCTCATCGCCGTCGGCGTCGAATACCGGCATGACCACGGTCACATCGGGCAGGTGAGTGCCGCCGTTGTAGGGGGCGTTGGTGATAAAGGCGTCGCCCGGCGCCATGGCGGGATGGCGGGCGATGACCGCTTTGACCGCCATGTCCATTGAGCCCAGGTGTACCGGCATGTGGGGGGCGTTGGCGATCAGCTCGCCGTCGGGGTCGAACACCGCACAGGAGAAGTCCAGTCGCTCCTTGATGTTCACCGAGGCGGCGGTGTTTTCCAGCGCCACCCCCATCTGCTCGGCCACGTTCATGAAGAGGTTGTTGAAGATCTCCAGCATCACCGGGTCGGCATGGGTGCCCACGGCGGCACCGGCGCGGGGGGTGATGCGGCGCAAGACGAGTTCACCGCTGGGGGCCGCCGCCGCACCCCAGCCCGGTTCAACCACGGTGGTGGAGTGGGGGTCCACGACGACCGCGGGGCCGTCCACGGCAGCCCCCGGGCCCAGATCGGACCGGTCGAAGAATGAGATGTCGCGGGATTGCCCCTCGAAGCTGGCCTCGTGGTGGGCTAGGGGGCGGGGATCGGGCAACGAGCGGCCCACGGGTTGTTGGGCCAAGGTCTCCGAGAGGCTGCCGCGGCCGATGGCCTCCGCCTGGATCGACTCCAGCACGATCGGCGTCTCTGGGGAGGCGAATCCGAAGCGGGTCCGGTGGAGGTCTTCGAATGCCGCCACCACCGGCCGGTAGTCGTCGGCGGCCACCTCGAGAGCGGTGTCGGATCCCTCGTACCGCAAGAAATAGCTGACCTCAATGTGGATGTGGGAGTGGGGCAAGTCGGCGGCCACCTCGGTGTAGGCCGCCGCGGCCAGCTCCCCGATGTCGGTGGCGATGGCGCCCAGCAGTTCCTCGGTGAGGGTTTGGCCCACCGCCCGTTCGGTTACCGAGCGCACGTCGGCCAGGCCGATGCCCAGCGCGGAGAGCACCCCGGCATGGGGATGGATCAACACGGTGGACATGCCCAGCTCGTCAGCCACCCGGCAGGCGTGCTGGCCGCCGGCGCCGCCGAAGCAGGCCAAGGTGTAAGCACTCACGTCATGGCCCTGCTGCACCGAAATGGTCTTGATGGCGTTGGCCATGTTCTGGACCGCCACATCCAAGAACCCCTCAGCAGCCCTCTCCGGGGTCCACGGTTGTCCGGTGGCCTCGGTGATGGCCCCAGCCAGATCGGCGAAGGCGATCCGGGCCGCGGCGGCATCGAGGGGTTGGTCGCCGCCGGGGCCGAACACCGCCGGAAAGTGGTCGGGGTGCAAGCGGCCGAGAACCACATTGGCGTCGGTCACGGTGAGCGGCCCGCCGTTTCCGTAGCAGGCCGGTCCGGGTTCGGCGCCGGCAGAGTCGGGGCCCACCCGGAAGCGGCTGCCGTCGAACGACAGGATCGAGCCGCCCCCGGCGGCCACGGTGTGGATCAGGATCATCGGCGCCCGCACCCGAACACCGGCGACCACGGCATCGGTGGTGCGCTCGAAGCGGCCGTCGTAGTGGGACACGTCGGTGGATGTGCCGCCCATGTCGAACCCGATCAGGCGGTGGTGGCCGGCCGCCTCACCCGTGCGGGCCATTCCCACCACCCCGCCGGCCGGGCCGGACAACAGCGCGTCTTTGCCCCGGAAATTGTCGGGATGGGCCAACCCGCCGTTGGACTGCATGAAGAACAGCGATGTGTCAATCTGATCCTCCACGGTTTGGATATGACGGCGCAGCACCGGGGTGAGATAGGCGTCGGCCACGGTGGTGTCTCCCCGGGGCACCAAGCGGATGAGCGGGTTCACCCGATGGCTGGCGGAGACATGCTCGAACCCAACCTCGGCGGCGATCTCCGCCAGACGGGCTTCGTGATCGGGGTAGCGATAGCCGTGAACCAGCACGATGGCCGCCGACCGCAAACCAGCTCGGTGGGCCGCGGCCAGCTGCTGACGGGCGTCGTCTTCATCCAGTGATCGCTCAACGGTGCCGTCGGCCCGCACTCGCTCGTCCACCGCGATCACCTGGCTGTACACCATGTCGGGCAGCACGATGTCGAGGGCGAACAGGTCGGGCCGCGTCTGGTAGCCGATGCGCAGGGCGTCGGCGAAACCCCGGGTGGTGACCAGCACGGTGGGTTCGCCCTGGCGTTCCAGCAGGGCGTTGGTGGCCACGGTGGTGCCCATCTTCACCTCGGCCACTTGGGCCGACGGGATGGGCTCATCGGCGCTCAGTCCCAGCAGAGTCCGTATGGCCTCGACGGCGGCGTCGCGGTACCGGGGGCTCTCCGACAGCAGCTTGACGGTGACGACGTCGCCATCGGGTTGTCGGGCCACCACGTCGGTGAACGTGCCGCCCCGGTCGATCCAGAAACTCCAACCCTGAGACGTCGCGTCGGCCATGACCCGCTATCCCCCCAACTCGGCGGCCACTCGGTCGGCCACCGCCATGGCATCGGCGATGGCCTCGTCCTGGTTGATGTAGCGGTAGGTGGCCAGCCGCCCGGCGAAATACACCGGGATGTCGAAGTGCTCGGCGATCTTCTGGGCCAGCTCGGTGTTGCGGCGCTCGTTGGCGCCGTCGGCGGTCAGCACCGGATAGTGCCGTCGGGGGGCGCCCGGCATTTCCTCGCTGATCACGGTGCCCCCGATTTGCTGCCCGGTGGCGTGCTTGGTCTCCACCGTGCGGGTGTAGGGAACTCGGGTCGACGGGCGGTTGGTGACATAAGCGGGGGTGAGCACGCCGCCGGGGTCGTCTGTCGGCTCATAGCGGGAGCGCATCTCGATGCCCCGCCACTCCAGCTCGCCGGGGCAGCGGGCGAAGTCGTCCAGCGCGGCGGTGATGATTACCGCGTCGTAGTCCTGGCCGAGGCGGTCGGCATCGTCCACGGTGACCTCGGTGTTCAGCGTCACGGCTACGGTGGACAGCACCGACTCGATCACCTCGTTGATGCCGTTGGGCGGGAAGTACTGCCACCGGTCTCGGAACAGCCCCCGGTGGCCGTCGCGGCGCAGCTCCACCCGCTTGGGGGCGAATCGGGCCGACAGCTCGGTGGCCGGGCGGCCCCACTGCTTGGCGGTGTAGTCCCGGATGAACAGGTCGTACAGAGTGCGGCCCATCATCGACACCACGTAATCCTCGAAGTTGTCGCCGACCGGCTTGGGCGGCAAGGAGGCCAGCTCCCGCTCCACCGTCGGCCACACGGGCAGTTCCTCGAGCTCCTCTACCTGGGGCGGCCAGGACAACAAGTGGCTCTCGTCGTCGTCGGGCGACAGGAATACCTCGGTGAGCACCTTGTGGTCGTAGGGCCGGGTGAGTCCGTGGGCGTTCACAAACTTGTTAACCGCCTCGTTGTCGGTGTGGAAGATGTGGGCCCCGTTGGGCTCGTACACCACCCCGTTCATGGTCTCGGCCCGGGAGTGCCCGCCCACCACGCTGGTCTTTTCCAGAACCTCCACCGCAAACCCCGTATCGGTCAGCAGGCGCCCGGTCACGGCTCCGGTCCACCCGGCCCCGACGATGCCGATTCGCCGCCTCACAAGATGTCCCGCAAGGGGCGTGGCGACATCGGGAACTCCAGTCGAATGTCTCGGGTACGGTAGGGGGGTTGGGCTGAGTGGCCCGGAAAACGACGATAGCGCAGGGGTAAGACATGTTGGACTGCTTGATTCGGGGCGGAATGGTGGTTGACGGCACCGGAGCGCCGGGTCGGGTAGCCGATGTCGGGGTGCGAGACGGGCGCATCGTGTCCATTGGCCGGGCGGACCAGTCCGCCAACCAGGTGATCGACGCCGACGGGTTGGCGGTGGCGCCGGGATTCATCGACGTGCATACCCACTACGACGCCCAAGTGCTGTGGGATCCCCACCTCACGCCGTCGTCGCTGCACGGCGTCACCACCGCCATCGGCGGGAACTGCGGATTCACCATCGCCCCGATGGTGCCCGACGAGGCCGACTACGTGATGCGGATGCTGGCCCGGGTGGAGGGAATGCCCACCGAATCGCTGGAGGCCGGGCTGGACTTCGGATGGTCGTCGTTTGGTTCGTGGCTGGATCGCCTGGAAGGCAATGGCCTCGGGGTGAACGCCGGATTCTTGGTGGGCCACAGCACAGTGCGGCGTTTGGTGATGGGGTCGGGCGCAGTGGGTGAGGAGGCTTCCGTCGAGCAGCTTGAGGCCATGAAGTCGCTGTTGGCCCAGAGCCTGGCCGAGGGCGGGCTGGGGTTCTCCTCTACCAGGGCGTCGGCCCACAACGACCATCACGGCGACCCGGTGCCGTCTCGGTCGGCCACCGACGCCGAGATGGTGGCCCTAGCCGGGGTTTGCCGGGACTACCCCGGCACCACCCTGGAGATCATTCCCAGCATCGACTACTTGTGGTCCCCAGAGGCGTACGAATTGATGACCGCCATGGTTCTGGCCGCCGACCGGCCCATGAACTGGAACCTGTTCAACGTGCGCCCCGGCGAGGATGACTATCTGGAGAACCGCCTGGGGTCCGCCGACTACGCCCGGCAGCGGGGCGCCACTGTGGTGGGGCTCATGCTGCCCGACGTCATGCAGATGCGGCTGAACTTCGCTACCGGGGTGCTGTACGACACCCTGCCCGATTGGGCCGAGATCATGCACCTAGACAATGGGGCGAAGGCCCAAGCCCTGGCCCGTCCCGAGGTGCGCCAACGGCTGGTGGACGGCGCGGTTCAGGCGTCTCACCGCACCTGGGTGCGGTGGGCCGAGACCACGGTGGTAGACGTGTCCTCCCCCTCGTTGGAGGCGCTGGTGGGCTGCACCATCGGCGACTTGGCAGCTGAGCGGGGTCAGGAGCCCTTTGATGTGATGTGCGACATCTCCCTGGAAGACGACCTGATGACCGGGTTCGGTCCTCCGGTGGTGGGCGACGACGACGAGTCGTGGAAGAAGCGGGCCGAGATGCTGGGCGACCCCCGGGTGCTGGCCGGCGGCTCCGACGCCGGGGCCCATCTGGACATGATGATGACCTGGGGCTGCACTTCGGCATTGGTGGGCGACACGGTGCGGGATCGGGGGCTGTTGAGCCTGGAGCAGGCGGTGAACCTGGTGACCGACCGCCCGGCTCGCCACTACGGCCTGCGGGGCCGGGGAAGGCTGGCCGAGGGGTGGTGCGCCGATATCGTGGCGTTCGACCCGGCCCGCCTCACCAAGGCGCCGGTCACCACTGCCTACGACATGCCCGGCGGAGGCTGGCGGCTGACCGGCGGTGCCGAGGGCATCGAGCACGTGCTGGTCAACGGGGTGGAGACCCAGCGGGCTGGCGCTCTCACCGACGCCCGCCCCGGCCAGGTGATCCGTTCCGGGCGCGACACCGACACCGTGACCGCCGCTGGTCCCTGATCGGCTGATATCGGCAGGGTGGGGGTTGGGGAGTAGAAAGAGCGGGTGATCGAAGGTCCAGATCGGCGGGTGCCGCGCTCGGTGCCCGCGCTGGGCTACCGGGACTACCGGCTCTATTGGACCACCAGCGTGGTGTCCAACATTGGGTCGATGATGTATCTAGCCGCCATCGGCTGGCTGGTGGAGGACATCACCGACGATCCGTGGAAGGTAACGGTGGCGGCCACCGTCGGACTTGTGCCCTTGCTGGTGATGAGCCCATTCGGGGGATCGCTGGCCGACCGCTACAGCCGCACTCGCCTGTTCTTGGCCACGGTGGTCGGTCAGATGGTGGTGGCGGTGGCATTGGCCTGGGTGGTTCAGATCGACGCCGAGACGTTCTGGGTGCTGGTGGTCTTCTCTTTCGGCGGGGGTGCCACCGCGTCGGTGGGAGCCCCGGTGCAGCAGGCCATCGTGGTGGAGCTGGTGCCCGGCGGGGTCATGCGCAACGCCGTCTTCTTGAACTCAACCCAGTGGAACATCTCCCGGGCCGTGGGCCCCATGCTGGGCGGGTGGCTCATCCAATTCTGGGGACCGGCCTCAGCCTTCTGGTTCAACGCGGCCAGCTTCACCGTGCTCGTCATCGGTCTAAGCCTGTTGCCGCCCCGGCCCCCGCCAGGGGCATCATCGGGGCAGAGTTTCCTGGCCGACTTCCTGTCGGGGTTCCGCTACGCCCGCAGCATTGAGGGCATCCGAGTAGTCATGCTGGCCAGCTTTATGCTGGCCGCGGCCATCTCCCCCACCCAGTGGCTGGCCCCGGTGATCGCCGACGACGCATTCGGCGTCGATGCCGCCGGATTCGGAGTGCTATTGGGGGCCTTCGGAGTGGGGTCTCTGGTCGGCGCGGCACTGCTGCTCCAATTCGACCGGGGCACCGCGTATAGCCGCCTCACCACCATCGGGATTGCTTCGGTTGCGGTGTTCACCATGGTGCTGGCGGTGGTGCCCACCTTTGCGCTGGGGGTATTGGCCATGGGCGGGGTGGGCCTGGCCTTCATGGTCACCATGCCCACCCTCACCAGCGCGCTCCAAAGCCTGTGCGACGACGCCTACCGGGGCCGGGTGATGAGCCTGTGGATGATGCTCTTCGGCCTAGCTGCGCCGCTCAGCATCTTGGTGCAAGGAGGTATAGCCAGTGCCATCGGCATCCGCTGGGTACTGACCATCACCGCCATCGCAATAGCCGTCTACCTGGCCAGCCAACTCACCCGCGGCCGCTTCCGCCACCTGGACGCCGCGGCTTGAGGGCGCAGCGCTAGAGAATCTCGCTACAACAGGATGCCGTTGGGGCGGGGGACATCCTGTTCTTCGCAGTAGCGGTAGTACATCTCCAGATTGGTTTGGGCATTGGAGATGTACTCCACGTTGCCGTCGGGGTCGAGGTATTCCACATCGCCGTAGATGGCCGACACCAGTTCGGTGGGCTCGGTGTTGTCCTCAGGCACGAACAGGGTGTGGATGGAGCCTTCAGGCTCGTAGAGGTAGCTGCGGCCCCGGTTCATGAAGTCGTTCTCCCGGTAGCCCCACGCGCCGCTCAGGGTGAAGGCCAGCACCGGCCCTTGGTGGCGGTGGGTCTGCACGTTCAGGCCGGCGGGCATGAAACCGTTCAGCACATAGAGGCCGTCGTCGGCGTTGACCTGGAGCAGGCGCATTCGGGCGCCCACCGCGATGTTGTCCACGAACGGCACGTCGTCAATCCCCACATGCCGGGCCGACGGAGCCACTTGGTCGAGCAGGCTCATGTTCAGAGGCTAGCCGTCAACCCCTTCGAGGATTTGAGTGGGCCGGGTCGTAAAGCTGGCTCAAATCCATGAGGGGGTTCTAACATCCTCCCGACTCCCGATTACAAAAAAAGGGGAAAACCGTGTCGAGTTCTGGTTCGATTCTGGGAAATTCTGTCGTCCGCGTCGAGGACCCGGGGTTGTTGACCGGCGCAGAGCGCTATTACGACGACTTCACCCCCGAGGGCACTGCTTACGTCACGTTTGTGCGCTCGCCGGTGGCCCACGCCACCATCACCGAGGTCGATGTGCTCGAGGCCCAGGCCATGGACGGCGTGTTGGCGGTGTACACCGGTGAGAACATCGGCCTTCCGGCTACCGCCGGGTTCCCCATGCTGCCGGTGTTCGAGCGCCCGCAGATCGCCGGCGACCGGGTGCTGTTCGTGGGCGACATCGTGGCCGCCGTGGTGACCGAGACCCGGGAGCAGGGTCTGGACGCCGCGGAGGCGGTGTTCGTGGACTACGACCCGCTGCCGGCCAACGCCGACCCCGAGAAGGCGCTGGCCGAGGGCGCCGAGGTGCTGTGGCCCCAGAACGAGGGCGGCAACCTGGCCTTCCACACCGAGTTGGGCGAAGACGATGGTTTGGCCGAGGCGGCCCATGTGGCCGAGGTGAAGATGGAGAGCCAGCGGCTGGCCGCGGTGCCCATGGAGCCCAACGGCATCCTGGTGGAGCCCGGCACCCCCGAAGGCGGCATGACGGTCACCTTTCCCAGCCAGGCCCCGATCGGCCTCAAGGACGGATTCGCCGGGCTGTTTGGCCTCGACGGCGACAATGTGCGCCTGATCGCCCCCGCGGTGGGCGGCGGTTTCGGGGCCAAGACCGGCCTGTATCCCGAGTACCTGGTGGCAGCCAAGGCCGCCTTGGAGCTGGGTCGCCCGGTGAAGTGGACCGAGTCGCGCTCTGAAGACATGGTGTCGCTGGTGCAGGGCCGGGGCCACATCCTCACAGCCAAGATGGGATTCGACGGCGATGGCCGCATCACCGGGATGAATCTGCACTGCTTGGCCGACTCCGGGGCCTATCCGGCCATCGGCAGCTTCCTGCCCATCCTCACCCAGACCATGGCCCAAGGGGTGTACCAGATCCCCAAGATCAGGTTTTCCGCCGACGCGGTGGTCACCAACACCACCCAGATCGCGGCCTACCGGGGCGCAGGCCGCCCCGAGGCCACCCAGATTTTGGAGCGGGTGCTCGACGTGGGCGCCGACGAGCTGGGCATCGACCCCGCAGAGATCCGGCGGCGAAACTTCATCGGCGCCGACCAGTTCCCCTACGCCACCGTCACCGGCGCCAACTACGACTCCGGCGAGTACGAGAAGGCCCTGGACGCCGCCCTCGAAGCTTCCGGCTATGCCGATCTGCGGGCCGAGCAGGCCGCCCGGCGGGAGTCGGGCGACTCCAAGCTACTGGGAGTGGGCGTGTCGGCCTACGTGGAGATCACCGCCCCGCTCGGGCTTCACACCGAGTACGGCCGGGTGGACGTGCTGAGCGACGGCTCCGCCGAGATCAGGGTGGGCACCAGCGCCCACGGCCAGGGCCACGAGACGTCGTTCTCGATGATCGTCAGCGATCTGTTGGGCGTGC
Source organism: Acidimicrobiia bacterium (assembly GCA_022827405.1). Lineage (GTDB taxonomy): Bacteria > Actinomycetota > Acidimicrobiia > Acidimicrobiales > Bin134 > Poriferisocius. The sequence goes on from JAJDTA010000041.1 coordinate 9,107, forward strand.
CCATGGAGAACATCAAGCTCATCCAGTCGGACACCGCCGAGATCCCCCGGGGCGCGGGCACCCTGGGATCACGATCGCTTCAGACCGCGGGCAGCGCGGTGTTCAAGGCCAGCGAAGAGGTGCTGGCCCAGGCCAAGGAATTGGCCGCCCAGCAGCTTGAGGCCAGCGCCGATGACATCGTGGTGGGCGAGGGCGGCCTGCACGTGGCCGGTGTGCCCGCCCAGGCGGCCTCGTGGGCCGATCTGGCCTCGGCCGCCGACGGCGGCGTGATCACCCACGAGCTCGACTTCGACCAGGGCGGGGCCAGCTTCCCGTTTGGGGCCCACGTTGCCGTGGTCGAGGTGGACACCGAGACCGGCGGAGTGGAGCTGCTGCGCCACGTGGCAGTGGACGACTGCGGCACCATCTTGAACCCGCTGTTGGTAGCCGGCCAGCAGCACGGCGGCGTGGCCCAGGGGGCTGCTCAGGCGCTGTTCGAGTGGGTGCAGTACGACGAGGACGCCAACCCCCGCACCGCGAATTTGGCCGACTACCTCATGCCCAGCGCGGCCGAGCTGCCCTCATTCGAGGTGAGCAACACCGAGACGGCCAGTCCGCTGAACCCGCTGGGGGCCAAGGGCATCGGAGAGTCGGGCACCATCGGCTCCACCCCGGCCATCCACAACGCAGTGGTGGACGCGGTATCGCACCTGGGCGTGGCCCACATCGACATGCCCACCACCCCCGAGCGCATCTGGCAGGCCCTGGCCGCCAGCTAGCCGCGGCCATAAGACATTGGGGCCAGCCTTGGGCCGGATTCAGTCGAAGTCCAGGCCCAGCAGTTTGATGGCGTTGCCGCGGGCGATCTTGTAGACCGCTTCGGGGTCGAGGTGGCCGAACAGGCGGGTGGCCACCTCCTCGGTGTTGGGCCAGGTGCCGTCGGCGTGGGGGTAGTCGGTTTCGAAGGTGATGTTGTCCACCCCCACCCGGTCGAGCAGGTCGATGCCCACGCTGTCTTTGAAGAAGCAGCCGTACACCTGGCGGTAGTAGTAGAACGACGGCGGCTCGGGGATGTTGCGCCGGGCCTGGCTCCACCCCTGGTGGGTGACCCATACGTCGTCGGCCCGCTCCAGGGCGTAGGGGATCCACCCGATCTGGGCCTCGGCGTACATGAGCTTGAGGTCGGGGTAGCGGTGCAGCACGCCCGAGAAGATGAAGTCGGTCAGCGAGGCTGCGCTGTTGCAAAAGATCAGCGAGGCGGTCACCGCGTCGGGGGCGTCATCGGCGGTGGACACGGTGCGGGTGCCCGACCCGATGTGCATGCTCACCACCGTGCCGGTTTCCGCACAGGCCTCGAAGAACGGATCCCAGTACCCCGAGTGGATGCTGGGCAACCCCAGCCAGGTGGGGAGTTCGCTGAACGCCACCGCCCGCACCCCCCGCTTGGCGTTGCGGCGGATCTCGGCGGCGGCCAGATCGGCGTCCCACAACGGCACCAGGCACAGCGGGATCAGCCGGCCCTCGGAGTCGCCGCACCACTCCTCGACCATCCAGTCGTTGTAGGCCTGCACGCACAGCAGCGACAGCTCCTTGTTTTGGCGCTCGTTGAAGAGCTGGCCGCAGAACCGGGGGTAGTTGGGGAAGCACAGCGAGGCGTCGGTGTGGTTCATCTCCATGTCGGCGATGCGGGCCTTCGGCTGCCAGCAGCCGGGGCGCATCTCGTCGTAGGTGATGCCGTCGGTAGACAGCTCGTCGTAGGCGTAGCCGGCCGCGGCGATGAGCCGCTTCACCGAGTAGGTGTGGTCTTCATACAGCCACCAGGCCACGTTGCGGCCCTCGGTGCCGGGGCGCTCCCTGTACGTGCCACCGTCGAGAACCACCTCGCCCTGGGGCAGGTACTCGATGCGCGGCCCGACGTCGCGGTACTTGGCCGGCAGCCGGCTCGTCCAAAGGTGCGGCGGCTCCACCACGTGGTCGTCCACGCTGATGATGCGGGGCATCTCCGTGGCGGCTGGAGCATCAGCGGCCACGGTCATGCTGATGCCTCCGACATCTGGGGAGCGCCCACGGCGGCCAATACACTGTCGACGAACTCGGGGACCAGCACATCGAGCTGCGTCTTGTTGAACGCCTGACGGTGGATGACGTCGGCACCCTTGTAGGCCAGCAAGTCGGCAATCTGGTCGATGCAGTTGCCCGGATACCACTTGTAGGTGGCAAAGGCGGCCACCGGTTTGTGGTGCAACGACGGCAGCGTCATCAACTTGGCCGTGCCGCCGGGACGGTGGCCGAACAGCACCAGCCCATCCACCCAGGTGCCCACCGCCAAAAGGTCGGCCTCAGCAATCTCGGTGAGCTTCAACCCGTGCACCGGCCGCACCGCCACCTCGTAGCCGGCCCCCTGAAGCTCCCCGCCGATCATCTCCGCCGCCCGCTGGGTGTTCCCCGTGCGGCTCTCAAAGATCACCACTGCCTTCATCGTTCAAACCTCACAAGATGACTTCTAGCAGCTACACGTTCGAAGTGCCACGATGGTGGCAACGTCGAGCCTGCAAATGGCCAGCACCAAATGGACTCTCTTGCTGTTAGGGCCAGGGGACCTCTCCTGAGACATCATTTTCGTTGACATCTGATTATCGGATGTCTAGGTTGCGGGGGTGGACGATGTGCTGGAGGATCCGTTCAGGCTCTGTGTTGTGGGGCCTATTGATTTCTTGATTGACAGCCATGCCGCGAAGTATGTCGTGGAGTTGGAGTCCCGGCCCGAGGCGTTCGAGCGGCTTTTCGGGCTGCTCAACGACCCGGCCAACGAGCAGCGCCTGATCGACGCCGAGTGTCATGGGATGCCTGCGTTGACTGGCGTCGTGCGGTTCATTGAAGACGATCCGGCTATTGCCCGGGTCCTTGAGACCGGCTCGGCCGCGCTGCGGTTCCGACAAGCCGTGGGAGTGGCCGTCAAATTGAAGATGGCCAGGCTTGGTTGGGATGCCACCGGCCGGAAGGGCGCAGTGCGAGGGGCGCGCTATTTCGCCAAGGCCGAGCATTTCGCTGAGGCCGAGTTCGGCGAAGACGAAAACGGCGAGAACGAGGGCCTGTCTGCCTATGCGATTCGAGCAATAGCTGGCTTGGATGCCATAGCAAAGATTGGCGATCCGGAGGAGCAGGCCGAGACCTGCGACTATCTCATGAAGGCCCTGGCCGAGACGCGCCGGGCCGAGGGCCGCGTGTTCTGACATGTTGCTGTCCCCTTGACATGGTGATCGTGCTCGACAGCGGCCCGCTCGGCCTGCTGAGCAATCCAAAGCTGACTAGTGCATCGACACAGGTCCGCCAGTGGGCCAAGACCCGCCTTCGTGCCGGGGACCAGCTCGTCATTCCTGAGATCGCTGACTACGAGGTGCGGCGCGAGCTGCTGAGGGCCCGCAAAGGGCGCAGCGTGGCCCGGCTCGACCAGCTGGGCACGATACTCACGTATCTGGCGCTGACCACCGCCATGATGCGCGAGGCGGCATCGCTGTGGGCCGAGGCCCGCCAAACCGGCCAGCCCACCGCCCACCACGCCGCCATCGACGGCGACGTGATCCTGGCCGCCCAGGCCAAGGTGGCCCAGGACATGATCAGCGGCGACACCGTGGTGGTGGCCACCACCAACCCCGCCCACCTGGCCCGCTACACCGAAGCCCGCCATTGGCCCGACATATGACCCCCCACCGCTTGTAGAAGCAAAGGCTGCAAAAAATAGAAAAGTGACTCCTGAAAAATAGAAATCGACTCCCCTTTTCCCGTCGCGGTCGAAGTCCTCACCTCCCGATGTAAACGGTGCTTCCTGGGCCGCCTATCTGGCCCTCGGGTTTCCCAATACTCTGTGCTCGGATTTCCCGAAAAGATGCCCTCGGGTTTCCCAGAACTTTGCGCTCGGATTTCCCGAAAAAACACCCTCGGGTTTCCCAAGAATGTCCTTACGCTGGTATTATGCAACCAACCTGGAGGTGCTTGTTGCCGCTCATTCGTCGCCGAATCGAAGAGATCGCAGCCCAAAGAATGAGGGAGATACCAGTGGTGGCGCTGCTGGGGCCCCGATCAGTGGGCAAATCCACCCTCCTGGGTTCGCTCGCAGCCGCTGCTGGAGCCGACATTATCGATCTCGACGACCCTGCCACCCGGGCCGCCGTGGCCGATGACCCATCCCTGTTCGTGCAAGGACACCGACCGGTGTTCATAGACGAGTACCAGCACGTTCCCGATCTGCTCAGCGCGATCAAGGCAGAGCTGAACCGCGACGGGTCTTCCGGTCAGTTCGTCATCACCGGCTCCACCCGCCATGAGGCCCTGCCTGAAATGGCAGAGGCCCTCACCGGCAGGCTGTACCGCCTCCCGGTGTATCCATTTTCTCAAGGAGAGATCGAGGGCCACCACGAAGACCTGCTGGAAACCCTGTTCAGAGACCCGGAAAGCGCGGTCACCACCAGTTGGTCCACAACCACCCGGGAGGATTACATCCAGCGAATCGTCAGCGGTGGCCTCCCCCTGGCACGACAGCAGACCGGCGCCGCCCGCGGCCGCTGGTTCGACAACTACGTAGAGCTCACACTCGAGCGCGACGTACGAGCACTGGCCAACATCCGCCAGCGCGAAGCACTGCCGAGGCTCTTCGGCCATCTGATGGCCCAGACCGGCCAAGTGCTCAACGTGGCCAAAGTCGGACAGGCCGCCAACCTGAGCCCCAGCACCGCTGAGGGCTACACCAAACTCCTCGAAGCGGTATACCTCATCCGCCGCCTGCCCGCCTGGGGAACCACGCTGAGAACGCGGGCCACGGCGAGGCCCAAATTGCATGCGGTCGACCCGGGATTGGCCGCTCACACGATGGGGCTATCCGACACCAAGCTGTCGTCTCACAACCCCACTCATCGAGAGCAGTTCGGCCATCTGCTGGAGACCTTTGTGGTGGGCGAGATCTTCAAGCAGGCATCATGGATGGACGACATCGCCGCCATAGGCCACTGGCGCACCCATGACGGAGTGGAAGTAGACGTGGTGGTCGAGCGACGAGACGGAACAGTGGTTGCCATCGAGGTCAAGGCCGGCGCTGTCAAGAGCAAGCACCTCAGCGGCCTGCGAACCCTTCGGGACGCCTTGGGAGACCGCTTCGCCGCCGGCGTCATGCTCCATTTGGGCAAATACCCGTCACGGCCAAACGACCGCATCCTGACCCTGCCAGTAGACCGGCTTTGGACATGACGCAGAACCAGCCGGGGCGAGCCGGTCGGGGAGGGCCTGCTTGGGGCCTAACGGTTCAGCCAGTCGTCTCGCGTGTATCCGGCTTGTTTGAGAAGTCGCAGCAGGAAGGGGCCAGCGATCTCACTGTCGCTGGGGATGACCTGCCTATGGGCCCCTTTGACCATGTACTCGTGATTGCCGCCGGGTTGAGGTCCGTCCCAGCCCCGTTCGCTGAAGAACTTGATGAGTTCACGGCGGGTAGCGGGGGAGACCCGGCGGCTCATGCAGGGGCAGCGACGATGCCGTTGTGAAACGAGGGGATGGGGTGCCCCAGTTGGTGGCCGAGCTCAACCCACCCAGCGAGCACCTGTCGGAGTTCGCGACGGGCTTCGTCGGGCGTGGCACCGAAGGCGGACGCGCCCTGGCATTCTGGGTTCTCTGCCCACCATCCAACGAGGGCTCCGTCTTCATCTCGGACTTCTTCGGTGTACGCCCCAGCGAGTGCAGCGTCCAACCAGCACTCAATAGGAAGCTCTGCCGGGGGCTGCGCCATATCCAAACTATATCTCTGCAGGCTGTGCTGGGGCTGAGCTGATGGTTGAACGCGTTCCCACAGGTCAGTGTATTTCAATATGTGATACATTTGCCCCGTGGCTCATGCTGTTTCGGTTCGACTTGATGACGAGGCTGTTAGGGCCCTCAATCGGTTGACTTCGACAGGTTTGTCCCAGTCGGAGGCCATTCGAAGCGCTCTGGTTGAGGCGGCCAGTCGCTTATTCGACATGGACTCCTTGGCCGCTGAGGCACGGGCGCTGGAGGCCGACGAAAGGGACCGGGCCGAGATGCTGGCCGTCGCAGAGTTGATGGAGAGCCTGCGTGCAGAGAGGTGATGTCTTCCGCCTTCGACTCCCAAGAGGCATTGGCCACGAACAGCAGGGCGAGAGGTTCGGCGTGGTCGTGCAGTCAGATGCTCTGCTACCTCGTTCAGTCGTCTTGATCGCGCCGACATCCATCAGCGCACAACCCGCCTCCTTTCGCCCCGAAGTCCATGTGGACGGATCTTCTACAAGGGTGTTGGTCGAACAAGTCGGTGCTGTCGACTCCACCAGACTTGGGAATCTCGTGGGCCGGCTAACCCCAGAAGAGCAATGGGGCGTGGACACTGCCCTAGCGATTGTGCTGGGGCTGAGCTAGAGGCTGTCCTCCTAGCAGACGTGGCCTGTGATGGTCTTGTTACCGAGCCACTCGCGGTATTCGTTGTAATCCGGGGATCCGGTTAGGGGATGTTTCAGTATATCGTTGGGGTTTTCCTTTTCCGGTGTAGCAGGAGGAGGAGGAGGGTTGAATTCGCTGTAGCCGTTATTGGCGAGATTTTCCGGGAACGGTGCCAAGGTATAGGTGGTTCCGCATCCGTTGAACGTCAAGTCCTCGCGTTCAGGAGTATTGGGGTTGTCGCGCCACGTCGGGCTGTCAGAGCAGTTGAGGTGGCGTGACCCCTTGAGTTTGGTCCGCCTGTTGTGAGAGTTCGTTGTCCAGTATTGCTGGATGGAGGAGGATCACGAGTATGGCCAAGCGGAGGCGGCACACGCCGGAGCAGATTGTGCGCAAGCTCCGGGAGGCGGATC
>JAJDTA010000237.1 GCA_022827405.1 Acidimicrobiia bacterium
CAGAAGGTGGGCCCGGCGCCGTCGAGCACGATGCCGTCGAGGCTGGGGTCGGCCCATGCGGTCCGGAGCTGCTCCACGAGGCCGTCGCGCATCTCGGCGCTGAAGGCGTTGTGGCGCTCGGGCCGGTTGAAGGTGAGCCGCAGGGTTGAGCCGGCGCGCTCGGCGCGAACTGCGGGCTCGGGGTTGTGGGGAACCAGCCGAGAGGGCTGGCTGGCTAGCCACCCCTGGAACTGGGGGCCGGACTGAAGGGTGGAGTAAGCCAGCGACTCCGCCACCAGCCCATCGGCGGTGGATCGGCCTTCGCTCAGCCGCAGAAGTTGCACCAGTGCCACCGCCGCAGTGGGCGAGGCGGTGGCTGCGGCGGCAATCAGCTCGATCTTGTCGGCGGGCACAACCACCGGGACGGGGAGGTCGCCAGGGGCCAGCACGATGTCGAAGGCGGCGCAGTGTTCGGCCAGCTTTGGAGCGTGGGCGGAGTCGAAGGCGGCGGGCGCGACGGCTGCCATCACTGCCGGGGTGCTCTTGATCAGGCTTGTCGTCTCTTCGCTGGGCCATTGGGAGATGTCGGCGGCTGTGAGCTCTATGAGGATTACCGGGCAGTCAGCCAGACCCAAGTCCTCCCCGGCATAGGGGTGGGACAACAGTTCGAGGGCCTCAGCCAGGCCCGTGGTCTGGATTGGCGCAGCCATTACTGAGTGCCCGCAGACTAGCGCGGGAGGCAGTCAGCGGCTTTCGGCGAGTTCTTCGCGAAGGATCCGGCGCAGGAGTTTCCCGGTCTCGTTGTAGGGCAGCTCGTCGCGCACCTCGATGCGGTCCGGGGTGCGCGACGACCGCATCTGGGACTTCACGAACTCTTGGAGTTCGGCAATGTCCGCCGTTTGCCCCTTGGCCGGCACCACCACTGCGGCCACCGCTTCGCCCCACTGCTCGTCGGGCACGCCGACGGCGGCGGCGTCGGCCACCGACGGGTGGCTCAACAGCACGTCTTCGATCTCGCCGGGAGAGATGTTCTCGCCGCCCCGCACGATGATGTCGTCGATGCGGCCTTCCACGTACAGGTAGCCGTCACCGTCGAGCGAGCCTCCGTCGTTGGTGGGGAACCAGCCTTCGGGGGTCACCCGGGAGTTCCGGCCCAGGTACTCGCCCGACACCTGCTCGCCTCGCACCCAGATCTCGCCAGACGTGCCGGTGGCAACCGGATTGCCCTCCTCGTCACGGATGTCCACCTCGATGGCGGGCAGCGGCCGGCCCGCCGAGCCCAGCCGGGCCCGCACCGCCGGATTGTCGGAGCGATGGGCTTCGCGGTGCTCTTCGGGTCCGAGCACCGCCACAGTAGAGCTGGTCTCAGTCAGGCCGTAAGCGTTCACGAAGTTGGCCTCGGGCAGCACGTCGAGGGCCCGGGCGATGACCGGGGCGGGCATCTTGCCGCCTCCATAGGACAATGCCCTCAGCGAGGGGAGCCCGCCTCCGATGTCTTCTAGGTGGTCCACGATGCGGGCCAGCATGGTGGGCACCACCATGGCGTGGGTAACCCCCTCGGTCCGCACCAGATTCACCCAGTCGGCGGGATCGAAGTTGGGCAGTTGCACGATGCGGCGCCCGGCATACACCGAGCTCAAGATCGCGGCCATGCCGGCTACGTGGTAGGGCGGCACCGACACCAGGGAGGCCTCGTCTTCGGACGCCCCCATGAACTCCACCGAGCCGATGATGTACGACACCAGGTGCCGATGGCGTAACACCGCGGCCTTGGGGGCGCCGGTGGTGCCGCTGGTGTAGAGGAGGATGGCGATTTCCTCGGGGTCCACGTTCCAGTCGCTGTCGGGCGCGCTCCCCTCGGCCCACTGGGCCAAGAAGTCAGGCCGGACAACGGCCCTCACGCCGTCGAGGTCGCCGATGGCGGCGAGGGCGTCGTCGTTGCACACCGTGACCGACGGAGCCACCTCGGCGGCCAGGTGGCGCAGCTCGGGCACGGTCAGCCGGTAGTTGAGGGGCACGAACGGCACCCCGGCCCAGGCCGAGCCGAACAGGGCGATGGGCAGGGCCTCGCTGCTCACGTCCACCATGCTCACCCGGTCGATGCCCGCCTCGCGGAAGTGCACGGCAGTGGCCCCGGCCCGCTGGAAGAGCTGCTCGTAGGTGATACCCCGCCCTTGGGATCCGACCGCGGTGCGGTCGCCAAACCCGCTGGACGCCATCTCCAGCAGCATCATTAGATTCATGGGTTCATCCCTTTGGGGCGCGTCTCCTGGTGGCTCAGCGCCTGGCTAGTCGGAGGCCGGAAGGGGCTTGGCCTCTTTCAAACTGAGGGGAGTGCCGCCCAGGGCCAAGGAGCCGTCGCCGGGCTTGGTGCAAAGAACCTCGAGGGACTCGTCTTCGTTTACGTAGCGCTTGCCCAGCGCGGTGCCCTCGGCAGCACCAGCGGCAACCTCGCCATTGCGCTCAGCGTCGGCCGGATCGGCCATCGGCGCGCCCCCGCATGAGATGTCCACATCGCCGCTCGGTGCTTTCACCACGATCAGTTCGGTATCGCACACCGAACTCTTCAGGCGGCTACCCGGTTTCAAGTCCATTCCTACCTCCTGGGAGATATCTCTCAATCTTTTCCCTTCAGCCTCAACAGGTACAAACTGCATTGGTGATGGAACCATCTCGTGGCGGCCGCCACCCGGCGTTGGTTTGGGCTGAGTCGGGCCTGATGGGCCTAAGCGGACCCGAAAACGGGCCTCCGGCACTGGCTTCCGGGCGCTGGGTGGAGCGACTTAACGGCGTGGTGAGCGACATCTCCAGATTGTGCGGAGAGGAGCTGAGGACCGATGCAGCCGGTTTTCTAGGACAGCGGGCGGCGCTGGTGGGCCGAGCTCGGCGGGGTTCTGTATCGGTGGGGGGCGCATGCCGCATGGTGGCCGCGGCCGACGGCGTGTTGGCGGTATCGCTTGCCCGCACCAGCGACACCGAAGCGGTGCCCGCTTGGCTGGCGATCGGTGATCTTGCCGGGAAAGATGTGTGGTCGGCGGTCGCTGCGGAAGTGCGGGACAAGCCGGTGGCCGAACTGTTGGAGCGGGCCGAATGGCTGGGTTTGGCGGTGGGGGAGGTGGTCAGGCCGCCACCGCCGGAGGAGCCGTGCCGGTTTGCCGACGCCGGGCCGGCCGGGCCCGATCGAAAACAGGTGCTGGACGTGAGCTCGCTTTGGGCTGGGCCGCTGTGCGCGTCACTGCTCGGCGGCTTCGGATTCGAGGTGGTGAAGGTGGAGGCACCAGGCCGCCCCGACGGCGCCCGATACGGCTCGCCGGCGTTCTACGAGCGGTTGAACCGGGGCAAGCAGGAAACGGTCATCGACCTGGGGTCCGAGGACGGACGCCGCCGGTTCCACGATCTGTGCCGTGAGTCGGCTGTGGTGGTCGACGGTTTGCGACCCCGAGTGTGGGCCAACTGGGGTATCGACCCACTGGAGGTGTCCGAGCATTGCGGGCTGGTGTGGGTGTCGATCACAGGCCACGGCGACAACCGAGCCGGATTCGGCGACGATGCCGCGGTGAGCGGGGGACTTTGGCTGCCAGACCCGTCCGGGGGATTGCCGTGGTTCGTCGGCGACGCCGCCGCCGATCCAGTGGCTGGCTTGATCGCCTGCCGAGCCGCCGCCGAGGCTCTGGCCGCAGGTCGGGCAGGATTAGTGAACGTGGCCATGAGCCAAGCGGCGAGCTGGGTCAGAGCGGGCGACGACCTGAGCGCACCCGGCGCCGAGGTCTACCCACGCGGCGACCAATGGGTAGTGCGAGCCGACGGCGACGAGCAGGTGGTACTGGCCCCCCGAGGAAGTGATTGAGCTGCTGGCCTGGCTCTTCCACCGCAGTATGTCCAAAGGACGGTAGGTTGAGACGGTGTTCGCAAGAAAGCCCAGCGGTTCGGGACATTTGGGTGAGGGTCATCACCGCAATGTGACTCGGGGCGGGTACCGGGCGGCGGTGTTCGGGGTGAGCGACGGATTGGTGTCCAACGTGGCGCTGATCCTGGGTGTGGCCGGGGCCAGTTCAGGCCAAGAGCTGGTGCGGATCGCCGGTTTGGCCGGGCTGATCGCCGGGGCGGTGTCGATGGCCGCGGGGGAGTACATCTCCATGCAGGCCCAAAGAGAACTGCTGGAGCGGGAGCTGGAGATGGAGCGGCGGGAGCACGTCCGCAACCCGGAGCACGAAGTGGAGGAGCTGGCCGAGATCTACGAAACCCGTGGGATGGATCCCGACACGGCCCGGGAGATGGCCACCAACATCATGGACGACCCCGAAAAAGCCCTCGAAGTGCATGCCCGGGAGGAGATGGGGATCGATCCAAACGAGCTGGGCAACCCGGTGTTTGCGGCAACGACCTCGTTCTTCTCCTTCGCCCTCGGCGCGGTGCTGCCGCTGTTGCCCTGGTTCTTCGGAGGGGGCAACGGTGCCATCGTGGCGTCGATTCTCCTCGGAGCGGTGGGCGCAGTGCTGGTCGGGAGTGCCCTGGCGTTGGCCACCAACCGGTCGATTGTGCGGGGATCGCTCCGTCAGTTGGTCATTGCCGCGGCGGCAGCCGCTATCACGTTCGGAATCGGCTCGGCTGTGGGAGTAGGAGTATGAGTGACTGGGAATGGACCTTGGGCGGCCTCGAGAGCGACAAGCCTCCCATTTGGAGCGATGACAACGTCTTGGATCCGTCGAGCGTGCTGCTCACTAACAAGGTGGCCATTGTCACCGGCGGCGCTCGGGGGATTGGCGCGGCCACCGCGGTGGCGCTGGCCCGATTCGGAGCCGATCTGGCCATCTGCGACCGGGAGGCCGACGATATGGCCCGCACCGCCGCCTCGGTGGAAGCACTGGGCCGCCGCTGCATGACCGGGCTGTTCGACGTCCGCCATCCCGAGCCCCGCGATGCCTGGCTGGCCGAAGTGGGCGAGGCCTATGGCCGGGTGGATGTGCTGGTGAACAACGCCGGTGGCACGTTCAACTCCCCGTTTGCCGACATCAGCCTCAAGGGCGAGGCCGCGCTCATCGCCGAGAACTTCACCCAGGTCACCGGGTTCATCCGAGGGTGCATTCCCCTGATGAGCGACGGCGGGTCGATCATCAACGTCACCTCCATCGAGGCCCATCGGGCCGGTCCCGGCTTCTCCATCTACTCGGCCATGAAGGCGGCCCAGGCCAATCTGACCATGAGCCTGTCGCTGGAGCTGGCCCCGGCGGGCATCCGGGTCAACTGCATTGCCCCCGACGTGATCCCCACCGAGGGCGAGCGCATGCTCGGCGACGAGAGCACCGACGAGAGATCCCAATTGGCCCCCCAGGCGTGGCTGGAGGGCGGCTCGGTTCACGACTGCGCCGCCGCGATCGTGTACTTGGCCGGGGACATGTCCCGATTCGTGACTGGCACCACCATCCACCTGGACGGCGGCAACATTGCCGCCGCCGGCTGGAAGCGCCGCACCACTGGCCGCTATTCCACCTAGCCCTACGGCCTAGAGTTCCAGCCGGTACATCACCGCAAAGGAACTGACATGGACATCGACATTGAGCGGGTAACCGAGATAGCCGGCGAAGTCGCCACCCACATGGCCGGGGCCACCACCATGGCCATGGTCCACCTCGGCGACGAGCTGGGTCTGTACCAGGCTATGGCGGGGGCAGGGCCGATGACGGCGGACTCTCTGGCCGAAGCCGTCGGCTGCCATCCCCGTCTGGTCACCGAGTGGCTGCGTCAGCAGGCCGCGGTTGAGTTGGTGGAGATCGATGGCCAGGGCGACGACGACGTTACGTTCCGGCTGACCGATGAGGCTGCTGCGGTGCTGGCCTGGGAGGTGAGCCCCGCTTTCTTGGCCGGAGGCATCGGCATGTTCCGGGCGATGTTCGCCGACATGGACGGCATCCTCGAAGCCTTCAAGGGCGATGGCGGTATGGCGTGGGGTGACCACCACCCCTGTCTGTTCACCTCCACCGCCCGGTTCTTCCGCCCCCAGTACGAGATGTACCTGGCCAACGAGTGGATTCCCGCCGCCGATGGCATCGACGAGATGCTCCGGGCCGGGGCCACTGCCGCCGATGTGGGCTGCGGCTGTGGAGATTCGGTTCAGATCCTGGCCTCGGCCTACCCCGAGTCGCATTTCACCGGGTTCGACTTCCACGGCCCGTCCATCGACCAGGCAACCGAGCTGGCCGCCAACGCCGGGCTCACCAACGCCTCCTTCGAAGTGGCCGACTCCAAGGGCTACCAGGGTGCCTACGACGTGATCTTCTTCCTTGACTGCCTGCACGACATGGGCGATCCGGTAGGGATCGCCGCCCACGCCCGCAGCCAGCTGGCCGAGGGCGGCTCGGTGCTCATGGTGGAGCCCTTCGCACTCGACGGCCACGTCCGCAACCTGACCGAGAACCCCATGGCGGCCACGTCATATGGGGCCTCGGCGGTGTTTTGAGTCCCGTGTTCTCTGGCCCAGCCGGTCGGGTTGGGAATGGGTGCACAAGCCGGCGAAGCTGCCATGCGAGAAGTCTTCACCGCCGCTGGCTACTCCAGCTTCGAGCGAGTCACCGAAACCAACGCCAACATCATCTACCAAGCCCGCCCGTAGTTTTTCGGATCGCCCAAAACCAGTCCGAGCCGGTAAACTGCGGCGTTCCTGCCCCGTTCGTCTAGAGGCCTAGGACGCCAGATTCTCAATCTGGTAACACGGGTTCGAATCCCGTACGGGGTGCCATTGCTGGTGTTCGCTGGTGGTGGAGGGCG
>JAJDTA010000203.1 GCA_022827405.1 Acidimicrobiia bacterium
GGCCCTCAACGCGGTGGCCGGTCGCCCCAAGGAGGAGTACGGCGTGGAGCCCCAGTCGCTGGAGGAGATCCGGCCGGGCTGCTTCCTGGTGGACGAGCGGGTCAAGGACATGAATGCCTGCGGGGTGCTGGCGTCGATGAATTTCCCGTCGTTTCCCGGATTCGCCGCTCGGCTTTTCGCGGTGGAAGACGAGGAGTTCGGGCTGGCCCTGGTGCGGGCCTACAACGATTGGCACATCGATGAGTGGTGCGGCGCCCATCCCGGGCGGTTCATCCCCATGGCGCTACCAGTGATCTGGGATGCGCAAAAGTGCGCCGATGAGGTGCGGCGGGTGGCCGACAAGGGCTGCCACTCCCTCTCGTTCACCGAAAACCCCGCCGCGCTGGGCTACCCGAGCTTCCACGATCCGCACTGGGATCCGCTGTGGGCCGCGGTGTGCGACACCGACACTGTGCTTTCGATCCATCTGGGGTCGTCGGGCCAGCTCAGCTTCCCGGCACCCGACTCTCCCCCCGACGTGATGATCACCCTTCAGCCGATGAACATCCAGTCGGCCGCCGCCGACCTTTTGTGGTCGCGGGTGCTCAAGGAGTTCCCCGCCATCCGCATCGCCCTGTCGGAGGGCGGCACCGGGTGGGTGCCATATTTCCTGGAGCGGCTCGACCGCACCTACGACATGCACCACCGCTGGACCGGCCAGGACTTCGGCGGTCGGATGCCCAGCGACGTGTTCCGCGAGCATTTCCTCACCTGCTTCATCTCCGACCACACCGGGGTGTACCTGCGCAACGAGATCGGTATCGACAACATCAGCTGGGAGTGCGACTACCCCCACAGCGACTCGGCGTGGCCCGGCGCCCCCGAGGAGCTGGCCAAGCTGATGACCGAGGCCGGGGTGACCGAGGCCGAGGCGGCCAAGATCACCCACGAGAACGCCATGCGGTGGTACTCGTTTGACCCCTTCGCCCATGTTCCCCGCGAGCAGGCCACGGTGGGAGCATTGCGGGAGACCGCGGCCGGCCACGACGTGAGCATCCGCTCTATGAGCCGTCGGGAGAAGCTGACCGCCGAGGAAGTGCAGGCCCGCTGGCAGGGCTTGGGCCAGAGCAGCGCCGGCACCGCCGCGGAGCGGGCCAGCTAGTGCCATGAAGGTCGACGGGCCGGGCGGCGCCACCATGTGGCGGGATCGGGCCATCGAGCGGTCTACCCGATCGGCCCGGGATCGGGCCGCCAAGCGGGTGCAGCAATTCCTCGACGCGGCCCGAGACGTCATCGCGGCCAAGGCGTCCACCGAGTTCACCGTGCAGGAGGTGGTCGACCAGTCGAGGCAGTCGGTGCGCAGCTTCTACCAATACTTCGACAGCAAGCACGAACTGCTGCTGGTGCTCTTTGAAGAGGAGATGGGCATCGCGGTGGGCCACATTCGGGAGGCGACCGCAGACGGCGATCCGCTCGACCGGCTCAAGCGAGTGGTGTTGACGTTGTACGAACTTTGCGAACCAGACAGGGTGTCGGCGCGGCCGCTATTCACCGAGTTCGCCCAGCGGTTGCAGGTCGATCACCCCGAGGAGGTGGTGGCCGCCTTCGCTCCCCTCGTGGAATACGTGGCCGAGATTGTGGAGCAGATCGGCCAAGCCGGATTGCTGCGAGAGGGCCGCCCCCGTCGAATAGCGGCCATCGTGGTCCAGGCCGCCACCGTCACCGCGGGGAGGAGCACCAGCGTGCGCCAGCCCATCACTGGCGAGGAGGTCTGGCGCTTCTGCCTCCACGCCATCGTCCCCGATCACAAGCTGTCATAGTCAACGATCGAGTCGCAGTCGGGGACCGACTGGCAGGTGAGGATGAATCCATCCTCCACCTCATCGGGCTCTAAGGCCTCGTTGGCCCGCATGGTGACGCTGCCTTCTTTGAGGAAGGCCATGCAGGTTGCGCAGTTGCCCGCCTCGCAGGAGAACGGGGGGCTGAGCCCGGCCCGCCGGGCCGATTCGAGCACCGTGTCGCCCTCCACGTATTCCATGGTGCGGCGCTTGCCCCTGAAGATGATGGTCAAGCTGATGGGGTTCATCGTCACTTCTGCCAAAATGGGAACGATACTCTGCACTGGTGCGCTGGTCTTGTCCTGGCCAGAGGGGAGAAAGCCGCATTTGCGCAATGAGAAGGAGATGGCCTAGGTGAATCAGGTCCCATCAGACCGAGGGCGCCACCGGGTGGTTCAGTGGGCTACCGGCAACATTGGGCTGCGAGCTCTCCGCCGAGTCATCGAGCACCCCGAACTGGAACTGGTGGGCGTGCGAGTGTACGACCAGCACAAAGTCGGTGCAGACGCCGGCGAACTGTGCGGATTGGACCCCATTGGCGTTGAGTCTGTCGGCCGCGACGATGCGGTGGTCGATCTCCGGCCCGATTGTGTGCTCTACATGCCGCGGGTGCCCGATGTGGGTGCTCTTTGCCGCTTGTTGGGTATGGGGGTGAACGTGGTTTCGACCTGTGGAATAGTGCACCACCCGCCGAGCATGGACGCCGCGCTGCGGGACCGCTTAGAACAGGCTTGCCAGCACGGTGGAGCCACGATTCACGCCACCGGCAGCAGTCCCGGTTTCATCACCGAGGCGGTTCCCTTGGCGCTGGCCTCGATCCAATGCCGCCTGGATCAGCTGACGATAGATGAGTTCGCCAACCTGTCCCAGCGCCCCTCCCCCGAGCTCCTATTCGACCAGATGGGGTTCGGCCGCCCGCCTGCGGAATTCCCTCAAGGGCGTCTTTCTCATGGAGGGCAGAGCTTCGGACCTTCTCTGAGGCTCTTGGCCGATGCCCTATCGATCCCCCTTGATGATGTCTCCGTAGACGGCGAACTCGCCGTCGCCACCCGGTCGGTGGACATCGCGGCCGGCACCATCACCGCCGGCACGGTGGCCGCCCAGCGCATGAGCGTCTGCGGGTTGCGAAATGGTCACAGGGTTCTGACATTTCGGCCCACTTGGTTCTGCACCGAGGAGATTGAGCCCGCCTGGCCGCTCTTGTCCACGGGATGGCGGATCGCGGTTGAGGGTGATGCACCGCTTGAGGTGGATCTTCGCTTTCCGGTCACCCTCGATCAAATGGCGGCTACCACCCCGGGTTACACCGCGAATCGAGCGGTGAACGCCGTCCCGGTGGTTTGCGATGCGCCTCCGGGGATTCGCACGACGATGGATTTGCCGCCGATTGTGCCGGTACTGAGCTGAGGTGAATTTTCCGGCTGCCCGGTGATCGCCGCTCAGCTCGCGGTCGGCTCTGGGCGGTTAGGGTCGTGGGGGCGGCCGGCGTCGCGGGTGCCGCTGCGGCGCAGGAAGGTCATCGAGCGGGTGGCCAGCCGCCAGCCCTTCTCGGTGCGGCGGTAGGTGTCGTTGTAGTAGCCGATCCGCATGTCGTGATTCGTCTGGTCGACGAAGCACAGTGGCTGGGTGCCGGTGGCCTCGTCGCCGTCGAGGTCGATCTCCGGGGGCCCCACCAAGAACAGGCCCTTGGGTGCGGCGGCCACCAGCCGGGGGAAGTCGGCCAACGCATACTTGTCGCCGAATGCGCTATAGGTGCCATCGGGGGTGAACACCTCCATCACCGCGTCGATGTCGTCTTTGGTCATGCCAACGGCATAGCGGGCGAGCATCTGCTCGATCTCGATTATGTCGGACATCTGCGCCTGATCCATGCGTTCCTCTCATTGCGGAACGGTCTTCTCGTTTCCGGAGAGCATGGTACTTTGCCATCTCCTGACTGCCATCAAGCCGGGCGAGCATCAGCGAGGAGATATGACATGACGGCATCGGCCCCTGCCGCCCCCTACTACGACCCCTACGACTTCGAAATAGACCGCGATCCCCACTCGGTGTGGAAGCGGCTGCGCGATGAGTGCCCGCTGTACTACAACGAGAAGCACGACTTCTGGGCGCTCAGCCGATGGGACGACGTGGAGGCGGGGCTCAAGGACCACAGCCGGCTTGTCTCAGGGCGGGGCACGGTTCTGGAGTTGCTCAAAGCCGAGGTGGAGATGCCCCCCGGCATGATCCTGTTCGACGATCCGCCCCGCCACGCGGTGTACCGGAGCCTGCTGGCGCGGGTGTTCACCCCCAAGCAGATGAACGCCATCGAGCCCCAGGTGCGGCGGTTCTGCGCCGACGCGCTCGATGCCCTCGAAGGCGCGGAGAGCTTCGATGTGATCGAGTCGCTGGGGGCCCCGATGCCCATGCGGGTGATCGGCATGCTGCTCGGCATCCCCGAGTCCGACCAGCAGGCCATCCGCGACCAGATCGACAGCGGGCTGCGGCTCGACTCCGGCGAGATGCCCGAAGCAGACACCGAGGTAGTGGCCACCGCCGCAGCGGAGGGGAGCTACGGGGAGTACATCGACTGGCGAATGGAGAATCCGTCGGATGATGTGATGACCCAGCTGATCCACACCGAGTTCGAGGACCACACCGGGGTTGTCCGCCGGCTCTCCCGGGAGGAGATCCTCAGCTACATCGGCCTGTTGTCGGGGGCGGGCAACGAGACCACCACCAAGTTGATCGGCTGGACCATGCTGATGCTCGGCCTGAATCCCGACCAGCGGCGGGAGGTGGCCGCCGACCCCAGCCTCATCCCCAGCACCATTGAGGAGTCGCTCCGCTATGAGGCACCGTCGCCAGTCCAGGCCCGCTACGTGAACGAGGACGTGGAGTTCCACGGCACCACCGTGCCCGAGGGGAGCGCCATCTTGCTGCTCAACGGGTCGGCCAACCGCGACCACCGCAAATGGGGCGATACCGCTGACAACTTCGACATCCACCGTGATATCGACCACCACCTGTCGTTCGGCTATGGCATTCATTTCTGCTTGGGCGCGGCGCTGGCCCGACTTGAGGGGCGAGTGGCGCTCGATGAGATGCTCAAGCGCTTCGGTGACTGGACCGTTGACCTCGACCGCTCCGAGCGGACCCACACCTCCACGGTGCGGGGCTGGGACAAGTTGACTTTGGTGGTCGGCTGAGCTTCGCCGCTTTGGCTCCGGCGATTGGCCGGGCGCTAGGGGATGACGTTCTGGAGCTTTAGCTCGATGATCTGGTCGTAGTCGAGCCCTAGGATTCGCTGGAGGATGTCGTCGCCGTGCTCGTTGAATTCGGGCGCCCGGCGGGGAGTGGCCGGTTTGCCGCCATATTGGACCGGGGGCGATACCAGGGTGAACGGGTGGCCCTCGGCTGACTCGTAGTTCTGAACGTAGCCGTTGGCCACTGCTTGGGGGTCCACGGCCACCTCGAGAGTGTCTTGCACCGCCGCCCACTGGCCGCTGAAGTCCTCTAGGGCCTCGCGCCACTCGGCCAGGGTGCGCTCGGCAAAGGCCTCGGCCAACAATTCGACCCCGGCCGCGGCGTTCTCAGCGATGGTCGCAGCGTCGGCGAACCGCTCGTCTTCAGCCAGTTCGGGGCGACCCACCACCGCACAGGTCTCGGCCCAGTATTTGCCTGCTTGCAGGCAGGTCAGGAAGATGAATCGGCCGTCTTTGGTCCGATAGATGTTGCTCAAGGGGTTGCGAACGGGCATGTCCTTGGGGCGGCCCCGCCAAGGGGTCTGGTGCTGGAGCGACATGGCGATGGTGGCGCCCATCGACCACATGCCCACTCCCAAAAGGGACACGTCCACGGTGGTGGCCTCCCCGGTGCGCTCCCGGTGGAACAACGCGCCCATGATGCCCCCGGCGATGGTCATGGCCCCGATGGAGTCGCCGAACGCCGGTCCCGGCGGGCCGACCACCTCGTCGGCGTCTTCAGGGGTGAGCCCGGCAGCCACGCTGGAGCGGGACCAATAGGCCAGCGAGTCGTAGGAGCCCTTGTTGCGGTCGGGGCCCTTCTCGCCTTGGCCGCCCCCGTTCACGTAGATGATGTCGGGATTGTGGGCCCGGATGTCGTCGAGGTCGATGCGCAGCTTCTGGCGGACGCTGGGCAGCTTGTTGGTGAGGAAAACGTCGCTGGCCACGGCCAGTCGATACAAGATGTCGAGGCCGGCCTCAGCCGTGAGATCAAGACCAAGGCTCTGCTTGCCCCGGTTGGAGTGCTCCAGCAGCACATGGGCACCGTCGCCCAGCGACACCGTGCCGCTGGAGGCCAGGCCCCGCATGGCGTCGCCCCGCTCCACATGCTCGATCTTGACCACCTCGGCGCCCCATTCGGCCAGAATCGCCGAGGCGGCGGGCACGAAGGTGTGCTCGGCCACCTCGAGGATGCGGACACCTTGCATTACGTCGGCCATGGGGACTTCCCGGTCAGGAACCTCGGGCTGTCGGCTCAACTCTGCTGCTGGGCCAGTTGGCGGGCGAGCGCGTAGACGCCCTGGTCGTAGGAGAACTCCACCATGTTCCCGTCGGGGTCGGCCAGCATGCAGATGTAACCGATGGGGGGCGGCATGTCGGTGGGGGGCATGGCCAGACATCCTTCGGCACTGCCCTTGGCCGCCGTCTCCTCCACTGCCTCTCGGCTGGTGAGCTCGATGCCCAGATGGGCGAAGGGGGCCAGCTTGGCCATGGGGGAGTCCTTGAAAGGATCGGTCTCGGGGAAGAACTGGGCCAGCACCAAGATGAACGGCGAGTCGGCGGAGTCGCCGTGGCCCAACCAGGCCCCGTAGCCCATGTGGTCTTCCCGCCGGTCCAGCAGCCGCATCGGGGTGTGGGTGGTGTACCAGTCGATGGTGGCGTCCATGTCGGCCACCCGCAGGGCGATGTGGGTCCAGCGGGCGGCTGGGGGGTGAACGTCGTAAACAGGGTCGTGATCGGTCACGGCAGCCTTACTCGTCGGTCCAGCCGTCGGGGATCTGGGGATCGTCGCCGCCCTTGGTCCACAGGATGAGGGTGTTGCCCCACGGGTCTTTGAAGGCGGCGTTGAACCCGTTGAACTCGGCCCAGTAGTGCTCGCGCCACAGCTCGGTGGCCCCTCGGGCCACGGCCCGGTCCATGATGGCGTCGGAGGAGTCGTCGTCGCTCACCAGGATCCAGATCCGCACGGTGCGCCCGTCTTCGGACAGGCCGCGGGGCTCCACGCCGGCGGGGTCGGGATGGGGGCGGGCGTTGGCCGCGTTGTGGATCCCCATGTGCAGGTTGCCGATTTCGCTCTGCGAGCCGTCGTCGAGCTGGAAGTTCTGGCCGGGGACGATCCGGTGGAACACGCCGGCGGGGCGGGGCTCCACCTCCCAGCCGAACACCTCGTGGTAGAAGGCGGCCGACGCTTCAGGATCATCGGAGGGGAAGTCAACGAAGATGAGAGTGTTTGGGTAGGTCATCGGCTCTATTTCTAGTTGATGTTGTTGGCTATCGCATCGGCCAACGGGAACGGGGGCGGATGCCGGAGCGCTCGATGA
>JAJDTA010000117.1 GCA_022827405.1 Acidimicrobiia bacterium
GTCATCCGCGACGATGCCGAGAGCCTGCCCACCACCGACAACTGGCACACCGACGTGACCTGGATCGAAGTGCCCCCCAAGATTGCTCTGCTCCAATCCCTAGTGGCGCCGCCTTACGGCGGCGACACCATGTGGTGCAGCATCACCTCGGCCTACGACGCCCTGTCGGAGCCGATGCGAACCATGATCGACGGATTGGAGCTCCACCACTCCAACTACCCGCAGTTCTGCACCAACATGGCCGAGAAGTCGGGAAGCTGGGACTTGGTGCCCCTGCTGCGGGAGGCCTACCCCGGAGTCAACCACCCATTGGTGAGGACCCACCCCGAGACCGGGCGGCGAGCGCTATACGTGGCCACCAACTTCCATCAATACGTGGTCGGGCTGACCGAGGCCGAGAGCAATGCCCTGCTCGACTTCTTGATGCGCCACATCAACCAGCCCCGCTTCCACTGCCGGTGGTCGTGGACCGAGGGCGATCTGGCCATCTGGGACGAGCGGTCAACCAACCACCGAGGGGTTTCCGACCACTATCCCCAGGTCCGGGAGATTCGCCGCTGCACCGTGGACGGCGACCGCCCTTACTTCGACCCGTCGGTGCCCTACGAACCCAAGGCCGCCATGATGCCTAGGGCCGCCTACCAGTCTCAATAGTCGCCGGTCGGCGGCCGCTCCCTACCAGCCCCAGTAGTCACCGCCGAAACGCTCGTCGCGCTCGGCCAGCGCACCCTTCATGCCCTTCTCCCGCGACGTCTCGTGGAAGTCAAACTCATCGGGACTGCGGCGGGTGCCCATCACAAAGAGGGGATGAACGCCGTAGTGGGGGGTGAAAGCCTGGCCGATGCCCAACATGTCGTAGGCCAGATGGGCCACCGTGCGGCCGGTAGCTATGCCGTCACGGGGCAAGCTGGCCAGCGCCCCGGTGAGCTGGTCTACCGCCTCGTCGAGCTGGTCGGAGAGCACCACCCGGTTGACCAGGCCGAGTCGCTCGGCCTCGGCGGCGTCGAACTTGCGCCCGGTCACCACCAGCTCGTTGGCCCGCTTCAAACCGATTTGGGAGGCCAGCATCGGATACAGCCACGACGTGCCCGCCGAACCGAACCGCTCTTCGGGCAGACCGAACACCGTGTTGTCGGCCACCACCGCGAAATCGCACACCAGCACCAGGTACAGCCCGGCCCCGATGCACGGCCCGTGAACCCGGGCCACAATGGGCTTGGCCGAATACAGCAGGTCGCGCATCACCCACGCCCGGCGGCGCAGTCCAGCGATGGCGAACCGGCCCCCCTTGGTCTCGGCCCCCCCGTAGAAGTCGTCGGGGCTGGACAGGTCGAAACCCGAGGTGAACCCCCGCCCCGCACCAGCCAACAAGATGCACTTCACGTCGTCATCCGCCTCGGCCTGGCGGACGAACGCCACGATCTGATCGAACATCTCGTCGGTCAAGGCGTTGAAAACGTCCGGCCGGTTGAGGGTGATCGACGCCACCGCTCCGTCTGTCTCATAGGTCACTTGGTCTTCAGCCATGGCCCCTATCCTGTCGGAAGAGAGACCTGTTCGCCGCAGGGGAGCATGAATGAGCCTGCCACCCTTCTATCCTGCGAACTGTGAGCAATCCCCCCACTCGGTTGGCCCGACGGCTGGGTACCGGGGATGCGATCGTAATGGGACTTGGCTCGATGATCGGCGCCAGCGTGTTCGCCGCCATCGGGCCAGCAGCCGCTGCCGCCGGGTCAGGGCTGATGATCGGGCTGGCGGTGGCCGGGATGGTGGCGTTCTGCAATGCAACCTCCTCGGCCCAGTTGGCCGCCCTCTACCCGGCATCGGGGGGCACGTATATCTACGGCCGCAAGCGCCTGGGGCATCTGGCTGGGTTCAGTGCCGGTTGGGGGTTTGTCATCGGAAAGTCGGCCACCTTGTCGGTATCGGCGCTGGCGTTTGGGGCCTACACCCTTCCCGAGGCTCCTCGGCCAGCAGGCATCGCCGCAGTGGTGGTGGTGACCGCCATCAATCTCCGGGGCATCACTCGTGCCGCGAAGGCCACCCGGGTCACCGTCTCGCTGGTGCTCATCGCCCTCGGGCTGGTGGTGGCAGCCTCGGTCGGCGGGGGCAACACCGATGCAGAACATTTGGCCGACTGGGGGGTTGGCGGGGCCCGAGGGATCTTGGAGTCAGCCGGCCTGTTGTTCTTCGCCTTCGCGGGCTATGCCCGCATCGCCACCCTCGGCGAGGAGATCAAAGATCCGGCTCGGACCATCCCCCGGGCCATCCCCGCCGCGCTGGGCATCACTTTGTTGGTATACGCCGCAGTGTCGGCCACCGCCTTGTGGGCGGTCGGTCCCGAGCTGCTGGCCGAGGCGGCCGCCCCGCTGGCCGCGGCCACCGACGCCGGATCGTGGAACGGGCTCACCCCGGTGGTCCGGGTGGGTGCGGCCATCGCATCGGCCGGCGCACTCCTCGCCCTCGTCGCCGGAGTGAGTCGCACCACATTCGCCATGGCCGCCGAAGGGGATCTGCCCCGGGTCTTGGACAAGGTCCATCCAACCCACAAGGTGCCCCATTACGCCGAGATCGCGGTGGCCGCCGCGGTGATCGTGCTGGTGTCGCTCACTGATCTGCGCAGCGTGCTCGGCTTCAGCTCGTTTTGCGTGCTGTTCTACTACGCCGTGACCAACGCCTCGGCTTGGACCCTCTCCCCCGCCCAGCGGCGTTGGCCCAGGGCGATGAGCGGCCTCGGCTTCATTGGCTGCGTCACCTTGGCTTTCACTCTGCCCGTTCCCTCGGTGCTAACCGGCTTGTCCGTCCTCGTTGCCGGTATCCTGATCTGGCGCGTTCGCCAGGCCTTGGACCCGGCATCTTCGGAATAGCAGGCACCTAGAAGGGAACCCGTGAGTTCGACACGTCGGCCAATTGCCGTAGCTATTACCATTTCGCCACGTCGTATGGTTGTTCGGGTTGCGGTTCTTCTGGCCATGTTTGCGGCGGTGCTGTCAGTGGCGAACACCGCTGGAGCCCAGTCGGTTAGCTGGGAGGAGATCGCCCAGCGCGATCAGCTGATCGCCGAACAGGAGGCGCTGCTCAACATCTACCGCTGCCGCTTCGACATCGACACCCATCTTCTCCCGGGGGGGTGTGTTGACGGCGCTCCCGGGCTTCCCGCCATCGAGCCCCAACCGTTCACCGGAACGCCGACGGCCGAGGAACTCACCCGGCGCGACTGGCTGGTGAACGCGCAGGAAGCGCTGCTCAACGATTATCGCTGCCGGTTCAATATCGACACCCTCGTCGTCCCGGGGGGCTGTGGTCACCAGGCACCAGAGCCCACCCCAACACCTACTGCCACACCCTCTCCCCGCCCAACCCCTACGGCCCGCCCCACCCCCACAGCACAGAACGAGGATATGTCCCCAGCTGAGGTGTACGCGCTGGTATCCCCCTCAATCGCACTGGTCGAGACGTCGTCAAAGCTCGGCAGCGGGATTTTGATCGAAGGTGGCTACATCGTCACCAACAATCACGTGGTGTGGCCCTATGACGAGGCCTGGCTGGTGTTCCCCGACGGGACCGAATTCGAGGACGTGCCAGTTATTGGACGGGACTTCATAGCCGACTTGGCGGTGCTGGGACCGATTGACGCTCCCCATCGACCGCTGGTGTTCTCTGATCGAGATGATCTACCCCCGGGCAGCGATCTCCTGTTGGTGGGCTATCCGTCGGAGCCCGAACTGTTCCCCCAACCCGCCATCACCCGGGGCATCTTGTCTCGTCTACGCGAATGGACCACCTACAACCTCACCCTGCTCCAGTCCGACGCGGCAATAGCCGGCGGGCAAAGCGGCGGCGCCCTTCTCAACTTGCGAGGAGAAGTGGTGGGCATCTCCACGTGGAGGTTCAGCGAGGCCGGATTTGCTCTGGCCACTTCGGCGGCTGACGATGCGGTGATCATCGAGAGGCTGATCAATAGCTACCGGCCATCCGAGGACAAGACCGAACGCCGGGCTCCGAGAAAATTCGGGGACTTCGAGCACCAGGTCACCGGGGTCCAGGGCATCGACAGCCCGGCCTTCACCTTCAACGCGGCCGCCGGCACCAAAGTCACCATTGCCATCAAGGGCACCAGCGACGGGGTCATCATCGTCTCCGATGCAGTGAAGACACTCGTCACCCAGGACAAGACTGAGACCGGGGTCGAAAGAACCACCTTTGAAGTGCTTCGCAGCGGCAATCACTTCGTAAGAATCAACAGCGAGTCAGACGGTGAATTCGATTTCGAGTTGACCAGCACAATCAGGCTTCGCCCCTATAGGGATGAAGCCGACGGCGCCACCTTGTTGGACAGAGGCGACGTCGAAACCGTCTACGGATTCTTCAACTACCCCTATGACACCGATTGGTTCAAGATCAGCCTCGAAGAAGACGAGGTCATTGAGATCAGCACCGATTCAATCCTGGCCGACACCACCATCACGGTGAGAAACCGCGACACCGGCGAATCAGAGATGAGCGAAGACATAGACCCCCACACCGGTTTGGGGTTCTCCACCAACGCCCATCTCCGGTTCGTGGCCCCTGAGGCGGGGAGATACGCCATCTACATCGACGAGAGCTCGGGAAGACAAGACATCAGCTACATCGTGACCGTCGAACGGGTCCAGAGGTAGCGAGTTCGTTCGATCCTTGGCTCAGGTAGCGACATGCACGTGAGCGAAGATCTGGTCTTCGAAGGTGAAGTCCAAATCGAGGCTCTGGTCTAGGCCTTCGCTCACCATCCAGCGATGCACGTGGTCGACCATGCCGGCCAGGGTGTACTCCGGCTGCCAGCCGATGTCGGCCCGCAGCCGGTCGACGGAGAACACCACGCTGCGGTTCCAGCGGTGCAGGTTGGGGGCCAGGCGCTGCACCAGCTGGGCCAGCTTGAACCGCCGCCGGGTCTGGTCGGCATTGGCTCGGGCGCTGTCGGAGCTGCGAATGTCGATGTTCACCGGGGAGGCCCGTCCCTCCTCGAAGACCAGGGCGCCGTCCCACAGGTCGTCCATCACCGGGGCGGGGATGAAGACCTTGTTGGCCTGCACGCCCAGCACCTCGGCGAAGGTGTCCACATAGCCGATGTCCGACTGGTAGGTCCCGCCGGTGAGGTTGTAGCGCTTTCCATAGGTCTGGGGCTGGAGCATCATCATCCGCAGGGCTCGGGACTGGTCGTCCACATGGCCTACCTGGCCCAGAGTGGTGCCGTCGCCGGGAACGAGCACGGGCCGGTCCCGCAACAGCCGCAGGATCATCCGCTGCTCCCGGTCGGCCAGGATGTTGCGGGGGCCGAACACCATGGAAAACGGCACGATGGTGGCCGGGAAGCCCCGACTGCGCCAGGCATCAACCAGGATGTCCTCACACAGCAGCTTGTGCAGCCCGTATTCGTTCTGGTCGGGACCGCGGTCAACCGGGTGGTCCTCGGTGATGGGCAGGATGTCGGTTGGGCCGTAGATAACCGTGGACGAGGCGAAGATGTAGTGGCCGATGCGCCCTTCGAACACCTCGATCATCAGCTCCACGTCGGCGGGGTGGTAGGCGCTCATGTCCTGGACCACGTCGAAGCTCTCCTCGCCGAGCACCGACCGCACCTGCTCGTGGTCGGTGCGATCTGCCACCAGCCGGCGAACCGACCGGGGGAAGTCAACCGCAGTGCGCCCCCGGTTCAACACCGTGACCTCGTGGCCATGCTTGACGAGTTCCATGACCAGCGAGTAGCCGTTGAACTGGCTCCCGCCCATGACCAAGACCTTCATTCCTGCTCCCTTGTTCTCTGATTCGAGCTCAGCGGCACACGCCGGCCTCGGCGAGGGCTTCTACCTCATCGGGTGGGATCCCGAGCACTTCGCCCAGCACCTCGACGGTGTCCACACCGAGAAGCGGGGATGGACCGGCGGTGCGCTTGGCGGTGCGGCTGAAGCGGATGGGATTGGCCACGTGGGTTTCTTTGCCCACAACCGGGTGCTCCAACACGTCGAGCGCCCCCCGCACGGCCAGATGCTCATCGCCTAGATGGTCATAAGGCCCCATCACCGCCATGGCCGACACCCCGGCGGCCTGTAGGCGCTCGGCCCGCTCGGCGGCCAGGCCCCGGGACATCCAGGCGGCTACTGCGGCGTCCACCGCCTCGACGTGGGCCAGCCGGTCAGCGTTGGCCGGCCACCGGTTCTCCACGCCGATGACCTCGCAGCACCGCTGCCACGACTCGTCGTCGTGGCAGGCCAGCGCCACCCAGTCGTCATCGCCGCCGGCGCGGTACACGTCGTGGGGGGCGACCTCCTCCGAGCGGTTGCCGCAGGCCTGAGGATCGGCGCCGGCTTCGGCCGCGCCCATGTACACCTCGCCAATCAGGTAGGCGGCGGCTTCAGTCTGGGCCATATCGATGAGCTGACCCTCGCCGGTGCGCTGCTTGTGGTCGAGGGCGGCCAACACCGCCACCGCCAACAGCTTGCCTGCAATGTGGTCGGGGTGGTTCAGCGTGGTGCCGCACGGGAATGGCACATCGGCGTGGTTCCACAGCCAGTGGGCACCGGCGAAGCTGGCGTTGAGCGGCCCGTAGGCCGGCATCTTGCCCATCGGGCCACCCCGGCCGTAGCCCTGCGAACACACGTACACCAGATCGGACCGCCGGGCCGACATGTCATCCCACCCCAACCCGAGCTTGTCCAGCGACCCGCCCCGCAGGTTCTCGGCTACCACGTCGGCAGCCATGAACAGCTCCAGGGCCAGTTCTCGTCCCTTCTCGGTGGTCATATCGAGGGCCACCGACCGCCGCCCCCGGCTCTCGGCGTTGAACGGGAAGGCCTTGTTGAGGTCGCCCCGACCGGCGAAGCGTAAAGAGTCGGGATGGGCCACCGACTCGATCTTGATGACGTCGGCCCCGAGCTCCGACAGCATCCAGGTGCCCTCGGGCACCACCGCGGCCATGCCGAACTCCACCACTCGGACACCGGCGAGCAATTGGCCATTCTCGCCTGAGCCGTTTGACGGTCCTGGTGCCCATGAATTGTCTGCGGAACGGGCATTGAACTGAACTCGCTCGTCCTTTGCCTGAGGGGCCCGGTTCCGGACTCCGGCGGGGGTGCCCGACAGCTTCCAGGGGGCATCGGGCATGGGCAGCTCCTCAGAACCCTCCACGTCATAGCGGAAGAACCCCCGGCCAGCCACTTGGGGATGGGCGGCAAATTCGCAGGGCGACTGGATCATCCCGATGGTGGTCCCCGCGGCCAAGCCGTGCTCGAACAGGTCGGACCGGTCCCGCTGCGATGTGATCTCATCGGCCACCATGTGGATGACGTCCCGGTTCCTTCCCCGGAAAACGCCGTCGGCCCACTCCGGGCCAGTCAGTGCGTCGGGGTTGCCCAGCACTTCCACGAAGCCGGTCCATTGGTAGGGGGTGCCGATCACGGTGCGCACCCAGCCGTCACGGGCCGGGAAAATCCAGTAATTCCCATCGGCGTTGCGGCGACCCTCATCGGGCAGCTCGGGAAAGTGCCGCACATAGTCGGGAATCAGCACCGACCAGGGGTTGAGCCCCGACAGGGCGGCCTCCTGCACGCTGACCTCCACCACCTGGCCTTGGCCGTGGCGACGGCGGTCCATCACCGCGGCCAGCCCGCCGATGGCGCCGAACACCGAGGCGCAGTCATGAGCCAGATAACCGGGGTGCCAGCACGGGGACTTATCCCGGAAGCCCGACAGGAAGTGCCCGCCCGAGGAGGCGAACGCCGGCAGCGGCTCCAACTTCCAGTCCGAGCGGGGGCCGGTGAGCCCCATGTCGGTCAGAGCTACCACCACGAGTTGAGGATGGCGCCCGGACACTTCGTGAAGGTCCAAGCCGGTGTTGTCGATGAGCAGGTCGGCGGCTGCCATCAGCGCCTCCAACTCGGCGGGGTTGCCCGGCGCCTTGTTGGCGTTGCGATGGGCGTGGGCCAGCCCGTCGGGATCGGGAACTGGCGGCACCCGGATCACCTCAGACCCAAGATCACCCAGCACTCGCCCACACAGCGCACCCCGCAGGTCGGTGTGGTCGACCACCCGCAGCCCGTCCAGCGCGCCGGGCCCCAAGGGCTCAGAAGGGCTCATCGGATACGGGGCTCGATACGGGTCTGCTCCTTGATGCCCCGGGCCTTCTCGGTGATCTCCTCCTCGGCTCCGGCCAGGCTCAAAAAGGCCACCCCGCTGTTCATGGCGTTGGCCAACGTGGTGTACTGCGCCGTCCACAGTCCCTTCATGGTGGCCTCAACAGCCAGGCGTTCGGGAGCCGAAACAATGGCTTCAGCGCACCATCGGGCCGTGTCCATCAGCTCCTCCAGCGGCACCACCTCTTGCACCAGCCCGATCTGGAAGGCCCGCTGGGCCGACATTCGCTCGTGGCGGCCCAGCAGCGACATTCTCATGACCTCGCCCAACGGCATCCGCTGGAGCATGAACATGGGCTCGTTGACCGCGGGCATGCCGTGGCTCACGTGGGGGTCGAAGAAGGTGGCGTTGTCGGAGGCGATGATGAACTCCACCTCGCCCAGCAAATAGAACGCACCTCCGGCGGCCATGCCGTTGACCGCGGCGATCACCGGGCGCCAGTAGTCGTTGGACTTGGGTCCGACGGTGGATATTGGGTCGTCAACCATGAACGGCGAGGCCGGCTGCTTCCATGATCCGGTGATGTCCACTCCAGTGCTGAAGGCCCGATCGCCGGTGGCGGTGAGGATCACGCACCGCACATCGTCGTTGTAGCGAAGGTGAGCCCACACGGCCCGAAGCTCGTCGCACGCCGTGTTGTCCATAGAGTTGAGCCGCTCGGGGCGGTTGATCGTGATCACCGCTACTCCGTCGGACTCCTCAAATAGCAAGGTCTCGTAACTTGGCACGGCCCGAAGCGTAGTCCCGCCGATGCGACCGCCTAACAGGCCAGCGTTACCATCGCACTTATGGACATCGGAAGCATCGGATTGTGGCAGGGCGTTTTGGACCAGCAGCCCTCGAGTCGGGTACGAGAGGTCGTCGCCGAACTCGAGGAGATGGGCTGGCCCACGGTGTGGATCCCCGAGGCAGTGGGCCGCGATCCATTCGTGTCGGCGTCGGTCATGCTGGGAGCCACCAGCACGCTGAAGATCGCCACCGGCATCGTGCAGATCCACGCCCGCCACCCCATGACCACCGCAGCCGCCCAGAAGACGGTGGCTGAGGCGTACGACAACCGATTCCTGTTGGGCATCGGCGTAAGCCACGGCCCGTTCATCGAGGGGATCCGCAAGCTGGACTACTCCAAGCCCTACTCCTACATGGTGGAGTACCTCAACGAGATGGACGGGGCCATGTACATGGCCACCGGACCGGAGGAGGCGCCACCGACGGTGCTGGCCGCGCTGGGCCCCAAGATGCTGGCGCTGGCCGCCGAGCGCACCGCGGGCGCCCACCCCTATTTCGTCCCCCCCGAGCACACCGCCCTCGCCCGCGAGATCATGGGGCCCGACGCCCTGTTGGCCCCCGAGCAGAAGGTGTGCTTGGAGACCGATCCCGATGCCGCTCGGGAACTGGCCCGGGAGAACATGGCCCTGTATCTGGGGCTCCCCAACTACGTGAACAACCTCTATCGGCTGGGCTTCACCGAGGAGGATGTGAACGAGCAGTCCGACCGACTGGTGGACGCCATCGTGGCCTGGGGCGACTTGGACACCATTCGGGGCCGCATCCAGGCCCACCACGATGCCGGTGCCGACCACGTGGCCGTACAGGTGCTCACCCCCCGGGGCGAGCTGCCCCTGGCCCAATGGCGAACCCTGGCCGACGCCCTTCTATAGTTCGACGGCGAAGCCCTTTAGAACAGACGAGGGCTCGACAGCACGAGGGATTCGACATCATGAGCAGACTTTGCGAAGGACGAGTCGCGGTCATCACCGGGGCAGGACGAGGCATCGGGCGGGAGTACGCCCTGATGCTGGCCCACCACGGTGCCAAAGTGGTCGTCAATGACTTGGGGGCCGACCCGGACGGCGGGGGCGGCGACGCCGGTCCCGCCGGTGAGGTGGTCGAGGAGATTCGGGCCATGGGCGGCGAGGCGGTGGTCAACGGCGCCGACGTGAGCGATTTCGACGCCGCCCGGGACATGATCCACCAGGCCATCGACACCTTTGGAACGCTGGACATCCTCATCAACAACGCCGGCATCCTGCGGGACCGCATGGTGTTCTCCATGAGCGAGGCCGACTGGGATGCGGTGGTGCAAGTGCACCTCAAGGGCACCTTCGCCCCGGTCCACCACGCCGCCGCCTGGTGGCGGGAGCAGACCAAGGCCGGGCAGAGCTTCCAAGCCCGGATCATCAACACCGCGTCTCCCTCGGGCATCTTCGGCAACGTGGGCCAGACCAACTACGGCGCGGCCAAAGCGGGCATCGCCGCCTTCACGGTGATCTCGGCCATGGAGCTGGTTCGCTACGGCATCACCGTGAACTGCATCGCCCCCAGCGCCCTGACCAGGCTGACCGCCCCGCTGATGGGCGGCGCCGACATTTCAGATGAGGTCCAAGAGACCATGTCGCCCACGTGGATCGCCCCCATCGTCACCTGGCTGTGCAGCCCCGAAGCCGACAACGTGACCGGCCGAGTCTGGGTGGTGGGCAACGGTCGACTGGGCATCGCCGAGGGCTGGGCCCTCGGCCCCAACGTGCCGCTCGATTCTCAAGACCCCACCACCCTCCACCCGGTGGTGGCCGATCTAATGGCCAAGGCCCAGCTCAATGCCGACATGAGCGGGGTTCCCACCGACGGGCCAGGCCGTCCAAGCAACAAAATCTAGAGCTCTTCTACCCGGCAGCGGACCTCGGGCTCGATTTCTGCCCCTACCCAGCGCAAAGCCAGACCGCCCCGGGCATGCCCCGCGGTATCCAGCCAGTTGGGATGACCGGGATCGCGTCGGGCCACCACTACCCGCACCGTGCCGTCGTCTTCGACCGCCGCGGTGTGGTGATTCAGGCTGGTTCGGTAGTACTCGAAGTCCAACGATTCCAGCCAGTGGTTGCCGAGCTGGATGTTCCAGTACTCGCACTCGGGGGGCTCGAACTCGATGATCCAGGCCACGTCGGGACCAAGGTCGTAGTAGCCGTAGTTGTACGACGTGTCGGGATCGCCCTGGGCGAAGGCCAGAAGCTGGGGATCGATGGGCCGCACTTCGTGGGGATAGGCGGCAAAGCTGGCCGTCCAGCCCAGGAACTGGCCCACCACTGCGGCCACGGTGAACCCAGCCCGGCCCAACGCCCCGGCCAGCCGCTCGGGATCAACCGGTTCAGGGGGGCTGCCCGCGTCGGTCCGCTCCAAGGTCAGCTCGGCGGGGGTCTGATTGGGCCGGTCCAGCAATGTCTGGCGGACGTTCAGCGAGTTGGTGCCCTCCTTCATGGCCAGCCAAGGCCCCGACTGGGGTTCAGTGCTGATGGCCACCTCGAAGCAGCCGTCGTCGTCCAAGGCGAGTTCATCGGTGGTCAAGTAGCTGTCGCGGATCAACCCTTCGGGGGTGCCCAAGCCACCGCTGAACGCCCCCATGCGAATGGAGTGGGCGTCGTTGAGTCGGCCTCGGAGCCGGTAGTCGAAGCGGGGCGACAATCGGGCGCCGCCGTAGGCGTAGTCAGGGTTGTCCAGGCCGATCTTGACCCCCGACTGGTTGAGGACGGCCCGGGCCGGATCGGCCTCTTCGAGGTTGGCGTTCAGGAAGTTGCGGGCCAAACGGGTCACGTAGCGCAACCCCTCGGCCCGGTCGAAGTCGTCGTCGGGGGAGGCCTCCAACACATGGCGGCCTGCATCCCGCAGGGCGTCGCAGAACTCATCCCAGCTCTTGGCCAGATCGATATCACTCATTCCACTGCCACCCCGCAGGTCTCGATGTAGTCGGCATAGCGCTCGTGAACGACCTCGGCCCGCAGTCCGTATTGGTCGGGGCTGTAGTCGTGGACGCCGTGCTCACCCTTCGGGTGATCAGCGGCCCATTGGGCCGCGGCCTGCTCTGCGGCGGCGTCGAATTGGTATCCGAACCGGTCGCAGATGGCGGCCACGCAGCCCAGCGGATCAGACTGGAAGTCGGCGAATTGGAGGTCGTAGAACCGGTCCTCCCGCCCGGACCGCGAGGCCAGCATCCGCTCGATGCCCCGAGCCCACAGCTCAGTCTGCTCGGCCCCGTGGGCGATGTTGTCGGGATGCTCTTCGAATCCTTGGCGGCTGACGGCAGTGAGGCTGCACACCGAGGCCACCGCATTCAACGGATCGCGGTGGGTCATCACCACGTTGGCGTCGGGGTAGGTGGCGAACAGCGCTTCGGGGGCAAAGAGATGGCTGGGGTCCTTCAGCAGCCAGCAGGTGTCGGGCTCGTCCACGCCGATCAGGCCGATGCTGCGGCGGTGATGGGCGTAGGCCGGGCCCATGTCGCAGTTCGCCCACCAGGCGGAATAGGTGGGGATACGGAACAGGCACTCAAACGTCACGCTGGCGAATGAGTGGCGGAACAAGTTCCAGCACTCGTCCACGAGCTCGGCTGACTGGAAGTGAATGGTGGACTGGTCGGGATTCATCTCGGCCATGGCGTCCATCTTGGCCTTGCAGTTGACGTAGTCGTCGATCTGCTCCCACTGGTCGCGGGGCGGGCGGGGCCGGGGCATCTCGGCCAGCCACAGCTCCAATCCCTGGAAGTGGGGGCTGGCCGCCATCAGCTGGTGCAAGGCCGTGGTGCCGGTGCGGGGCAGGCCGATGATGACCAATGGCCGCTCGACATTGACGTCGGCCGCCTCTGGTCGGACCTTCAGCCCGGCTACGGCCTTGAGGCGTCCCATGAGGGCCCCGGTGATGATCTCGCCGATGGCAAAGCGTCCGATGTCAGTCATGGCCGCCTCGGCCTCCAGCGAATCCTCCAGCACGGTGAGGCCCTCGTGGTAGTCGTCGAGGCCGAAGTCGTCGAGCCCGGTCCGCTCAACCGCGGCTGCGTGCCATTGCTCGATCTGGCTCATGCAGCCTCCCTCAGTAGCCATTCGATGCCGCTCACTGGGCGGCGTCCTTCAGTTGCTGGCCGAAAGCGGCCATCGTGTTGGCAGTGTCGGCGAAGAACAGGAACGAGGGGACGATCAGGCGGTCGCCTCCCAACTCGGCCACCTCCTGTATCAGCCCGGCAGGGTCGTCCATCGGGGTGTTGGGCAACCCCACGGTGATCTCGATGCTCTCCGGATCCCGGCCGGCTGCGGCGGCAGTTTGGTGCATCTCGTCGATGAGTTCGGCCATGGACACCCCCTCGCGGGGCCCCGGCCAGAAACCGTCGCCCAACCGCCCCGCTCGGCGGGCCGCGGCCCGCGAGTGGCCGCCGATCACGATGGGCACTCGGCCGTTGGCCGGCTTGGGGTTCACGCTGACCCCGGAGAACGAAGCGTGATCGCTGTCAAAGGAGGTGCTGTCGGCGTCCCACAGCGCCCGCATGGCTCCGATATAGTCGTCGGTGCGCTGGCCCCGCCGCTCCCACGGGATGCCCAGCGCTTCGAATTCCTCTTTGAGCCAGCCCACGCCCACCCCGAGGGTGACCCGGCCGCCCGACATGGAGTCGAGCGTGCCCAGCGACTTGGCCAGAACCACCGGGTTGCGCTGGGGCAGGATCAAGATGCCGGTGCCCAGCCGCAGGCTCGTGGTGGCCGACGCCACCCAGGTCAGCCAGATGAGAGGGTCGGGCAGCGGCGAATCGGGGGTCATCGCCATCTTGCCCGACGGGTCGTAGGGGTACTGCGAGGCGTACTCGTCGGGATACACCACGTGCTCCACCGTCCAGACTGAGTCGAATCCGGCGGCCTCTGCCGCCTGGCCGAACTCCACTGCGCCTTGCGCTGTCGTCCAGTGGAGAATGTTTGCGAAACCGATGCCGAACTTCATGGCCCGCCAGCGTAGGTGAAGCGCTAGTCGACTGACTCCATGGCCGACCACACCTTTTGCGGGGAGGCGGGCATGTCGAGGTGGCGGATGCCGAGATGGGACAGGGCGTCTACCACCGCGTTCTGCACTGCGGGGGTGGAGCCCACTGTGCCCGACTCGCCGATTCCCTTGGCTCCCAGCGGGTTCAGCGGGGTGGGGGTGACCGACTCGTGGACCTCGAAGCTGGGCAACTCAGTGGTGGAGATCACCCCGTAGTCGGCGAAGTTGGAGGTGAGCAGGTTTCCGTCGGGGTCGTAGTGGACCTCTTCGATAAGGGCTTGGGCCGCACCGGCGGCCAGGCCGCCGTGGATCTGGCCGTGGGCCAGCAGCGGGTTGAGCAGATTTCCGGCGTCGTCCACCGCCACCAGCCGCTCCAGCCTCACCTCACCAGTGTCGGTGTCGAGCTCTACCACGGCCACATGGGTGCCGAACGGGAAAGTGGCGCCGTGCTGCTCAAAATCGTTCTCCACGAACAGCCTCTCGGTGGCCGCCGCGGCCACATCAGCCCAGTTCGCCGACCGGGCCGGAGTACCAACGACGTGGAATTGACCGGTCTCCGCGTTGAGCACCACATCGGCCACCGCCGCTTCCAGCAACTCGGCGGCCAGAGGGCGAGCCGCCTCGATCATCTTCTCAGAGGCATCGAACAGAGCCGAGCCAGCGATTTGCGCGGTGCGGGATCCACCAGTGATGTCGCTGGAGGGGATCTCGTCGGTGTCGCCATGGATCATCTCAATTTGGTCCATGTCGATGCCCAGGGTGTCGGCCACCACCATCGCCAGTGTGGTCACATGGCCCTGGCCGAAGGGAGTGGCCCCGGTGCGGGCCAGCACCGTGCCATCGGGGCGCAGCTCCAGGCTTCCCGTCTCGGTACACACGGGACCCATCGGCGAGGTGACCTCCACATAGGAAGCCAGTCCAATGCCCAGGAGCTGCTCGTCGCCCCGCTCTCGGCGGGCGGCCTGCTCGGCC
Source organism: Acidimicrobiia bacterium (assembly GCA_022827405.1). GTDB lineage: Bacteria > Actinomycetota > Acidimicrobiia > Acidimicrobiales > Bin134 > Poriferisocius. The sequence continues at coordinate 14,932 of JAJDTA010000117.1, forward strand.
CGCAGGCCCTCGTAGCCGGCTGCCTCCAGCGCGGCCTCCAGCGAAGCCCGGTAGTCACCCGAGTCGTAGGCCGCTCCGGTGGGAGTGGTGAGTGGAAAGGCGTCGGGAGCCAGATAGTTCCGGCGCCGCACTTCTGCCGGATCCATGCCGATCTCCGCGGCAAACAGGTCTACCGCCCGCTCGATGGCCGCGGTGGCCTCGGGGCGGCCAGCGCCGCGGAACGCCTGCACCGGGGCGGTGTTGGTCACCACCGCGGTGGCCGACCATGCCACGTTCTCAATTTCGTAGTTGCCCGGCGCCATGAGGCCGGTGAAAGTGGGCAGCAGGGCACCGACGCCCGGATAGGCCCCGGCGTCGGCCAGCATGTCCAACCGGTAATGAGTGAACCGGCCATCTGCGGTGCCCCCCAGGGTGACGGTCTGGAACTGGGCCCGGCTGTGGCCCAGCGACTGGAGGCTCTCGGTGCGGGTCTCGGCCCAGCGCATCGGCCGGTCTACCCGGCGGGCCAGCCATCCCAGCAGGCACTCTTCGGGACCAGGGCCGGCCTTGGTGCCGAAGCCTCCCCCCACGTCGGGGATAATCACCCGCACCTGCGACGGGTCCAAGCCCAGCGCCCCGGCGATTCCCCCTTGGGAGGTGTGGGCCCCCTGGGTGCTCGACCAGCAGGTGAGGCGCCCATCCTCATCCCACGCCGCGGCGGCCACTCGGCCTTCGATGGGGCTGGCGTAGATCTTGGAGTTGACGATTCGATGGCTGATCACCACGTCGCACTGGCTGAAGTCCAGGTCCACCGCGGGAGGCAGGGCAATGGCCACGTTGGACTCTGCACCGTCGAACAGCTTGGGGCCGTCCGCGGCAGTCTCAGCATCGACCACCGCGGGCAGCGGGTCGTAGTCGGCCCATACCGCCTCGGCGGCATCGGTGGCCTGCTCGACGGTCTCGGCCACCACGGCGGCTATGGCCTCGCCCACAAAGCGCACCTTCCCGGTAGCCAGCAACGGGCGGGACATGGCCGCGTCGCCCGCCATCGGAGGGCGGGAGTCCAGATCCAGATCATCGCCGGTCACCACGTCGAGCACGCCAGGCATGCCCTGCGCCTCGCTGACGTCCACCGAGAGCAGCCGAGCGTGGGCGATGGGCGACCGCACGAACACCACGTGGGCCGCCCCCTCCAACGGGATGTCGGCCACGTACGTTCCACCGTCGGTCAGCATCCGGGGGTCTTCCACCCGCCTGACCTCGTTGCCCAAAATGCTCATGGGCGAGAAGCGTAGGCTAGGAGCCCCTCTGGCTCGTACTCGCTACTGCTGGAGGGACATGCGCCAGGCCTGAGCGTCTCGGCCCATGGATGTGGATGGAGATCGATCGGTGAACGGCCACAGCTCCTCAGCGATGCTCCGCCAATTGGCGGTGGCGCCAAGTTGGGCGAACAGCGAGATCAACCCGAGATTGATCCTCTGGAGCACCACCAACGAGGGGGGCACGTTCAGCACCTTCTTCAACTCGGCGTGCTCGCCGGAGGCGTTGAAGATTGCCCGCACCCCCGCGGCGGCGTATTCGGGGGTGAATGTCCGGGTCTCGTCGGTGAGCACGAACTCGTAGAAGTGGGTGAAGAACGCCTCCACCTCGTCGTCGCTGAACGGGGCGTCGGCCGGCAGGAGTCCGGCGGCCACCTGCTCGGCTCTGAACCGGGGGATGTCGCGGTCGATAACCATGGCAGTGAGCATCCGCTCGAACTGGGCGGTCTCATCTGAGGTGAATCGCTTCACGAGGCCGAAGTCCAAGAAGATCACCGAGCCGTCGGGATGGAAGAGGTAGTTCCCGGGATGGGGATCGCCGTTGAATGCCCACAGGCGGTAGATCGAACCGAACGAGAACCGGTAGATGGTCTCGGCCACCCGGTTGCGCTGTTCTTGGGGCCAGCCCAGCACTTCTTCGAAGGTCGCCCCCACCGCCAGCTCGGTGGTCAGCACCCGGGCTGAGCTCAGGTCGTCGAACACCGCGGGAACGGCAATGTAGGGGTGGCCCCGGTAGTGATCGGCGAACAGCCGCTGGTTGGACGCCTCGTGCTCGTAATCCAGCTCTTCTGTCAGACGCTGGCGCAGTTCCTCCACGATGGGGGCGGGATCGAGGCCGGGGAACAGCACCGAGAGTGCCCGAAAAATCATCCGGGCCGATCCCAGGTCGGCGGCGATGGCCTCGGCTACGCCGGGATATTGGATCTTGACCGCGCAGGCCCGACCGTCGGCGGTGATGGCCCGATGAACCTGGCCGATTGACGCCGCGGCAATCGGCACCGGATCCCATTCCTCGAACAGCTCGCCGGGCAGAGCGCCCAACTCGGCGGCCACGACCGACTCGGCCAGGGCCGGACTCATGGGCGGGGCGTTGGCCTGGAGCTGGGCCAAAGAAGCCCGGGTGGCCTCGGGCAGGCCGACATCCAGGTAACTGGCCATTTGGCCAATCTTCATGAGGGCACCCTTCATGTTGCCCAGCACTTCCACCACGTCGGCGGCAGTGCGCAGCTCCCGCTCGGCGTCGAGGGCCTCCGACCGCTGGGCGTCGGCGAACACCTGGCGGGCCCTGGCCTTCGCCCATCGTCCGCCACTGCGGGCGCCCAATCCGGCCATTTTGGCCGTGCGCCCCAGCCGTCCTCGCCGGGGCACTGCTCCCCGACCGCGCCTGTCTGCCACGCCGCCGAAAATACCGGCCCAGCCCAGGCGCCTCATGACTTTGGCGATGATCTCGGCAGGAGAGTCCGCGGCTGGTTTCCCCCAATTCGCAGGGCACAGCCCGAAAAAGGCGAGTATCGTAACGTGGAACGGTTCCGCAATGCGGCACACAGACTGTTACCAGTTTGGGCTGCATCCCATCCCCCGCAGAGCAATCACGGAGTCCGAGTGATGCGAATCCTCTTTGCCGACAGCTTGGCCGAAAGCGCCGTCGAGCGGCTGCGGGCCGGGGGCGACGATTGCGTGGTTGACCCCTCGCTGACCGCCGAGAGCCTGCCCGAGCACATTTCCGGGTTTGACGTGCTGGTGGTGCGCAGCACCAAGGTCACCGGCGCCGCCCTGGAGGCCGCAGATCGGCTTGGCCTGGTCGTGAGGGCCGGGGCGGGGACCAACACCATCGATGCCAGCCGTGCTGCTGAACTGGGAATTTTCGTGTGCAACGTGCCCGGACGCAACGCCATCGCGGTGGCTGAACTGGCCATCGGGTTGATGTTCGCCATCGACCGCCACATCGCTCCGGCCACCGCCGATCTCCGATCTGGAGACTGGAACAAGCATTCCTACAGCCAAGCCAGAGGCCTCTTCGGCTCCACTCTGGGAATCATCGGCATGGGCGCCATCGGCCTCGAAGTAGCCCAGCGGGCTAGCGCATGCGGGCTGCGAGTCATCACGGTGGCTCGGGCCGACCGCACCCGCGAAGTTTGTCGTCGCATGGCTGACATTGGGGTGGAAGAGGTGCCCGACCGGGCGACGCTGCTGGCGACCAGCGATATTGTGTCGCTGCACGTGCCTGGCTGCAGTGCCACCGATGGCATGGTGGACGCCGAATTCCTGGCCGCCATGAAGCCCGACGCAGTGCTCATCAACACCAGCCGAGGCGAGGTAGTGGACGAGGCCGCCCTGCTAGCCGCGCTCAACAGCACCAACTTGCGAGCCGGTCTCGACGTGTTCGCCAATGAGCCGTCGAGCAGTGTCGGACAGATCAGCTCAGAATTAGCCCGCCACCCGAAGGTGACGGCCACCCACCACATCGGAGCCTCCACCGATCAAGCCCAGATTGCCGTGGCCGAGGGAACCGCGGATGTGATCGAGGCCTACCGCGCGGGCGTTGTGCTGGACTGCGTGAACCTGGAGCAGGTGCCCAACCGCACAGCCACACTCAGCGTCCGCCACCACGACCGGGTGGGGGTGCTGGCCGGTGTGCTGCAAGAGTTAAGCCACCGGCATCTGAACGTGGCCAACATGCAGAACCGGATCTTTTCCGGCTCGGAGGCAGCGGTGGCCGTTATAGAGGTGGCCGGAACCATCGACGACGCGTTGTTGAACGATCTCAGTGCCATCGACCACGTGATTTGCGTCTCGGTACTTGATACTCATACTGCGAC
>JAJDTA010000206.1 GCA_022827405.1 Acidimicrobiia bacterium
ACGGAAATCAGGGCTTCGGTGCCTCTCATGTGGGCCTTGCCTGTTCCTGCCATTCGAATGTCCTCCCCGAATTCGTGGTCGCTGGCTTATGAGACCGCGGCTGCGGTCAGGTCGAGACCGGCGGCGGTGATCCCGGTCTCCTGGTTGGCGGCCAAGGCCTCGGCGTTCTCCGGCGATCCCACCGGGTAGAAGCAAGCCTGGCGGTGCCCGGCTTGGCCGGTGTCGAACAGCTCCGGCTCATCGGTGAGGCACTGCTGTTGGGCATAACGGCACCGGGGGGCGAACCGGCATCCCACCAGTTCGAGCACCATGTCGGGCGGACGGCCGCTGATGGCGTCGAGCCGGGTGTGGCTCTGGTGCTCCACCCGGGGGATCGACTTGAACAGCGCCTCGGTGTACGGGTGGTTCATGTGGTGGAACAGCGTGGTGGTATCCGCGGTCTCCACCATCTTTCCGGCGTACATCACCCCGATGCGCCGGGCCCGGCCGGCCACCACCCCCAGGTCGTGGGTGATGAGGATCATGGCCATGCCCAATTCCTCTTGGAGCGATGCCAGCAGGTCGAGGATCTGCTTCTGCACGGTCACGTCCAACGCGGTGGTGGGCTCATCGGCGATCAACAGCTTGGGGTTGCAGGCCAAGGCGATGGCGATGGTGACCCGCTGGCGCATTCCGCCCGACAGCTGGTGGGGGTACTCCTTGAGCCGCTTGCGGGGTTCGGGGATGCCCACCTGCACCATGAGCTCGAGAGCCCGGTTCATGGCCTCTTGTTTGGATGCTCCGAGGTGATAGCGGATGGACTCGGTGATTTGGACGCCCACCTTCTTGACCGGATTCAACGAGGTCATCGGGTCTTGGAAGATCATGGCCATCTGGGTGCCCCAGAAGTGCTTGGCCTCGCTCCGGCTCAGGTTGCGGGTGTCCTTGCCGTCGAAGAACACTTCGGAGCCATCGGGAATGATGGCGTTGCTGGTCAAGATGTTCATGATGGATCGCACCAGCACCGACTTACCCGAGCCCGACTCGCCCACGATGCCGATGGTCTCGCCCTTGTCCAGTGTGAAGCTCACCCCGTCGACGGCCTTCAGGATGCCGCGCGGCGTATCGAAGTAGGTGCGGAGGTTCTCCACCTCCAAAAGCGGACGCTCAGCTGCCACGACGTTCCCCCCGTTTTGTATGGGCTGCTCTCGATGTGGCCGACATGGTACGCGAATTTCAGAGCCTCTGGGAATCCCGCGGTGATGTGCGGTCATCCCGATTCCGGTCGCCGAGCCGTCGTCCCAGCCCGGTCAAGCCGCCGAAGAGGCCGTACTTGCGCCGGATCTGCTCGCGGACCGTCATCGGCTGGCCAAACTCATCCAGCACTTCCTCGAGTTGCCCGTCGGGGTCTTCCTTGTCGCGGTTGTAGGCGATGACTGTGGTTCCAGCCACCCAGTCCGACACCGTACGACGTCGGCGATCGAAGGGGACCGTCAGGTAGGTGGCTGCATTCACGATGATCCCGCCGAGCACCACGGGGGGCGCAATCCACGACACCCCGCCCACCAGCCATCGGGCGCCGCACCGGCCCAAACCGAGGTGGCTGCCGTCTTTAGTGCGCACGGCCCGCAGCTTCATCAAGTCCATGGCCGGGGTCTGGCCCTCGTTCCAGCGCAGGAACACCATCGTGTATACGAAGTGGAAGAAGATGTAGGCCAAGATGGCCGCGGTGGCCCGGCCCCAGGGCTCGGGCTGCCACCGGTTGGACACGTCGTCCATGAACCACAGGATTTGGATCACGGTGAACATCCACTGGACGAAGAACACGGTGATGGCGTCGATCAGCCGGGCCAGCGCCCTCCGCCAGACCGCGGCCACCGGATACGGCTTGCCGTCGGGCCCGGCCACGATGGTGGCGCCCTCGGGAAACTCCTCAGACTCCAAAGGGGTTTTCCGTGGCTTCCGGCGCCTCGTCGAGGAATGCTGTCGGGCTCTGGCCTCAGCCTGCGACATGCCGCTCTCAACCCTCATAGCAGCTCTTCAACCACCTCGGAGGGGCGAGCGATCACGGCCCGGTCGCCGCGGACCACCACCGGGCGCTGCATCAGCTTGGGGTGCTCCAACAGCAGCTCGACAACCGCACCGGCGCTTTGGTAGTCGCCGATGCTCAGTCCGAGTTGCTTGAAGTGGTTGTCTTCTCGAATCAGCTCAGAGGGCTCGTTGGGCAGCATCGCCAAGAACCGCTCCAAGTCGTCGCGGCTCAGCGGCGCCTTTAGGTATTGCACAACGTCGAACTCGACGCCGCGCGCTTCGAGGATCTCGAGCGCGCCCCGGGACTTGCCTCAACCGGGGTTGTGATAAACGACGATCTCAGCCATCCCCCGACGTTATCTCAGTACCGCGGTTTGTTCTGTTCCCAGCGCCTGCGGATCGGCGGTGAAAGCCACCAACCTCTACCATGGCGTTATGCACGACCTGGTGATCAAGGGCGGTTTGATTGTGGACGGCACGGGGGGTGAGCCGTACACGGGGGACGTGGCCATCGACGGGGACCGGATCGCTGGGGTCTACTCCGGCGGCAACCCCGACCTGGAGGGAAATGAGGTTATCGACGCCAGCGGGCTGGTGGTGACCCCCGGTTTTGTGGACTGCCACACCCACTACGACGGCCAGGTGACGTGGGATCCTATCCTGGAGCCGTCGGCTCATCACGGGGTGACCACTGTGATGATGGGCAACTGCGGGGTTGGGTTCGCCCCAGTGCGTCCCGGCACCGAGGAATGGCTCATCCAGCTCATGGAGGGGGTGGAGGATATCCCCGGTGCTGCGCTGTCGGAGGGCATTACCTGGGAGTGGGAGACCTTCCCCGAATACCTCGACGCGCTGGAGCGCAAGCCCTTGTCTTTGGACATCGGCTGCCAGGTACCGCATGGCGCAGTGCGGGCCTACGTCATGGGGGAGCGGGGGGCCAAGAACGAGCCGGCCACCTCCGAAGACATCGCCCAGATGCGCGACATCGTGGCCGAGGCGCTGCGAGCCGGAGCCTTCGGCTTCTCCACGTCGCGCACCATCGCCCACATGGCCATAGACGGTGAACCGGTTCCCGGCACCTATGCGGCTGAGGACGAGCTGTTCGGCATCGGCGAGGCGCTGACCGAGGTGGGCCACGGCCTGTACGAGCTGGCCCCTGCCGGAGTGATCGGCGAAGACCTGGCCGCTCCCCACAAAGAAGTCGACTGGATGCGCCGCCTGTCAGCCGCCACCGGTCGCCCGGTCACATTCGCCCTGGTGCAGGTGGACGCCGCCCCCGAGCTGTGGCGGGAGATAATGGACCTGTCGGCCGATGCTGTCGCCGAGGGCGCTCAACTCCACCCGCAGGTCGCCCCTCGGTGCAACGGCATCCTGATCGGGCTTCAGACCAACCACGCCTTCAGCAGCCGGCCCAGCTTTGCCGAGCTGGCCGAGCTGCCCCTTGAAGAACTGGTGGCCGAGCTGCGCCGGCCTGAGCGCAAGGCGGCCATCCTGTCGGAGGAGAGCTCGTTCACCAACCAGTTCGCCGAGTACATGGGTACCCAGCTTCACCGGATCTACGTGCTGGGCGATCCCCCCGACTACGAGCCCGGTCCCGAGCGATCGGTGGCCGCTATCGCGGAAGCGCAAGGCCGGGAGACCGAGGATCTGCTCTACGAACTGCTGTTGGAGGATGACGGCCGGGCACTGCTGCTGTTCCCATTCCTAAACTACAGCCACGGCAACGCCGACGCAGTGCGGGAGATGTTCCTGCATCCCTCGGGAGTGTCGGGGCTTTCCGACGGCGGCGCCCACTGCGGCGCCATTTGCGACGCCTCCATGCCCACCTGGCTGCTCACCTTCTGGGCCCGCGACCGCCAGCGGGGCGAGAAGCTCCCCTTGGAGTATGTGGTGCGCAAGCAGTCGCATGACACCGCCCGGCTGTTCGGCCTCACCGATCGGGGGACGCTGGAGCCGGGCATGAAGGCCGACATCAACGTGATCGACCACGAGCACTTGACGCTCCACCCGCCCAAGCTGGTGGCCGACCTGCCCGCAGGGGGCCGGCGCTTCGACCAGAGGGCCACTGGGTATGTGGCTACGCTGGTCAGCGGGGTGGTGACCCGCCGCAACGGCACCGACACAGGGGCTCGTCCCGGCAAACTGCTCCGAGCCGGCGCGTAGGAAACCGGGCACATAGTCAACATCGCAATCAGCAAAACAGTGAGGTAAGACCATGCTGGATTTGGTCATCGCCAACGGCACGATCGTGGACGGCACCGGTGCCGACCGCTTTTTGGGCCACATCGGCGTGAAGGACGGCAAGGTGGCGGTGGTTGACCGCAGCGGAGGTCTGGCTCCCGAGGCGGCCAAGACCATCGACGCCACCGGGCTGCTGGTGACTCCGGGCTTTGTGGACTGCCATACCCACTACGACGGGCAGGTCACCTGGGATGACAAGCTCCAGCCGTCGTCCAACCACGGCGTGACCACGGTGGTGATGGGCAACTGCGGCGTGGGCTTCGCCCCGGTACAGCCCGGCCAAGAGGAATGGCTCATCCAACTAATGGAAGGGGTGGAGGACATCCCCGGAGCGGCCCTATCCGAGGGCATCTCCTGGGGGTGGGAGACCTTCCCCGAGTACCTCGACGTTGTCGAGCAGCGCGAGCTGGCCATCGACGTGGCCGCCCAGGTGGCCCATGGCGCGGTACGGGGCTACGTGATGGGGGAGCGGGGGGCCAAGAACGAGCCGGCCACCCCCGAAGACATCGAGGCCATGTACGCCATCGTGCGCGAGGCCATCGAAGCTGGGGCGGTGGGGGTGTCCACGTCCCGCACGCTGGGCCACCGGGCCATCGACGGCGAACCGGTGCCGGGTACCTTCGCCGCCGAGGACGAGCTGTTCGGTTTGGGCCGGGCGCTGGCCGATGCCGGATCTGGCGTGTTCGAGCTGGCGCCCGCGGGGGCGGCCGGACTGGATCTAGTGGCTCCACCCAAGGAGATGGACTGGATGCGCCGGCTGTCGGCCCACTTCAACGTGCCGGTGTCGTTCGCTCTGTTGCAACTGGAGGCCGCTCCCGATTTGTGGCGAGAGATGATGGATGAGTCGCTTCGGGCGGTTGACGAGGGCGCCCGGGTGTACCCCCAAATCGCCGGTCGCCCCTTCGGGATGCTCATCGGGCTTCAAACCAACCACGCCTTTGCCAAGCGGCCCACGTTCGCATCGCTGGCCCATCTGCCCTTCGATCAACTGGTGGCTGAGCTGCGCAAGCCGTCGGTCCGGGCGGCCATATTGGGCGAAGACGACCTACCCCCCGACCCGACCGTGCTGTTCGACCAGATGCCCAGCATGGTGGCGTCGATGATCCACAAGCTGTATGTGATTGGCGACCCGCCCGACTACGAGCCCACCCACGACCGCACCGTTACCGCCATGGCCGAGGCCCGCGGCGTGGACCCGTTTGAGATGCTGTACGACCTCAGCCTTACCGACGATGGCCGTGCTCTGATGATGCTGCCCATGTTCAACTACGTAGAGGAGAATCACGACGTAATCCGGGAGCAGTTGCTGCATCCGGCCGGGGTGTCGGGGCTGTCGGATGGCGGGGCTCACTGCGGCATGATCTGCGACGCCTCCATCCCCACCTTCATGATCACCCACTGGACCAGGGACCGCACCCGGGGCGAGCAGCTCCCCTTGGAGTGGGTGGTGAGGAAGCAGACCAACGATACCGCCTCCCTGTACGGGCTGGACGACCGGGGCACCCTGGAAGTGGGCAAGCGGGCCGACGCCAATGTGATCGACCATCAGGCGCTGACCTTGCGCTCTCCCCGGGTGGTCCACGACCTGCCGGCTGGCGGCCGCCGCCTAGACCAGCAGGCGGATGGCTACGTGGCCACCGTCGTGTCCGGCGAGGTGACCCGCAGCAACGGGACCGACACCGGGGCCCGCCCCGGCCGGTTGGTGCGCGGCACCCGGTAGAACCCGAATCGCCATGGGCATCGACCTGGATCGCTATCAGATTCGCCCCGGCAACGGGAGCGGCACCCCGGCCCGGTTGCCCAAAGGCCGCTACCTCAACGAGGAGTATGCGGAGGTGGAGCGGCAGCGGCTGTGGCCGACAACCTGGCAGTTGGCCTGCTTGACCAGCGATGTGGCCCAGCCCGGTGACTGGTTTGAATACCGCATGGGCGACCAGAGCTATCTGGTGGTTCGAGGTCACGACGGCGAGCTGCGGGCGTTCTACAACGCCTGCCGCCACCGGGGATTCCAGCTGTGCGAGGGCAAGGGCAACGCCGACGAGCTGCGCTGCGGGTTCCACGACTGGTGCTACGGCCTAGACGGCTCGCTAAAGGAGGTCGTATACCGCAAGAACTTCGGGGTGATCGCCAACGAGGACATGTCGTTGGCCCCAGTGCGGCTGGCCACCTGGCATCAGATGGTGTTCATCAACCCATCTCCAGACGGCCCCGATCTCGACGAGTTTCTCGATCCGGTGGCGGCCACGCTGGCCCCCTTCAATCTTGGGGGGCGAAAGCTGACGGCGTGCTGGACCATCCCGCTGGCCGGCAACTGGAAGACCACGGTGGACGCCTTCAACGAGGCCTATCACCTGGAGGGGCTGCATCCTGGCCTGCGGGGTTTCATGGATGCGCTCAACACCACCTATGAGCTGTGGGACCGGGGCCACTCCATGATGAAGATTCCTCTGGGGATCGGCTCGCCCCGATTTCCGGAGGCCGACCAAGAAGAGGTGGCCCGAGCCTTCGTGGACAACTACAGCACCATGCTGGGGCTCCAGCCCCATGACGAAGTGGACCTGGCTGGCCAAAGCGCCCGGGACTGGGCGGTGGGTCTTGTGCGGGACCGAGCGGCGGCCGAAGGGGTGGACTTCAGCCACTACACCGACGAGCAGATCCTCGACGACTACCACTATCTGGTGTTCCCCAACGTGGTGCTGAACGTGCACAGCGACATGTACACCATCTTTCGGGCTCGTCCCGGCGACCACGCTGGGCATTCGCACTTCGACTTCTGGCTGTTCTATCGGCTCGGGGATCGAGCAGGACCAGGCCCGCCCCCCGAGATGATCCATTTCCCCGAGGGGACGGTTATCGCCGAAGTTGTCAACCAAGACCTCGACGGCATCGGGCGGGTGCAGGCCGGGATGGCCTCCGATGGCATCGACGCACTCGTGCTGGGGGATTTCGACTGCCGCCTCGTCAACATGCACGCCGAGCTCGACCGGGTTCTGGCCTCGGCCAGCAGGGGTACTTCCGAGTAGAAATCCCACCTATAACCGCAGTTAGAGCATGAGGCTCTGGCGGAAGAGGGTCTGCATCGACAATAATCGGAGGTTTATTCCTTAAGTCAGCGCCATGGGCATTTTGGGTTCTCGATGGCGCTACAAACGAGCTTGGGAGGCGCCCCATGTCGGATGTTGTCAGGGCGGCAATCGTGCAAGCCGCGTGGACCGGCGACCAGGAGTCCATGGTCGAGCAACACGAGAAATACGTGGCTGAGGCCGCGGCTGCGGGAACCCAGGTGATGTGCTTCCAGGAGCTCTTCAACGGCCCCTACTTCTGCCAGGTGCAGGATGCAGACTATTACAGCTATGCCGAAGCCATCCCCGACGGTCCCACCACCAAGCGGTTCCAGGAGATCGCCGCCAAGCACGGCATGGTGCTGGTGCTGCCGATGTACGAGGAGGAGCAGCCGGGAATCCTCTACAACACCGCGGCGGTCATCGACGCCGACGGCGCCTATCTGGGCAAGTTCCGCAAGACCCACATTCCCCAAGTGAAGGGCTTCTGGGAGAAGTTCTACTTCCGCCCCGGCAACCTCGGCTATCCGGTGTTCGACACTGCGGTGGGAAGCGTCGGGGTCTATATCTGCTACGACCGCCACTTCCCCGAGGGTTGGCGGGCGCTGGGCATAAATGGCGCTCAGGTGGTGTTCAACCCCTCGGCCACCAGCCGGGGCCTGTCGGCCTACCTGTGGAAGCTCGAGCAAACGGCGTCGGCCGCGGCAAACATGTACTTCGTCGGAGCCATCAACCGCGTGGGCGTCGAGCCGCTCGGCGACAACGACTTCTACGGCACGTCGTATTTCGCCAACCCGCGAGGCCAGTTCGTCGAGGATCCGGCATCAGACCAGGAACAAGAGCTGGTGATCCGCGATCTGGACCTCGCCATGATCGACGAGACCCGAGCGCAGTGGGCCTTCTACCGAGATCGCCGCCCCGACATGTACGGGCCCCTCACCGAGGCCTAGGCCAGCGACCGTGACCACCAACGCCGAGCTCCACCAGCGCTACCAGGCGATTCTTCCCTCATACGTCAAGCCGCTCTACGCCGAGCCCATCAGCATCGAGCGCGGCCAAGGGAGCTATGTGTGGGATGTGGAGGGCAACCGGTACCTCGACTTCTTCGGCGGGGTGCTGACCACCATGGTGGGACACAACAACCCCGCGGTTACTGCGGCCATCCAAGAGCAGGCGTCCAAGGTGCTGCATACCTCCACTCTGTACCTCTGCGAGCCGATGATCGAGCTGGCCGAGGAGATTGCGGCCATCAGCGGTATTCCCGACGCCCGAGTGTTCTTCACCACCTCCGGAAGCGAGGCCAACGACACGGCCATTCTGCTGGCCACCAGCTTCCGCAAGTCCAACGAAGTGCTGGCCATGCGCAACAGCTATCACGGCCGATCGTTCACCGCCCAGGCCATCACCTCGCACTCGTCATGGTCGTCGACCGCGTTGTCGGGCCTGGCGGTGAATTTCGTGCACGGGGCGTATCGGCTGCGCAGCCCATTCCGGCACCTCGATGACGACGAGTTCACCGAGGCCTGCACCGATGACCTCCGCCAGGTCATCGACATGATGACCACCGGGTCGGCGGCCTGCCTCATCGCCGAGCCCATTCAGGGCGTAGGCGGGTTCGCCACCCCTCCCGACGGCTTCTTCGGGTCGATGCACAAGGTGCTGGCCAACCGGGGAATCCTGTTTGTGACCGATGAGGTGCAAACCGGCTGGGGGCGCACCGGAGAGCATTTCTGGGGCTACCAGGCCCACGACATCGTTCCCGACATGCTCACGTTCGCCAAGGGCGTGGGCAACGGGATCACGCTGGCGGGCATCGTGGCCCGAGCCGAGATCATGGACACCATCAAGGCCCTGAGCTTCTCCACGTTCGGCGGGAACCCGTTGTCTACGGCCGCGGGGTTGGCCACGCTGAGATACGTGCGAGAAAACGATCTCCAGGGCAATGCCCAGCGCATGGGCAAACGGCTGTCAGACGCATTGCAGCCGCTGGTCGACCGGACGCCGTGGATCGTGGAGCTGAGGGGCAAGGGCCTCATGCAGGCGATAGAGATCGTGGAGCCGGGCTCGATTCAGCCCGACGCTACCCGGGCCGGCGAACTGCTCGAAGGGTGCAAACGGCGGGGGCTCTTGGTGGGCAAAGGTGGGCTGTACGGCAACGCGCTTCGGATCACCCCGATGCTGGACGTGACCGAGGAAGAGATCGACGAGGGCGTTGCCGCCATTCTCGAGACCATTGAGGAAATTGACAAGGAGGTTTAGGACATGGCCACTTTGATCAAGAACGGCACGGTGGTGAGCTCAACCGGGGCTGATCCGGCCGAAGTCCTGATCGATGGCGAGGTGATCGTCGCCGTGCTGCAACCGGGGTCCGAGCTGGCCCTGTCAGCCGAGAACGGGGCCGACCGGGTGATCGATGCCACTGGCAAGCTGGTCGTTCCCGGCGGGGTGGACGTACACACCCACATGGAGCTGCCCTTCGGCGGCACCATTGCGTCCGACGACTTCGAAACCGGCACCCGGGCCGCCGCCTGGGGCGGCACCACCACCATCGTGGACTTCGCCACCCAGAGCTACGGGCTCGACGTGCGCGAGTGCTTCGACGCCCGCATGGAGCAGGCCGAGGGCCGGTGCGCCATCGACTACGGCTTCCACATGATCATCGGCGACGTCACCGACGCCGCCCTCAAGGAGATGGACCTGCTGGTGAACGAGGGGGTCACCAGCTTCAAGCTGTTCATGGCCTACCCCGGCGTCTTCTACAGCGACGACGGCCAGATCCTGCGGGCCATGCAGCAGTGCGCCGGCAACGGCGGGCTAATGATGATGCACGCCGAGAACGGGATCGCCATCGACGTGTTGGCCGAGCAGGCTTTCGAGCGGGGTGAGACCGACCCGGTGAACCACGGGTACGTGCGCCGGGCCGAGTTCGAGTCGGAGGCCACCCACCGGGCCATCCAACTGGCCAAGGTGGGGGCCGCCCCTCTGTACATCGTGCACCTCTCGGCCAAAGAGGCGCTGGAGCAGGTGGCCATCGCCCGCAACAACGGCGCCAACGTGTTCGCCGAGACCTGTCCGCAATACCTGTACTTCAGCCTCGAAGAGCACCTGGACCAGGGCTGGGATGGGGCGGCCTATGTGTGCTCGACCCCGATTCGCTCCCACCATCACCACCATCAAGACGAGCTGTGGAAGGGCTTGCGCACCAACGACTTGGCCGTGGTGTCCACCGACCACTGCCCGTTCTGCATGAAGGAGCAGAAGGAACTGGGCGTGGGCGACTTCCGGGCCATACCCAACGGCATAGGCACTGTCGAACACCGGATGGACCTGATCTATACGGGGGTGGCCTCCGGGGAGATCAACCTGCCCCGCTGGGTGGAGCTGTGCTCTACCACCCCGGCCCGCATGATGGGCCTCTATCCCCGCAAGGGCATCATCCAGCCCGGTTCCGATGCCGACGTGGTGATCTACGACCCCCAGGCAGCCTGGACCATCAGCGTGGAGAACCACCACATGAACATCGACCACTCGGCCTATGAGGGGATCAAGGTCAGCGGCCACGTCGACACCGTGTTGTCGAGGGGCCGGGTCATCGTCGACAACAACCAGTACCTGGGATCGGCGGGCGACGGGCAATACCTGCGCCGCGGCCTCAGCTCATACCTGATCTAGAACCTGGATTATCGGAGGGGGAATGCGTGAAATCCATCATTTAATCGACGGCCAATCGGTGGCTGGCACCTCGGGCCGGACCTCCCCGGTCTTCAACCCGGCCAGCGGTGAACAGACTGGCCGGCTCTCGCTGGCCTCGGCCGACGAGGTGGATGCCGCGGTGGCTTCGTCGCGGGCCGCCTTCGAAGAATGGTCAAACGTGTCGATTGCCCGGCGCACCACCTTGATGTTCGCCTTCCGGAACTTGGTGGTGGACAACGCCACCGACGTCGCCAGGCGCCTCACTGCCGAGCACGGCAAAGTTCACGGTGATGCGTTGGGCGAGGTGGCTCGGGCCATCGACAACATCGAGTTCGCCTGCGGTCTCGCCGAGCATCTCAAGGGAAGCCACAACGAGGCGGCATCCACCGGAATCGACGTCTACACCGTGCGCCGCCCGCTCGGTGTGGTAGCCGGGATCACGCCGTTCAACTTCCCGGCCATGGTTCCCATGTGGATGGCGCCCAATGCGATCGCCTGCGGAAACACATTCGTGCTCAAGCCCTCGGAGCGCGACCCGTCGGCCCCGATGTTCATCGCCGAACTGTTCCAAGAAGCGGGCTTCCCTCCGGGGGTGCTCAACCTGGTGAACGGCGACAAAGTGGCGGTGGACCGGCTGCTGGAGCACGCTGATGTGAAGGCGGCCAGCTTTGTGGGGTCCACGCCCATCGCCCGCTACGTGTACGCCACCGGCACGTCGCACGGCAAGCGGGTGCAGGCACTGGGCGGAGCCAAGAACCACATGGTGGTGCTGCCCGACGCCGACATCGAGCTGGCCGCGGATTCGGCGGTGTCGGCAGCCTACGGCTCGGCCGGCGAGCGCTGCATGGCCATCTCGGTGGTGGCTGCGGTGGGCGAGGTGGCCGATCCCCTGGTGGAGGCCATCAAGCTCCGCATGGAGAAGCTGGTGATCGGCGACGGCACCGATTCGGCCTCCGACATGGGGCCGTTGATCTCCCGTGAGCACCGCGACCGGGTCGCGGGCTACGTCGGCTCCGCTGCCGAGCAGGGGGCAACCGTGGTGGTGGATGGCCGCGACACCCGGTTTGACAACGACGGCTTCTTTCTCGGCGTGTCGCTGCTGGACAACGTGACCACCGACATGGACGCCTACCGCGACGAGATCTTCGGCCCCGTCCTGAGCGTGGTGCGGTGCGACACCTACGCCGAAGCGGTTCAGCTCATCGCCGACAACCCGTGGGGCAACGGGGCGGCCATCTTCACCCGGGACGGAGGGGCGGCCCGTCAGTTCCAGGAGGATGCCGATGCGGGCATGGTGGGCATCAACGTCCCCATTCCCGTGCCGGTGGGCTACCACTCGTTCGGTGGCTGGAAGGACTCGCTTTTCGGCGACACCACCATGTACGGCCCCGAGGGAATTCGCTTCTACACCCGGCCCAAGGTCATGACCGCCCGATGGCCCGATCCCTCCACCAGCACAGTTGACCTGGGCTTTCCCACCAACGAGTGAGATGCCCGATTGGATGAGGGGGTAGCGATGGATTTCGGTGTTGTGCTTCAGACTGATCCACCGGCATGGAGGGTGGTGGAGTTGGCCAAGCGGGCGGAGACGCGGGGCTTCAACTATGGGTGGACGTTTGACAGCCATGTGCTGTGGCAAGAGCCCTTTGTGATCTACAGCCAGATGCTCTCGGCCACCAACCGAATGGTCGTCGGGCCCATGGTCACCAACCCCGGCACCCGGGATTGGACGGTTACCGCGTCGCTCTTCGCCACCCTGAACGACATGTTCGGCAACCGCACCGTGTGCGGCATCGGCCGGGGCGACTCCGCCATGCGGGTGATTGGCCGCAAGCCTTGCAGCCTGGCCACTTTGAGCGAGTCTATGAGGGTGATCAAGGACCTGGCTGAGGGCCGGGAGACTGCCTACAACGGCACTCAGCAGCACTTCCCGTGGGCCGGGGAGTCCGTTCTCAAGATGCTGATGGCGGCCTATGGTCCCAAGGCGCTGCACCTGTGCGGAAGCGAGACCGACGGGTTTATTCTCCAGCTAGCCGATCCGGCGATCGCCGAGTGGACCATCTCCGCCGTTCGGCGGGCCGCGGAGGAGGCAGGCCGCGATCCCGACAGCCTGTACATCTGCGTGGCCGCGCCCGCTTATGTGGGCACCAACATCGAGCACCAGCGAGAGCAATGCCGATGGTTCGGCGGCATGGTGGGGAACCATGTGGCCGACCTGGTGTCTCGCTACGGCGATCAGGGGGCGGGCGTGCCCCAAGCGCTCACCGACTACATCGCCGGCCGGGAGGGCTACGACTACAGCGGGCACGGCAAAGCAGGCCACGAACACACCGACTTCGTGCCCGACGAGATCATCGACCGCTTCTGCCTCCTCGGCGATGAGGACACCCATCTAGCCCGGCTGCGCGAACTGGAAGCGCTGGGCGTGGACCAGTTCGCCATCTACCTCATGCACGACCAACAGGAAGCGACCCTCGACGCATACGGCCAGCGGATCATCCCGGCGATGGGCGGTTAGGGACGCAGCGGTATGCCGAACACCGACACCATGGCTGCTACGGACGATCCCCTAGTACGCGAGCACCGGATCAAGCAGCAAGCGGCCCAGGAGCAGCGCCGCGACACCGTGGTGCGGGTAGTTCGCCAAACGGTGACCTTCGTGGTGTTCCTGGGCCTGCTCGCCGGGCTGTACACCGGCTACAAGGCGTTCGGCCAGTCCATAGACGACGCCCAGCACGATTGGCCGGTGGTGGGGTCGGTTCTGCCCCGCACCGATGATCTGAACATGCCCCCGGTGGGCGAGATCTTCGGCCAGTTCGGCGAAACCCCCGGCGGCCAAGACCGGATCTATGTGCACATCTTGTTCGACGAGGCGGTGTTCACTCTGCGGGAGGCCTTCGCCGGGTTCTTGGTGGGACTGGTGATCGGCATGGCCATCGCGCTGGCGCTGGCCCAATGGCGGCGGCTCGAGCAGGGCCTGCTCCCGTACGTGATCGCCAGCCAGACCATCCCGCTTATCGCCATCGCGCCCATCATCGTGATCTGGGGACGCAAGAACTTCGACGTGTTCCCGTGGGAGTGGCAGGACTGGATGTCGGTCTCGGTCATCGCTACCTACCTCACTTTCTTCCCGGTAGCGGTCAACGGGCTGCGGGGGCTGCAATCCCCCCGGCTGGAGAACAAGGAGCTGATGGAGTCGTATGCCGCCAGCTGGTTTCAGACGCTGTGGCGCCTGCGGCTGCCGGCGTCGCTGCCGTACTTGTTTGCCGCGCTCAAGATCGCGGCAACGGCCAGCATCGTGGGGGCCATTGTGGGCGAGATATCCGCCGGAGTCGAGGGAGGGCTCGGCCGTCGGATCCTGCGCGAGGCGTTCAACTACACCACCGGCCCCGACCGCCTGTTTGCCAGCGTGCTGGGGGCCGCCGTGCTGGGGATCTTCGTGTTCTTGGTGGTGACTGCGGTAGAGCGGCTGGTGGTGGGCAGCCAGACCCAGGAGTCGACGACATGAGCGAGGTTTCATCCATGGACGAGGCCACGTCCGCAGCTCAGGGGGCGTCTTCGCTGGTGATCGACATCCGCGGGGCCACCAAGGTGTTCAACCCCGGCAAGAGCAACCAGGTGGAAGCTCTGGACGAGATCTACCTGTCGGTCGGACCGGGGGAGTTCATCACGCTCATCGGCCCGTCGGGGTGCGGCAAGAGCACCCTGCTTCGACTGGTCGCATCTCTGATTCCCCCGTCCACCGGGACGGTGCGGGTCAACGGCAAACCCGCAGAGCAGGCCCGCCTCGACCGGGATTACGGCATGGCCTTCCAGACCGCGGGGCTGTTCGACTGGCGCTCGGTAACAAAGAACATCGAGCTCCCGCTGGAGCTGATGGGATGGTCCAGGGGCGCCCGGCGGCGCCGGGCCTCCGAGATGCTGGAGATGGTGAAGCTCAGCGAGTTCGCCAACCACCACCCCTCCGAGCTGTCGGGCGGCATGCAGCAGCGGGTGGCCATCGCCCGGGCGCTGTCGTTCAACCCGTCGCTGCTGTTGATGGACGAACCTTTCGGGGCGCTCGACGAGATGACCCGCGAGCACATGCAGGACGAGCTGCTGCGGATCTGGGAGGAGACCGAGACCACCGTGGTGTTCGTCACCCACTCGATTCCCGAGGCGGTGTATCTGTCCACCCGGGTGATTGTGATGTCGCCCCGTCCGGGGGGGATTGCCTCGATCATCGACGTGGACCTGGGCGATCGCAACGCCTCCACCCGCGACGACCCGGCGTTCTTCACCAAGGTCACCGAGGTGCGCACTGCCCTGCGGAAGGTGGAGGAGTGAACACTGTGAAGGGGTTATCGGCCCCCATCGTGACCGGGGTGGTTCTGCTTGGCCTGTGGGAGGGGGTACTGGCCCTGCTCGATCCCCAGGGGTTCGTGCTGCCGGCGCCGAGCGAGATCGTCGGCGCGCTGATCGACAACTGGGATGCGGTGTTCCAGGGGGCCCGCATCACCGGCTTCGTGGCGGTGTCGGGGTTGATCGCCGGCATCATCCTGGGCGTCCTCGCCGCCTTGCTGGTGACCCGGTTCAGGACCGCGAACGAGACCATTACCCCGCTGGCCGTAGCGGTCAACGCCATTCCGATCATCGCGCTGGCCCCGATCTTCAACAACTGGTTCGGACTCACCTCGCCCCGCTCCAACCAGGCCATCGTGGTGGCGCTGGTGTTCTTCCCGATCTTCATCAACACCACCCGGGGACTCAGCCAGGTGGACCGAAACCAGATCGAGCTCATGGAGTCGTACGCGGCCAGCCGGTCGCGCATCACCCGCGAGGTTCGGATTCCCAATGCCATGCCGTTCTTTTTCACCGCGCTGAAGCTGGCCGCGTCGCTGGCGGTGATCGCTGCCATCGTCGCCGAGTACTTCGGCGGCCGACAAGACGCCCTCGGCCCGATGATCACGCAATCGGCGGGCCTCACCCGATACGACGACGCCTGGGCGGCGGTGCTGGCCGGCACCGCTATCGGGGCCGTGCTGTATTCCGCCGTCATAGTGCTGGAGCGGGTGGCAATGCCGTGGAACTCTCTGGTTCGAAATCCAAAGTGAAAAAACATGAAAGGATAATCATGAATAAACAAAAGCCCTGGCGGTTGCTGGCGCTGCTTCTCGCCTTCGTCGTGGTGGCCGCCTCGTGCGGCAACGACGACGATGAAGCGAGCGAACCCGCGCCTGCACCGGCCACCGAGGCGCCGGCGGCGCCCGAACCAACGGAGGCGCCAGCGCCGGAACCCGTTGAGTTGCAAGAGGTGTCGCTACAACTCCAGTGGGTGCCGCAGTCGCAGTTCGCCGGCTTCTTTGCCGCTCGCGATCTCGGGTTCTACGAGGACGTAGGCCTGGATGTGACCATCATCGACGGTGGTCTCGACATCGTGCCGGCCACGGTCCTCGACTCCGGGGGCGCCGACTTCGCCATCTCCTGGGTGCCGCGGGGGCTGGTGCCCCGTGAGGAGGGCCTGAACATCACCAACATTGCCCAGGTCTTCCAGCGCAGCGGCACCTTGCAGGTGTCGTTCGTTGACGCCGGCATCACCGGCCCGTCCGACCTGGAGGGCAAGCTGGTGGGCAACTGGGGCTTCGGCAACGAGTTCGAGCTCTTGGCCGGCCTCGTCAGCGTGGGCCTCGACCCGCAGTCCGATGTCACCTTGGTGCAGCAGGACTTCAACATGACTGCGCTCGTCAACGGCGACATCGACGCCGCTCAGGCGATGATCTACAACGAGTACGCCCAAGTGCTCGAGACCATCAATCCCGACACCGGCGAGCTGTTCCAGCCCGAGGACTTCTCGGTCATCGACTGGAACGACGTGGGCACGGCCATGCTGCAAGACGCCATCTGGGCCGATGCCGACAAGCTGGAAACCGATGCGGAGTACCGCGACATCGCGGTGCGCTTCGTGGAGGCGTCGCTACGAGGCTGGATCCACTGCCGCGACAACTTCGACGAGTGCGTCGACATAGTGGTAGGAGCTTCCCCGCCCTTCGGCGGACCGGCGCACCAGGCGTGGATGATGAACGAGATCAACGCCCTTATCTGGCCGTCACCGGGTGGGGTCGGGATCATGGACCAAGCTCTGTACGACCAGACCATCGACGTGGCCACGTCTCAGGGCATCCTTCAGGCCGCGCCCGATGCCGGCGCATTCCGCACCGACATCGCGGAGGAAGCGGTCGCCAACCTGGAAGCCGCGGGCCATGACGTGTACGGCAACGACTTCGCCCGCCGCACAGTTGAGGTCAAAGAGGGCGGCAATTAACCCGTAGACATGGCCATCGAGAAAACTGGGGGAATGAAGTTCAGCTTCGGCCTCCCGCTGATGGCCCATCCGCAGAACCCAGAATTCCTGACCGCCGAGGCCGTTTCCGAGTTCGCTCGGGCGGCCGAGGCGGCGGGGTTCGACTCCTGCTCGCTCACCGAGCACCCCCTGCCCAACGACCGTTGGCTGGCCAGCGGGGGCCACGACGCCCTCGACCCATTCGTGGCGCTAGGGGTGGCGGCCGGGGCTACTACCCGGCTGCGGCTGCTCACCAACTTGACCCCGCTGCCCTATCGCAACCCGGCCATTCTGGCCAAGACGGTGGCCACCCTCGACCGGCTCAGCGGAGGTCGGGTCATTCTTGGCGCGGGGGTGGGCTATCTGCTCTCCGAGTTTGAAGCGGTGGGAGTGGACTTCGACCAGCGCAATGCCCTGTTTGATGAGGGCTTGGAGGTTATGCGGCTGATCTGGTCGGGCGAGACGGTGAACTACCAGGGGCTCAACTTCACCATCTCCGACAGCACCGGTCTCCCTACCCCGGTTCAGTCGCCGGTGCCGGTGTGGATCGGGGGCAATTCAAAACTCTCCCGCCGTCGGGTGGCCGAGAAGGCCCAAGGCTGGATGCCCATGCCCAATCCGGCCGCCCTGGCCTCTCGCCGTCGCTCGGCCCACCTGGAAACTCTGGACGAGTTGGCCGAGATGATCGCCTACTTGCACGACCACGCGGCCTCAGTGGGCCGTACCGAACCCATCGATGTCAAGTACATGGACCTCGACGTAGGGCCAGTGGGCTCGCCGAGCTGGAACGCCGAACGCCACCGGGAGAACATCGCCGCCCAAGCGGCCATCGGCGTCACCGCAATGGCCGCCACCATCACGGGCGACACCCGCCCGCAAATTGTTGACGCCCTGCATCAATACGGTGAGGAAATCATCGCCTATCGTTAGGCTCATGTTGAGATTCGTTGAGGGAGCTTTGGGCGGTCGCCGCGCAGAGGCCGAAAGGGGATTCCCATGTTGAGATTCGTCGAGGAGATCGTTCTCCTATTGTTGCGCGACGACGACGGGAAGTTTGTCAACGTGCCCCAGTCTTCTATGGACCGGGCCATCGCGGGTGCGGTGCTCATGGAACTGGCCATGGAGAACCGGATCGACACCGACTTGGAGCACCTGGTTCTGGTTGATGACACCCCAGTGGGCGACAGTCTTTTGGACCCGACGCTGGCCATGATTGCCGAAGGGCAAGGGGTCGAGGGTCAGGAGAAGGACGCCCGCCATTGGGTGGAGCAGATGGCCCGCCTGGCACCGGAGATCCGCGAGGAAACGCTCGACCGCCTGGTGGAACGGGGCATACTCGAGCGCGAGGATGACCGTTTCCTGTGGGTGTTCCGGTCTCGCCGTTATCCGACGGTCGACGGGCACGCCGAGCGGGAGGTGAAGCTGCGGATCATGGGAGTGCTGTTCAGCAACGAGATTCCCAGCCCCCGCGACGTTGTGATCATCTGTTTGGCCCACGCCTGCGGCATCTTCGGGGAGCTGCTTTCCAAGCGGGAGCTGGAGCAGGCCTCCGCCCGCATCGAGCAGGTGCGCAAGCTCGATCTCATCGGGCAGGCCATGACTCAGTCGATTCAGGATTTCGAGGTGTGGCTGGCCAACGCCGCCGTCCAGGGCCGCGGGTTCTTCTAAGGCGTCGAGCATGGCCGAGTGGACCGTAGAACCGTTCGGGGGAGTGCTCGGGGCCCGGGTGGTCGATATCGACCTGCGGGAACCGCTGGCCAACGGTGAGCGCGACGAGCTGTACAAGCATCTGCTGGAGCATCTGGTGCTGGTGTTTCCCGGCCAGTCCATCGAAGACGACCACCAGATGGAGTTGCTGGCCCCATGGGGTCGGCCCTACATCCACCCCATCGGCCGGGTGGCCGGCGCGGTTGAGGCCAAGGTGGAGCGCATCGTGGATGACGAAGAGCGCCCTCCATTCCAGGACAAATGGCACACCGACGTGACCTGGGACCCCGACCCGCCGATACTGGGAACGCTGCGGGCTATAGAAATGCCAGCCCGGGGCGGCGACACCTTGTTCGCCAGCATGTACGCCGCCTACGACGGCTTGTCGGAAACTTTGCGGGACCGGCTTGAGGGGGTTACCGCCTGGCACGACATTGGGCCGGGCCAATCGTTCAAGTCCAAGGCGGGCGTCGATTTGTACGAACGCGCCAAGGAGCAGTTCCCGGGTGCCGAGCGGCCAGTGGTGGCTGTGCATCCCGACACCGGCCGCCGCTATCTCAACGTCAACAAGAACTTCACCAGCCATCTGGTGGGCTTCGACCGGGCCGAGAGCGACGCCGTGCTTGACTACCTCTACGAGCATGCCACCCAGCCCAACTACACCATCCGCTACGAGTGGTCTGAGGGCGACGTGATTCTGTGGGACGAGCGCTGCACCCAGCACTTTGCCGTGGCCGACCACTACCCCCAGCGCCGCGAGATGGCCCGTCTAACTGTCTCGGCCTTTGCCTAAGCGCTCGCTACTCACATCTGAGCACGTTTGTTGCTGGTGGCTAGGCTGCGGCGGTGAAATCCAACGACGCGATGTTTGACGACGAGAAGTTCGACGTAGAGGCGGCGACCGCTGGTGCATGGACACCCAGCCGCTATGGGTCCGACGACGTGCTGGGCACCTACAACGAGGTCACCGAGCAGAAGCGGGCCGACGCTCTGGGGCTGCTGGACCTGACCAAGCCGATCCGCACCTATTCGATGGGCGACGGCATCTGGCCCGGCTACCCCGCCTACAGCTCCCGGGAGTTCGCTCAACGGCTGGTGATCGCGGGTTACGAACCCGGCGAAGGCTTCGAAGGCGAGATCATCAGCGGTACTCAAGGGCTGGGACCGTCGAAGTTGGGCTACTCCGAGGAGCGGGTGTCGTACACCTTCAACATGAGCACCAAGATCAACGGATTCACCCACGCGGCGGTGGACGGCACTTTTTACAACGGCCACCAGGGCACTGACTTGGCCCGCACCGACGGGGTGACCGCCATGGACGTTCCCTCGTGGGGGGCGCCCCTGCTTACCCGGGGCCTGATGATCGACGTGGCCGCCCAGGTGGCTGCCACGACCGGCGATGTGGAGATGAACCAGGCCGGGTTGCCCCGGCTCATGGACAGTCATCGCATCACCGTCGAGCAGATCGAGGGCGCTTGCGAGCGCCAGGGGCTGCCCGCTCTCGAGCCGGGCGACGCCTTGTGCCTGCGCACCGGGTGGATCAGCCTCACCCGGGAGAATCCCGAGCGGTTCTTGGCCGGTTCGCCGGGTCCGTGGATTGCCGAGAACAAGTGGTTGGCCTCTCACCACCCGGCGCTGGTGTCCACCGACAGCTGGATGTGGGGCTTCTATGACTTCGAGGCCACTGAGGGGTGGATGTCGGTGGGCCATCAGCTCATGCTGGTCAAAGAGGGCATCCGCTTGGGTGAGTCGCTGAGCTGCGAGGAAGTAGCCGCTGCTGGGGTGGACACGTTTGTGTTCTGCCACTCACCGTTCCGGGCGAAGGGGTCAACGTCGTGCTCGTCGCCCCCCATGGCCATTGCCAACCCACCCATTGCCAATCCACTCGGTGACAACCCACCGGAGGAACCATCATGAGCATTCTCGACGGATCGCCCTTGGCCGGGAAGGTGGCCCTGGTCACCGGGGCCAGTCGGGGTATTGGCAAGGGGTGTGCCCTTGAGCTGGCCGCCGCAGGCGCCGCGGTCTACGTCACCGGGCGCACGACCGGCGCAGGCCAGCACCCGCTGCCCGGCACGGTGGGGGCCACCGCGGAGGAGATCGCCGCTGCTGGCGGCAACGCAGTGGCTGTGGCCTGCGACCATCGAGATGACGACGCGGTGCGGGCGGTGTTCGACCAGATTGCTGCCGATCACGGTCGCCTAGACGTGTTGGTGAACAACGCCTTCATCGTCACCGACGAGTTGACTTCCGGCCTGCCCTTTTGGGAGGTACCCATCTCCAACTGGGACGACATGATCGATGTGGGTACCCGGTCGGCTTATGTGGCCTCGGTGCTGGCTGTCCCGGTGATGATCGAACAGGGCGATGGGCTGATTGCCAACATCAGCTCGTCGGGTGCTGCCGAATACGCCTGGCATGTGGCTTATGGCGTGGGCAAATGCGCCCTCGATCGCATGACCTCCGACTGTGCCCGCGAGCTCCGGGACACCGGGGTGTCGATGGTCTCGGTGTGGCCCGGCTTTGTGCGAACCGAGCGCATCGACATGGCCGTCGACGCCGGGGTTGAGCTGCCGCCCAGCCTGGACCTGTCGGCGGCGGAATCGTCCCGGTTCACTGGCCGGGCGGTGACCGCCCTGGCCATCGACCCCGATCGGTCTCGCTATACCGGCCAGGCGGTTACCTCTCGGGACATGGCCGATTCCTACGGGTTCACCGACGTTGACGGCAGCTTGCCCGCCGGCCCCCTCCACGACCGCACAAGCTAGCCGGGGGAGCCACCGATGACCGCCGTGAATCCGTTCGCTATCGAGGTGCCCGATGAGGTGCTCGACGATCTGCACCGCCGCCTGGACGCCACCCGGTGGTTCGACCCGCTGCCTGGTGCCGGGTGGGAAGAAGGCACCGACCTGGATTATCTCAAGGGGCTGTGTCGGTACTGGCGCCACGAATACGACTGGAGGGCCATCGAAGCCCAACTCAACCTATTCCCCCAGTACACCACCACCATCGACAACCAAAGACTGCACTTCATCCACGCCCGCAGCCGCAATCCCGACGCCATGGCCCTGGTCATCCACCATGGGTGGCCGGGGTCGATTACCGAGTTCGCCAAGGTGATCGAGCCGCTGCGGGAGCACTTCCACGTGGTGTGCCCGTCGTTGCCCGGCTATGGCTTTTCTGGGCCTACTTCTGAGCCGGGTTGGACGCCCCGGCGGATGGCCGCGGCCTCGCTGGAGCTGATGAGCCGGCTGGGCTATGACCGATTCGGGGCCCAGGGCGGGGACTGGGGGGCGATGGTAACCACTCAGATCGCACTCCAGGCCCCGGAACGACTCACAGGCATCCATCTGAACCTGATAATCGCGCCTGAGCCTCCGCCCGGATCAGTGCGCGACCTGACTGATGAGGAGAGGGCAGCCCTTTCCGAAGGCCGGACTCGCAACCTGGCGGAACGGGGCTACCGGGTGCAGCAGGCCACCCGCCCACAGACCTTGTCGGTTGGCTTGAACGACTCCCCGGCCGGACTGGCTGCCTGGATCGTCGAGAAGTTCCTGGTTTGGAGCGACATCGGCCCCGACAACGACATTGAAGCCAGCTTCACCAAGGAGGAGCTGTTGACCAACGTGATGGTCTACTGGGTGACCGGCACAATCGCCTCGGCCAACCGCCTCTACTACGAGACCCGCGTCGGCGGCCGAGGCGCATCGGCCCCCGACAGGCAGGTGGAGGTGCCCACCGCCTACGCCCGCTTCCCCGGCGATGGTATTTTCCCGGCCCGACCGCGGGTGGAGTACTGGTACAACATCGTCCGCTGGACAGAGATGCCCCGCGGCGGCCACTTCGCCTCCCTCGAAGCCCCCGATCTGTACATCGAAGATGTCACCGAATACTTCAACTCCCTGAGCTGACCTGTTTGCTTTGGGGGCGGCATCAGGGTTGTGGTGAACTTGCCGCCGTGCCCACGCTGCATGACGTTGATTACACCCTTGAGTACCCCTACACCCGCACCACCGGGCCGGTCATCGGTCCGTTCCTGACCGGGTTGCGCGACGGCCGCATCCTTGGGCAGCGGTGTGGCGACCGGGTGCTGTGCCCGCCCATGGAGTTCGATCCGGACTCTTTTGCCACCCTGGAGCCCGACCTGGTTGAGGTGGGCCCTGGCGGGGAGGTGGTGAACTGGACCTGGGTGGCCGAGCCCTCGGCCAAACACCCCTTTGACCGGCCCTTCGGCTTCGCCTTCATCAAGCTGGACGGGGCCGACACCGCCCTCGTCCACGCGGTGGACACCGGGGGCGACCCCGAGGCCATGAGCACCGGGATGAGGGTGCAGGCCCAGTACCGAGACGAGCGCCACGGCTCTGTCGCCGACGTGTACTTCGTGCCCGAGGGCGCCGCTGCCGACCAGGTGATCGAGCCGGGCGAGGAGCCGGTGACCATCACCGAGCACCTCATCGGCCTGCGCATCAACGAGCCGCTGTACCCCCACCGGGCCCGGTTCGCCCAGGGGCTGCTGGACGGCAAGATCATCGGCCAGCGCAGCCCGGTCACCGGCAAGGTGTATGTGCCGGGTCGCGGTTACGACAACATGTCCCGGGTGCTGATGAGCGAAGCCGACGAAGTGGAAGTGTCCGACATCGGCACCGTGGTGGCGTTCACCGAGCTGAACCCGGTGCAGTACTACGGCCAGACCGAGACCGAGCCCTACGTGCGGTGCTCGATCCTGTTCGACGGCACCGACCAGCCGGTGATCGGCATCGACATCCGCGACATGACGGTGGACGAGATGCGGGTGGGGATGCGGATGCGCTGCATCTGGCGCGATCCCGATGAGCGCTCGGTGACCGACATCGACAACCGCTACGGCAACATCCCCGAAACGATATATGCCCGGTTCGAGCCCACTGGTGAGCCCGACATTCCCGCCGACGAGTTGAAGGAGCATTCATGGTAAGCCTGGCTGAAGACGTGGCCATCGTCGCGTTCGAGCAAACCCCTTCTCACGCCCATTTCAACGACAGCGAGCCGGCCATGATCATGCCGTGCGTGAACTCGGTGATCGAGCAGGTGGGCATGGATCGCCACGACATCGACTTCACCATCGCCGGTAGCTGCGACTACCTGTCGGGGATGCCGTTCGCCTTCGTCATGAACATCGACGCGGTGGGGGCGTGGCCCCCCGTCTATGAGAGCCACGTGGAGATGGACGGTGCCTGGGCACTGTTCGAGGGGTTCGTGCGACTCCAGTCGGGCGACATCGACACCGTGCTGGTGTCGGGCTCGGGCAAATGCTCGCCGGGCAGCTATCGGGAGGGGTTCTCGCTCCAGACCGACCCCTACGTCCATGCCCCCATCGGCCTCGACCCTCGCACGCAGGCCGGTTTCCAGGCCCAGGAGCTCATCGCCGCGGGCAAGGCCACCGAGCGGGACTTCGCCGAGGTGGTGGCCCGTAGCCATGCCAACGCCAAGGACAACCCCTACGCCCAGCTCGGCGGCGACCTGTCGGTGGACGAGCTGCTGGCGGAGCCCTACGTACAGCAGCCGCTGCGCCGCCTCGACTGCCCGCCCACCAGCGACGGTGCCGCGGCCATGATCATCGCCCGAGCCGACAAGGCCCGGGAGCTGTGCGACAACCCGGTGTGGATCCGGGCCATCGACCACCGCATCGATTCGCACCACCCCACGCTGCGGGATCTCACCGACTCCCCGTCGGTGCGCATCGCGGCCGATCGGGTGGGCCTCCACGACGGCCCGGTGGACATCGCCGAGTTGACCGTGACCTACAGCCCCGAGGAGATCATCCTGCGAGACGCCCTCGGCCTCAACGGCGACACCTCGGTGAATCCCTCGGGCGGGCCGCTTACCGGCAGCCCGTTCATGGCCGTGGGCCTCACTCGGGTGATCGAGCTGGCCCGGGCCATCCGCAACGGCGATGGCGGCCGGGGAGTGGCCCACGCATCCAGCGGCCCGGCCCTTCAACAGAACCTGCTCTGCGTCTTGGAAGGAGACAGCTGATGGCTCCACGACCATGTGCGGTATTAGGTGTCGGCCAAACCAAATACAAGCGCCGCCGCGACGATGTGACCTTGGACGGCCTGGTACGGGAGGCCGCCCTGCGGGCCTTGGAAGACGCCGGTGCCACCTTCGACGACATCGATGCCATCGTGATCGGCAAGGCTCCCGACGCCCTCGAAGGGGTGATGATGCCGTTGCTCAGCCTGTGCGACGCGCTGGGGGCGATCGGCAAGCCCATCCACCGGGTCCACACTGCCGGGTCGGTGGGGGCGTCCACCGCCATCTCGGCGGTGAACCTGGTGGAATCGGGAATGTACGACACCGTGCTGACCATCGCCTATGAGAAGCAGTCGGAGGGCAACGCCACCTGGGCGCTGTCGGGCGGCAAGAGCGGCGGGCAGGGAGCGGGCGGCACGTTCGCCCCGTGGATCCGCAACTACATCGCCCGCTCCAAGGCGCCCGAGCACATCGGGTGGATGGTGGCGGTGAAGGATCGGCTCAACGCCCTCAAGAACCCCTACGCCCACCTGCATCTGCCCGACATCTCCATTGAGAAGGTGCGGGAGTCGCCCATGCTGTGGGACCCGCTCCACTTCTTGGAGTCGTGCCCCTCCTCAGATGGGGCCGCAGCGGTAGTGCTGGGCAACGACGACATCGCCAAGAAGTCGGGCCGCCCGCCGGCGTGGGTCATCTCCCACGCCAAGCGCACCGAGTTCGGCCAGTTTCCCGGGCGCGACACGGTGCGGCCCCAAGCCGGAGTGGAGTGCTCCGAGGTTCTGTACCGCAAGGCCGGCATCACCAACCCCCGGGAGCAGATCGACTGTGCCGAGCTGTACGTGCCGTTTTCGTGGTATGAGCCCATGTGGCTGGAAGGGCACCTCATCGCCGAGGAAGGCGAGGGGTGGAAGATGACCGATGCCGGCGACACCGAGTTGGGCGGGTCTTTCCCGGTGAACATGTCGGGCGGCGTTTTGTCGTCCAATCCCATCGGTGCGTCGGGCATGATCCGCTGCCTGGAAGCGGCCAACCAGGTGCGGGGCACCGCGGGCGAGTACCAGGTGCCGGGGGCCAAGATATCCATCGGACACGCCTACGGCGGCGCCGCCCAGTACTACGCCATGTGGATGGTGTCGTCCGAGCTGAACCCGGAGCTGTAACGGTGGCCAGCATCGCGGAGGGCCGGGTGGTGGTGATCACCGGGGCGGCGCGGGGGCTGGGCCGAGCCCACGCCCTGGAGTTTGCCGCTGAGGGGGCCAGAGTGCTGGTGAACGACCTGGGGGTGGAGCGCGACGGCTCAGGCGGCGCGTCGGAGCCAGCCCAGGAGGTGGTGGCCGAGATACGGGCCATGGGAGGCGAGGCCGAGGCCAACGCCGCCGATGTGGCCGACTGGGACCAGGCCGAGGCCATGATCGCTCAGGCCGTGGACACTTGGGGCCGCCTCGACACGCTGGTGTGCAACGCCGGCTTCTTGCGAGACCGGATGCTGGCCAACATGAGCGAATCGGAGTGGGACGCCATCATGCGGGTCCACCTCAAAGGCCATTTCGCTCCCGCCCGCTACGCGGTGGCCCACTGGCGGGACCGGTCCAAGGCCGGCGAGATGGTGCAGGGGCGGGTTGTCAACACCAGCTCGGGCGCCGGGCTGTTGGGCTCCATCGGCCAGGGCAATTACGCCGCGGCCAAAGCTGGGGTGGCGGCTCTGACCATTCAGCAAGCCGCGGAGTGGGGCCGCTACGGGGTGATGGTGAATGCCATCGCCCCCGACGCCCGCACCCGCATGACCGCCGGGATCATGTACACCGAGGATGTCCCCGAAGGGTGGGACGAGAAAGACCCGGCCAATGCGTCGCCGCTG
>JAJDTA010000223.1 GCA_022827405.1 Acidimicrobiia bacterium
GCCTTGTGGAGCATGGGTCCCCGCCAGATCACTGCTTGGTCCTCCTCGGCGAAGAACCCCATGGAAATGCACCGCACGCCGTGGGCCTCGGGGGGCACGATCATCTCGTCCACCATTTGGGGGAGATGGTCGATGCCCAGCATCTTGGGAACGGAGAAGCCCCACACATCGGCGTCCACCACCGCGGTGCGGTGCCCGGCCGCCGCCAGGGCCACCCCCAGGTTCACCGTGACCGACGACTTGCCCACACCGCCCTTGCCGGAGGCGATCAGCATCACCCGCGTGGTGGATTCCGGTTCGGCGAAAGGGATGGTCCGACGCGGCGGGGTGGGGGTGTCGCCAGCGGGAGCCATGCCGGTAGATTACGGCATCGACCCAGAAATCCCTGTGCTGTGAGCACGCTATGACCGTGACCAACCCATTGCCGTGACCAGTCGCCACTATCTCGACCACGCTTCCACCTCGCCCATCAGGCCGGAGGCGGTGGCGGCCATGAACCAGTGGTGGGCCGCGGGCCACGGCGACCCCTCCCGGATGCACGCCGAGGCACTGGCTGCCCGATACGAAATCGAACAGGCCCGCCAGCAGGTGGCCGACTGCTTCGGCGCCCGATCCCGGGAGGTGGTCTTCACCAGCGGGGCTACCGAGTCGATCGCGGCCGCAGTGCGGGGGGCATCACACCGGGGCGCCCATCAAGTGCTTAGTGCGGTTGAGCATTCTGCGGTGCGACTGTCGGCCCAACGGCTGTCGGCTCAGGGGCACCGCGCCACCGTGGTGGGGGTTGACGGCACTGGCCGGGTGGACCCCGACGATATGGCCGCAGCCATCGAGCCCGACACCGCGGCGGTCCACTGCCAGTGGGCCAACCACGAGGTGGGGACGGTGCAGCCGGTGGCCGAAGTAGTGGCCGCCTGCCGAGAGCGGTCGCCCGAGGCGTTGGTCCATGTGGACGCCGCCGCAGCCGCCGGTCAGATACCGGTCAGCTTCGATGAGATCGGCGCCGATTTGCTGTCGATCAGCGCTCACAAGTTCGGGGGCCCACCCGGCGTAGGGGCTTTGCTGGTGCGTCGGGGCCTGCGCTTGGTGCCGCTGCTGGAAGGCGGCGACCAGGAACGGGCCCGGCGGGCTGGGCTGGAAAACGGTGCGGCCATCGCCGGTTTCGCCGCGGCCTGCGCTGAGCTCCTCGGGGGTGCTCTAGAGCAAGAGGCCAGCCGAGCTCGATCGCAAGCCGACCGGCTCCGCCAGAGGGCTCAGGAGATCGAGGGGGTTGAAATCTACGGTCACGCGACCCAGCGCTTGCCCCACCTGGTGTGTTTGGGCATCAGCGACGTGGAGCCCCAGGCCGTGCTGATCGCCTTGGACCGGGCCGGGGTGGCCGCCCACTCCGGCAGCTCGTGTGCATCCGAGTCGCTGGAGCCGTCTCCGGTGCTCGAGGCCATGGGGGTAGACGCCCACCACTCGCTTCGCCTATCCGTGGGGTGGTCGACGTCCGATCAGGACATAGACGCCGCGGCTCAGGCCCTTGAAGAGGCTCTGGCCGACCTGCGCCGCCTCAGGTTGGGCGGCTAGCCCAGCCAGTCGAAGAACTCTGTTCCGGCCAGCGCGTCGGAAATGCCGTTGAGGTCCTCGACGTGCAAGAACTCGAAACCGGCGGCCTCGGCGTAGTACCGGTCAACGTCGGTGTCGCCGATGTGGATGTAGCGGGAGGCCTCGAACTGGTCCCGAACGTCTTCTAGGTGGTGCTTGCCCCCCACGAAGTCAACATCGATCCCGTGGATGTCCCACAACCGCTGTTGGTCGGAGCGCACCCGGTCGGAGCCGCTGCCCACCACATACCCCCGGGCCTTGGCCTGGCGCATGGCCTCCAACAAGATCGGCCCGGGCGGATCGCCGCACTCCAGCGTGCCGTCGATATCGAACGAGATGAGGATGGGGGCAGCATACTGCCGACCCTCGCCAACCCTCTTGCCGTCAACGATCTCATTCGCCGATGCTGGGAAAATGTGTTTGCATCACGGCAGTGAGCATTGATGGGGGTCAGATCGGCAGCATGCTGAACAACGACGACGAAGAGTTGGGATTCTCGTTCTGACTGCGCTGGAGATCCTCATCATCATCGGCTTCTCCACAGCCGGGGCTGTGGTGCATGGCTCATTGGGGCTCGGGGCGGCCCTGGTTGCCGGGCCTGCGCTAGTGGCCATCGACCCGGGGTTCGCTCCCGGACCGCTTATGGTCATAGGCCAGATCGTGGGGCTTCGCCACGCCATCGTCGAACGCCGCCACACCGACCGACGGGTAGTGCGCCATTGCGTTGTTGGGCTGCCATTTGGCTTGGCTGCTGGCCTCGCCGTTCTTACCGCCATCAGCGACAAGACGCTTGGACTCCTGATCGGGAGCCTGACCGCCGCGGCCGCCATCGCGCTCATGTTCGGCCTGCGAATCCGCCGCAACCCTCCCGTCGAGATGGCCACCGGCTTTGCCACCGCGTTCACCAGCGTCACCGCCGGTTTGCCGGGACCGCCGCTGGTACTCACCTTCAGCGATATGAAGCCGCCCACATTGCGGGGCACATTTGCCACCTACGTCCTCATGGTGGCTGCTTTCGGTCTCATTGGGCTTGTCGCGACCGGGCAGTACGGCCGCCACGAATTGGGGTTAACCGGCTGGCTGCTCCCAGGGGTCTTGCTCGGGCTGGGCATAGCTCGCTTTGTCCGCCCCTACGTAGACCGCACCTGGTTCAGGCCCGCCGTGCTGGTGGTGGCTCTTGCCGGGGCATTCGCGTTGATCCTTCGCCAACTCCTCTAGCCCTGTCCCGACGTGGTGGCATGGCGCTTCGCTGGACTAACTCCCCGGCAACGGCATGGCATCCAGCAGAACGAAGGCCAGGTGGGCCGGCTCGGTTCCCCGGTTCTCCCAATGGTGGGCCGTGCCGCGCTGGACCACCGTGTCGTACTTGTGCAGGGTCACCTCGCCCTCGTCCAGCAACAGGGTGACCTGGCCGTCGAGCACCACCATGTAGTCGATCGTCCTGGTGGTGTGCATTCCGGGTCGGCCATCGCTCTGGGTGACCGCGCCCTCCGCGGCGAGCCGCTCGGCGGTGGCGGCCACTGCCTCTGGGGCGATCTCCTGGCTGGGGGGAAGCTCGACCAGCCAGAACAACGAACCCTGGTGCGGGGCCTCAAGACGGGTCTCCCGCAACGCGGCATCGGTCACCTCGCCAGAGTTGTCTGCCGGTGAACCCTCTGTTGTCCAGATCTGCACCCGGCGCTTGTATTCGTGAACGTCGTTGAAGACGACGACCGACTTGCCATCGGCATCGTGCCCGGTGACCACGCGGCGGATCTGCTGGCTATTTTCCATTGCTTGCCTCTTTCTCAAGTCTTGTGGGTCTCTTTTGGCCGCACTCAGAGCGGCATGACCCGCCCGCCGCTGGCGTGGATGGTGGCTCCGAGCATGGCGTGGCTCGGAGCGGACGCAGCGTAGGCGATGACATCGGCTGCTTCGTCGACCCTCAGTACCCGGCCCCAGGGCAGCAAGCCGCGATGCACGACATTCAACATGTGCTCGTCCTGTTCAGGAGTCGGAGGATTCTCGCTGCCCATGCCGCCAGTCGAGATGCCGCCGAGAGCGACAACGTTCACCACGATGCCGTAGGGGGCCAATTCCGCAGCGGCTGACTTGGTCCAGGCAATCAAGCCCCCTTTGGCGGCGTTGTAGAGCGACACCGGGCTCATATCCGCGGGCGGTGGGTTGAAGGGGGCTGTCGAAGCCACGCTCACCACCCTGCCGTAGTTGGCCTCCTTCATCGTCGGGATCACTGCCTGGGTGCACAGCATCGGACCTAGCAGGTTGACGCCGATGGTCCGGTTGAACTCATCGACTTCAAAGTGCTCGGTGCTGCTGGCCCCGCCCACTGCGGCGTTGTTTACCAGTGCATCAATGCGCCCGAACTCTCCGAGCACGGTTTCGGCCATCGCCGCGACGTCATCGCGATTCGACACGTCAGCCCGCACCCAGATCGCCCGCTGGCCGGTCTCACCTTGGACGTTCTCGACGCTCTGCTCCCCCCAGTCCTGGCGGAGGTCCACCAAGGCGATGTCGTAGCCCCGTTGGGCCAGGGCCCGCGCGGTGGCTCCACCCACTCCCCAGGGACGAGCCCCGGTGACGATGGCAACCCTGTTGCGGCGGAGTGTCATCAACCCGCAGATTAGCTTCGACAACCGCCCTTGGCTGCTAACCACGACCTACCATGCACTGGCCGTCGCCAGAAAGGAGAGCAAATGGCTGCCGATGCGCCCACCCGGCCCTCGCCCACAGTCACCGACGACAGCGCCGTGTTCTGGGATGCGGCCGCCGAGGGCCGCCTCGTGGCTCAACGCTGTGCCGATTGCGGAAGGCTGCGTCACCCGCCGCGTCCCATGTGCCCGGCCTGTTCATCGCTGGAGGTGGAAGTGGCTGAGCTCAGCGGGCAGGGAACCCTGTACAGCTATGCCATACTCCACCACCCCCAACATCCGGCGTTCGAGTACCCGGTTATCGCGGCGCTGGTGGATCTCGAAGAGGGAGTTCGCCTGCTGTCGTCCCTTACCGATGTCTCGAAAGACGACGTGCGCATCGGCATGCCGGTTTACGCGCACTTCGTGCCCACCTCTGACGGTCCCCTGATCCCTGTATTCCGTCCTAGCGAGGCCTTGTGATGGGCCGCCGCACTTTGGCCCGCGGGGCGGCTTCTATCGTCGGGGCCGGTTGCACAGAGTTCTCCCGCCGGGCCGGCCGCACAGAGCTCCAACTGGCCTGCGAGTCGATTACCGCCGCCCTTGACGATGCCGGCCTTGGCGCGGCAGATGTCGACGGAATCGTCAGCTACACCGTTGACCCGGTGGAGGAAACCGAGCTTGTCCGCTCGGTGGGGATCGAGGAGGTCAATTTCTCGGCCAGAATCCCCTACGGGGGTGGCGGATCGGTGGGCGTCTTGCAGCACGCCGCGGCCGCGGTGGCCAGCGGCACCGCCGAAGTCGTGGTGGCCTACCGCGCTATCCGGGCCCGATCCGGTGCCACCCGGTTTGGATCGGCCAAAACAGCACCCACTCCCACTTCGGGCCATTCGGGAACCACGGCCATGCAGTGGTGCATGCCCTTCGGGGTGTTGACTCCGGCGTCTTGGATGGCGCTCAACTCAGTGCGCTACATGCACGAATTCGGGGTGAAGAGCGCGGATTTCGGTCGTGCAGTAGTCCAGCTGCGCGATTACGCCGCCACCAACCCCGCCGCTTGGGGGTTCCAGAATCCGATCACCCTGGATGAACACCAGGAGTCACGGTGGATCGTCGAGCCTTGCATCCACTTGCTCGACTGCTGCCAGGAGACCGACGGCTCAGTGGCTTTGGTGATCACCGGGTCGCAGCGAGCAGCCGACCTGCCTCACACCCCCGTCCGCATCGGGACCGCATCGACGGCCGGTCTCTTCGAGCAGGAGATCGCCAGCGACCATTACCGGCCCGACCTGTCCGTGATGGACGGCACAATGGCGCTGGGCCGCCGTCTGTTCGAGGATGCCGGTTTCTCCCGCAACGACATCGACATTGCCCTGATCTACGACGCCTTCTCCCCCATTTTGCTAATGCAGCTCGAAGGCCTCGGATTCTGCGGATTCGGGGAGGCCAAAGACTTCATCGCCGACGGCAATCTGGCCCTCGACGGCTCGCTGCCCACCAACACCAACGGCGGGCTGATCGGCGAGGGCTACATCCACGGGCTCAATCTCGTGCTGGAGGCGGTGCGCCAGCTGCGGGGCACCGCCGTCAATCAGGTGGACGACGCCCGAACCGCGGTTATCTCCGCCAGCCGAACCGGGGCGATCCTGACGCTCGATTGAGCGGGGGGAGCGCCGAGGATTCTCAGAGGTCGAGATTCCAGACCCGGATGGCATTGCCGCTCAAGATCAGCTCGCGCTCATCAGCAGGGATGCCTTCAAAGTCTTGGTTGACCAGCTCTCGCGAGTCCGGCCAGGTGCAGATGGGATGGGGGTAATCGGTGGACCACATCATGTTCTCGACGCCGATGTCGTAGCGGAGCTTGTGGACCGCAAACGGCTCGTGGATGAACGTCACGGACATGTTGCGCTTGAAGTAGAAGCTGGGGCGCTCGTCGATCTCGTTGAAGGGGTAATTGACCACCGTCTTCATCTGGTCGATGATGAACAGCCACCAGGGGATCCAACCCACCCCCGGCTCCACCCACACCGTCTTCAGCTCGGGAAAGCGCACGAAGATGCCGCTGAGGATGAAGTTGGCGTACTGCACCGAGGTGAACATCGC
>JAJDTA010000031.1 GCA_022827405.1 Acidimicrobiia bacterium
ATGTGGCACAGCTTGGCCGTGTCCTCCTCGGCCATCGCGTCGCCCATCGTGGCCGCATTCACCGCATTGGGGCCGCTGACCTACGGGCTGGCCACCGGCGAGCGACCCACATTGGCGGCCAACATTGGCATTGGGGTGGCCGTGGCCGGCCTGCTGGTGGCGGTGATCGTGCCCCAGACGGTGACAAACGTCGGTGCAGGCATCGCCTACGCCGTGCTGGGCGGCCTGGCTTTCACGGCGACAATCGTGCTGTTGGACCGCACCAGCGTGGATAGCGGCATGTGGCCCGCCGCCACCCAGCGGGCGGCGGCCCTAGCGTTCATGCTGATGATCACCTGGACCCGGCGCATTCCCCAGATCGTGCCCCGGCCCCTGCGCCTGGCCGCCCTAGCCGGGGGCATCGCTGGCGGCTTGGGCATGGCGTCGTTTATTGCCGGAGTGCAGCGAGGCCCGGTGGGTGAGGTATCGGTGGCCGGCTCGCTCTACCCGGTGGTCACCATCGCTTTGGCCGTGATCTTCGACGACGACACCCTGCGCTGGTGGCAGGCCATGGGCATCGCCGCCGTACTGGCCGGCACCACCCTGATCACCGTGGGATGAGGTACGCGATTTGCTCGTGGCCTTGTCTTCGCCAAATTGAGATCAGTTGGTGTCGCCCAACAAGGGCTTGCGAGCTCGTGTCACGATTGAGGTGGACATGTAGTGGGCAAGAGCAAGTTCGTCATGGCGGTCCTCGTAGAAGCCGATGATTTCGAATCCGGCATCAATCTGACCGCCAATCTGTTGTTCCAGCGTATGGCTGTATTCGAGAGTGATGCCGTCCTCGATGAAACCCTCTCTCTCCTCGGGAGGTAAGTCCGTCGCATCGGCAAAGGGAAGCTGGTGCCTAACCGTCATTACGCCGCGCTCGTGATCCCTCCAATCAAAGATGTAAATCGCCGGGTTGTTGAATCCCGACACGAGCGTTCCTCCCGGTCGGAGCACGCGAAACGCCTCCTCCCACACGGGCTCGATTTCGGCGATGAAGAGGTTGGAAATTGGATGGAGGATGAATTCGAATGAGTCTGGCTCAAACATAGAAAGGTCGGATATGTCTGCCTTCACAGTGTTGATGGACAATCCCTCCCGCTTGGCCACCATCCGATCGACATCTAGTTGACCCTCCGACAAGTCGACCAAGGTGACATTCGCGCCGGCCGCTGCCATTAGCGGAACCTGCTGACCGCCGCCGGAGGCAAGGGCAAGCACTTCGAGACCTGAGAGAGCAGGGAGCCATTCTGCGGGGACAAGCTTCGACGGCGTGAGCTTGATTCTCACCGCGCCCCGGCGGGCCAAGTCCACATCTTCCGATGTGACCGGCGTAGACCAAATGCCCCCGGTTGCCGCTGACTTGTCCCAGGCCGCGGTGTTGTACTTGGCGACCTCAGCCGTCGACAGAAACTGCTTAGGAGTGCTCTCAGTCAAGGCAAGCCCAACTATTCGTATCTCAGTTCCAGATGGACAAGCGAGATTCTGGGTCGAAGAAGTGCAGGTGGGCAACCTCCACCGCGACGGTGACCGGCTCTCCGACTGCCGCTCGGCTGCGGGGGTCGAACCGCCCAACGGTGTTCACATCGGCGCTGATTTCCTCCACCGCATCTGGATCGCCGGCGTCCACGGTTGTCGCGTTCAGGTTGAAGTGGACGATTATCTCCGAGCCCAATGCCTCCACCAACTCCACTGTCGACGACACCGTGGCCACCGCATCGGGAGCCAATGCGGCATCCTCCAAGTCCTCGGGGCGCACCCCCACAATGACCGCCTCGCCTTCGTATGCTCGCAAGCCGGGCCGGGAGTCGAACACCGCATCCGGCAGACCAATCTGGTGGTCGCCGACCCAAACGGTTGAACCATCGATACGGCCCTCAAACAAATTCATCGACGGTGATCCGATGAACGCGGCCACGAACACATTCTCAGGCCGGTCGTAGAGGTTCTGGGGGGTGTCAACCTGCTGGAGATAGCCGTCTTTGAGCACTGCCACCCGGTCACCCATGGTCATGGCCTCTACCTGGTCGTGGGTCACATATACCGTGGTCACCTCCAATTCGTGTTGCAAGCGGGCTATCTCGGCCCGCATTTGCACCCGCAGCTTGGCATCGAGGTTCGACAGTGGCTCGTCCATCAAAAAGGCCGATGGTTCACGAACGATGGCTCGACCCATGGCCACCCGCTGCCGCTGGCCACCGGACAGCTGGTTAGGCCTCTTGTCGAGTTGCTCAGTGAGTTCCAGGATGCGGGCGGCTTCGGCCACCCGCTCTTTGATCTCCGCCTTGGGAACCTTGGCCAGCCTTAGTGAGAAACCGATGTTCTGCTCAACTGTCATGTGGGGGTAAAGGGCGTAGTTCTGGAACACCATGGCGATGTCGCGTTTTTTGGGTTCGACGTCGTTTACCACCCGGTCGCCGATACGCAGCGTGCCTGAGGTGATGTCCTCCAGACCGGCGATCATGCGCAGAGCGGTGGACTTCCCACAGCCGGAAGGTCCGACCAGCACCAAGAACTCCTTGTCGGCGATTTCCAGACTCAATTGATGAATGGCCTGAAAGCCATTCGGATAGACCTTGTTGATCTCCTCGAAAGAAATTTCAGCCACGAATAGCCTCCCTTCGTTCTCATAGCAGTCTGATTTCTGCTTGGCCGTCTACTCGTACATGCCATTCCTCACCCGGGAAGGTGAGGGCGCTTAGAGATGCCTGGCCTCCAGCGGCAAACACCTCGATGGTTCCGTGGTCGATGATGATCTGATGTATGCCGCCTTGAGTCAGCTCGGCTTCGTATCGCTGGGCGTATCCCTCCACCACCTCGCCTTGGCGGGTTATCGAAGCCGACTGGCTGGTGACCTCTATGGTTGCTACGAGGCCTTTGTCCCCTTCGATCTCCGCTCTCATCGAGCCATCTGCTCGGACATAGATGGCTCGGTCGGGTTCGCTGGACCAGGCAGAGTCATGGAGTGGCGAGCTTCGGGTGACCAGATCGACGGCTGGCGCGGTCAAGAGATGCCCATCATCGGCTAGCGACAGCAGGCGCGGAAGCGACTGAACACCCCGCCATCCATTGCTGGGGTGGGAATTGGAATAGCGCCAGCTGTTCATCCATCCCATGACCACCGGATTGTCTGTCGGCGCGGCGTGGAAGCTCTGCATGGCATAGAAGTCAGGTCCGAAGTCCACCGGGGAAGGTGCAGCAGAAGGCTCGAATCGGTCTCCATTGAAGTGTCCGGGTACGGCCAGGCTGGCACTGTGTCCATGGGGCCCGGCATTGGTGACGCAGAAGGTGAGCAGCCACCCGGGATCGCTACGGGGCAGCCTCATTAGGTCGGGGCATTCCCAGACTCCGTCGGCCTCCAAATCCCAGGTGAACTCGCCCTCCAGATTCCAGTGCTTGAGGTCCGCTGAGCGATAGAAGTGAACCCGGTCGCCCACGGCCAGGACCATGGCCCACCGACGGGGGTCGCCATCGTCCATGGCCAGGACTTTTGGGTCTCGACAATCGATGGCATCAACTTCCAACACCGGATTGCTAGGGGACACACTCCAAGTGAGCCCACCGTCGAGACTGGCGGCAATTGACTGACGCTGGAGTCCCTCTAGGTCTTGGGTGAACATAGCCACGAGGGCCCCAGCCCCGAACCCTGCGGTGTTGTCGTGGTCGATTACCGCAGATCCCGAAAATATGGTCCCCTGCTCGTTGGGCGACAGTGCAACCGGGTGGTGGTTCCAGCTCACCAGATCTGCACTGGAGGCGTGGCCCCAGTGCATCGGACCCCACACGATGTCATCGGGATTGTGCTGGTAGAAGGCATGCCAGTGACCATCCACGTAACAGAGCCCGTTGGGATCGTTCATCCAGCCAGTAGGAGGCGTCAAATGAACGGCGGGGCGCGCCGGTGCCAAGCCATCCCATCTATTGGTCATCAGCCCTTAACTCCGCTAGAGGCAACCGATTCGATAAAGGCCCGCTGAAAGGCCAAGAAGATCAGAAGGATGGGAATCGTGATCAGGGTCAAGTAGGCCATGATCTCTCCCCAGGCCACGTCGAGTTGGAAGAAATAGGCCACTCCCAGCATGACGGGGCGGATGTCCTCTTGTTGCACTACAAGCAGTGGCCATAGGTAGCCGTTCCAAATCGGCAAGAAGGTGAGGATGGCCACGGTGGCGAAAGCTGGGCCCGACAGCGGGACGGCCACCTTTCGGTAGATCTGAAACCAGGAGGCTCCGTCGATTAGAGCTGCCTCGTCCAGCTCCTTGGGAATGCTGCTGAAATACTGGGCGAACAAGAAGATCGAGAATGCGTTGGCCACGAACGGCAGGATTTGCACGTGGTATGTGTTTAGCCATCCCTCAGTAATCTTGAAGCCGTCGCTGATGCTGATCGTGGGAAGCTCGGTTACCACCATGAGCAACGGGATGGCTATGGCCTCAAGCGGCAGGATGAGGGTGGCAATGATCAGGCTGAGCAGCACCTTTTGTCCTCGAAACCGAACACGGCTCAGGGCGAAGCCGGCCATGGAGTTGACCACGAGCCCCAGCCCTACGGTGAGGCTGGAAATGGCTATGGAATTCAAGATGAACCGTCCTGCGGGTACCCGGTCGAACACTCCCTTGTAGTTGTCCAACGAGATGTCTCCGTAG
This sequence comes from Acidimicrobiia bacterium, assembly GCA_022827405.1. Taxonomy (GTDB): domain Bacteria; phylum Actinomycetota; class Acidimicrobiia; order Acidimicrobiales; family Bin134; genus Poriferisocius. The sequence goes on from JAJDTA010000031.1 coordinate 4,674, forward strand.
GGGATGAATGCCCGGAGTGAGGAGGTGTCTCGCAGTAGTTGGTCATCGGGCTTGAGCGACGACACCACCATGAACACGATTGGGAACAAGAAGAATGCCGCGAAGATGCACAAGAGCAAATAACGGGAGGCCAGCAGCATCGCTGCCTTGTTGTGAGAAGTTACGGTTCTCATGCTCACTCGATTGCCGGAGATGATGGCCTTCATGGTGAAGCTTTCACGATCGGTGGGACTGGTCTCATGTGGGCTTGGGCTCTCGGGTGAGCCATCTCTGCACGAGGGCCACAGCTAAGACCATGACGAAGAACACCAATGAAATCGCCGAGCCATATGCGATGTTCTGCTGGCTCCATCCCTGTCTTACGGCGTAGAAGATGACCGATGAAGTGGAGTCCAGAGGCCCGCCATTGGTCATCACGTCCACCTGAGTGAACAGGCCAAACGCGGCGATAGTGATGGTGATCAGGATGAACACCCGACAGGCCCGCAAACCGGGCCACGTTACATGGCGGAACTGGGCCCAGCGGCTGGCGCCGTCGATGGCCGCTGCCTCGTAGAGGACCCCAGGTATGGTCTGAAGCCCCGCGAGCCAGATCACCATGTGCAACCCGACAGCCTGCCAGATTGACATCCCCATCAGTGCGGGCATGGCTGTCGTGGTATCGCCCAACCAGTCGGTGCCGGTGACGCCTCCGAATGTGAACCAGTCGAGCACCGAGTTGAGCAGCCCGTTCTCCGCGTCGTATATGAACCTCCACAAGATGGAGATCACCACCATGGCAGTGACCACCGGCATGAAGTAAATGGCCCGAAACACATTTATTCCCCGGAGCTTCTGATTGACCAGAAGAGCCAGCAAAAGCCCTAGTCCGCTCTGCACTGGGACGATCACCGCCGCGAAGAAGACGGTGTTGATCATCGACTTGACGAACAGGAGGTCGCCCACCAAGAAGTACGTCCGTTTGTCGTCTCCCCGGGGAATGCTGAACCACTTTTGCAAGCCGTCAAATTGGGGATTGTCAGGGTTGTTTCGGATGGTCTCCCGGAGCGGATAAACCAGACCACCGTCCTCGTTGCGCACGTACTCGCCGCTCTCGTCTACCGATGGAGAAAGCGTCACCCACTCGAACGAGAGCAGCCGGTCGAACTGATCGGCCCCTACATACTGAGTGGGATTCGGCGAGGCCAATCGCTGGTCAGTGAAGCTGAAGTAGAACGACGCCACAAACGGAAGGGCTAGGAACAGAAGCAGCAGCACCACAACAGGCGCGACCATCAAGAGGCCGGTTCGGCGCTCCGATTTGGTTGCTGCTGCTGAACTCGCCATCGCCGATAACTTTGCCAGGCCAGAAGCTCGGGCGGCCCGAATTAGGCCGCCCGAGCTCCACCTGGAGGGGAATTAGTTGGTGTAGCCGTTGTTGGCTTCAATGTCGGCGTCGATCTCGTCGACAGCCGCGTCGAGAGCGGTCAGCACGTCGGCGCCGTTGGCAATATCAGCCAGAGCTTTCTCGAAGACCACTGCGGCGTTGAGATACGCCGGGGTCGGCGGGCGGATTAGGCCTTGCTGATTGCTGAGCTCGAAGAAGACCTCAAGTGGGCCGCCGGAGGCGTAATTCTGAGTCAGCGCAGCCGCACCCGGGGTAGACGGGATTAGGCCAATGCCATCGGAGAACGACGCCAGGTACTTGTCATCGATGGCGAATTCGATGAAGGCGTTGGCGCACTCGGGATTAGCGCTAGTCGAAGACACGCCGAATTGCCACGAGGCGGCGCCGATCTTCGGACCGTGGCCGAAATCGGGAGCGGGCAGGTACAGCATGTCATCGCCGAATGCTTCCAGCGCCCCCAGAGCCGCCCAGTTGCCATTCCACTGAAGGGCATAGCGTCCGTCTACGAAGCCGGTTTCCCGGTCGGCGCCGTCTTGTGATGTACCCGGTACCAGACCTCGATCGAACAGGCTCTGCCACCAGTCGCCGAATGCCTGTGCCTCGGGACCGTTCAAGACGCCCTCGGCGCTCTGATAGTCGGAGCGGTCGATGATGTCGCCGCCGAAGCTCTGAAGCAGCGGGGAGAAGGCGTAGGGATACCATTCGCCGGTCCAGGCCATTCCCAGGTCGAAGGCGTAGTCGAATTCTCCTGAAGCCTGGAGGGTCTCCAGAATGCCGTCGAACTCCTCGAAGCTCCATGGATCGTCAAGTGTCGGAATGCGGATGCCGTTTGCTTCCAGCACCGACTGGCGGGCAAACATGGCGATGGCCGCATCCCACAGGCCCAGCGAGTAGACCTCGCCGTTCCAGCTGCCAATGGCACCCGGCAGGAAGTCGGCATAGGCCGAGGGATCAATGCTCAGCGGTTGCATATATTCGGCCCAGGCCCAGTTGGGCATGACCGGACCGTCAACATCGATGATGTCGGGCAAGCTGCCGTCTAGCGCGGCTGCAATCACCGACTCGTTATAGGCATCCTGAGGAAAGTCCTCGCGCGTGATGCGGCACTCGTTCTGCTCGGCATTGAAGTCATCGATGATGTTTGTCAGCAGCTCGCGCTCGGTGTCGTTGCCTGCCCCGTGATACCACATCGTGATGGTCTCCGGACCGGCAGGCGGCGCCTCCGTTGGCGCAGCCGTCGGTGCTTCGGTTGGAGCAGCCGCTGGTGCCTCAGTGGCCGGTGCTGGCGCTGGCGCCTCATCGTCGTCGTTGCCGCACGCGGCGGCAATCAGGCTGAACACGGCAACAATGACGAGCAACAGCCCCCAATTGCCGAATCTTCTTGTAGTTTTCATGGAAGGTCCCCTCCCTGTAATTGCTCTATAGCTGACCGGGCGGAGCGACCGAGCCTCGCTCGACGAGGGGGCATGGCATACGCTTGCCTTGCGGGCCGGCCCCCTTGTCGAGCAGGCGCAGCACCTGCTCCATTGCCCATCGACCCATTTCGTCGTGCGGCAATTGCACGCTGGTGAGGCCCGGGTCGACGGCCTCAGCCACAAGGATCTGGTTGTCGAAACCGACAACTGACAGATCCTGCGGAATGGATACGCCGAGGCGGCTGGCTGCTATGTACACCCCGGCGGCTATGCGATCGTTGAAACAAAATATGGCTGTTGGAGGATTTTCTCCCCCCAGCAATTGGGATGCCGCTATCGCACCACTGGTTGCATCCGAATTGGCATAAGCCAGCAGATCCAGGTCTCGATCCAGTCCTCTAGCATCCAAGATTGTTCGCCAGGCCTCTTCCCTTTCGACAGCTGCTGGTGTGTCGTCGCGGTCGTTGATCATGGCGATTCGGCGGTGACCAGCATCTGCTAGATGCTCGACCGCTGCTTTAGCACCGCCAACCTCGTCCGGGGCCACCCACGAGAATGCCGCCTCATCTTTGGGGCGGGAATCCAATATGACCGTAGGGATGTTCTCCAGCGAGGTAGGAGGCTCAATGATGCGGTGGTACATGGTGGCGTATACCGCGGCATCGATTTGTCGATCCAACAACGCCTCCACGGCGCGCCTTTCCACGTCGGGGTGATAGTCGGTGTTGGCCAAGAGGAGCACGTAGCCATGGTCGTCGGCCACGCGCTGAGCACCCTGAATCATGGCACCGGCATAAGGGGTGGTGACGACCTCATCGCTGATGAACCCGATCGCCCTGGTTCGCTGGCTCCGCAAACTGCGGGCCAAGACATTGGGGCGGTACCTCATCTCACGGGCCACTGCCCGTACCCGAGCCCGGGTTTCGCCACTGATGGAGTCGTCCTTGCCGTTGAGCACCATCGAAGCGGTGGCGGTGGACACCCCGGCACGTTCCGCCACGTCTTGTAGTCGGACCCGCATTCCTACCGAAAGCCCCCTTGGTTTAATCGATTTACTAAACCGATTTAGTTCTACACCACCTCAGTCCTTCTGTCAATCCCCTCCACTAGAAGAATTCATCTTTGGTCAAAGGGGCGTTCACCTCGTTTCCAAGTGGCCTCCAATTGGGCAGGGGAGAATGCCTGGATGGATGAGCAGTCTTCGTTGGAGCCGCAGGTCAAGCTGACCACTGAGCAGATCTTGTTGATCAAGCAGGCTGCCCAACGGCTGAAGACCAAGTTTGAGGGCACCTTCAACGCCGAGACCATCGAGCGGTACATCACCGACTCGCAGACCCGGCTGGAGAGCCGTGCCAAATTCGCCACCTGGTTGCCGGTGCTGATCGAGCGATTCACCCACGACCGGCTGGTTGCTTTGGCCCGCTTGGAGGTGGGCACCTTGGACCGGCCCGGCGTGCTGTTCCTGTGCGTCCACAACGCGGGGCGCTCCCAAATGGCTGCCGGCTACCTGCGTCATTTGGCTGGCGACCGGGTGGACGTGTTCACCGGTGGTTCTGACCCCGGCTTCGACACCAACAAGGTGGTGGTGGCGGCGATGGCCGAGGAGGGCATCGACGTCTCCCAGGAGTACCCCAAGCCGTGGACCGACGAGATCGCCCGCGCCGCCGATGTGATTGTGACCATGGGCTGCGGGGATGCCTGCCCCATCTACCCCGGCAAGCGCTATGAAGACTGGGAGTTGGACGACCCCTCCGGGCAGGCCATTGAGGCAGTCCGCCCCATTCGAGACGACATCAGGGGCCGGGTCGAGGCCCTGCTGGCCACTCTGGAGTTAACCCCCGTTTCGTAGTTTGGTCCAGCCCCCGATGACCCATCGTGCGAGGTCGGTGGGAAACCACTAAATTGCGGCGCAGCCGGGGAGAGGAGGACGGGAGGGGGCAATCCTCTCCCCGGCTGTGCTCTTCATTAAACCGGCACGCGCGCGCAAAATGGCGCGTGATTCAGGCGATGAGGGCCCGGACCTCGGCCACCCGCTGCTGCACCTCGTCGGGGGTGGAAGCCTCTAGGTTCAACCGCAGCAGGGGCTCGGTGTTGGAGGGGCGCAGGTTGAACCACCAGTCACCTAGGTCCACGGTGAGCCCGTCGAGGCGGTCTTGGGCGCCATCTGGGTAGGCAGCGGCCACCTGTTCGATAACTGCGGCAGCATCGTAGACCGCGGTGTTGAGTTCACCCGAGGCGGCGTAGCGGTCGAGGCTCGACACCAAGTCGGACAATCCGGCCGGGTGGCGGCTGAGAGCCTCCAGAGCCACTAGGGCGGCGATCAGCCCGCTGTCGGCCCGGTAGTTGTCCCGAAAGTAGTAGTGGCCGGAGTGCTCACCGCCGAACACCGCGCCGGTCTCAGCCATGGCCTGTTTGATGTTGGAGTGGCCCACCCTGGTGCGAACTGCCGTTCCGCCCCCCTCGGCGATCACCTCGGGCACGGTTCGGGAGCAGATCAAGTTGTGGATC
>JAJDTA010000063.1 GCA_022827405.1 Acidimicrobiia bacterium
TGAGGTCTCCTCGGTAAGAATGACGGCGTCTTCGGGGCAGTTCATGAATGCCCGGCGGGCCTGGTCGGCCAGCCCGGGGGGCACGGGGCGCTCGGCGGTGGGCTGGGAGTAGCCGTCGTCGTCGGCCTCGAACAGGTCGGGGGCCAGCATGTAGCAGCGCCCGTGCCCTTGGCAGAGCTCGGTGTCAACCCGGATGCGCATCAGCGGGAATGGTAGGCCATGCGGTCGATGCGGCTCACGGCGGGGTTCACGGCAGGGGCAGGACGCCGAGGCCGTCGGGGAAGGAGAGGCCGTAGTCGAGGGTCTCGGGAGGCAGGGGCTGGTTGTCTTCGTCGAAGAGGATGCGGCGCACGGTGCCCTGGCCCGAGGCGGGGCCGATGCCCGAGTCGTTGAGCGTCAGGGCCAAATCGGCGTAGTAGAGGGTGCCGTCGGGGCCCACGGCGATGCCCAGCGGGGACCCGGTGCTTATGGGCTCGAAGTTCAGCGACTCGCCCTCGGGCGGGGCCAGCACAGTGCGGATGTAGTTGCCTTCGCCGTCGTACTGGTTGATGAAGCCGCCGAGGGTGTCGGACACGTACCACCCGCCATGGCCGTCGGCGGCCACGCCGGTGGTGAGGCTGAGGCCGCGGCCGACCCCGATGAACAGCTCGACGGTGACCGCCTCGGGATCGCACTCCTCGGCGGTGCGGGGCAGGTTGGAGAAGCGCTGCACCCCGATGGTGGGGGTGCGGGCCGAGGCCAGAAGCACGTCGTTGCCGTCGGCGGCCAGTTGCTGGGCGGTGGCGATGTCGTCGGCCACCACGCAGCGGGCGCCGTCGTACGGAAGATTGCCCTCGGTGGTTGGAGCATCGGGGCGATAGTCGGGATTGGGGAACCACACGGTGAGCTGGCCGGTGCCGGGGCCAGAGGCCTGGTTGCCCACGTCGGTGGTGAGAAGCCGGCCGTCGGGCAGGAAAGCGCAGCCGTAGGGCTCGGGCTGGCTGTCGGCGCTCTCGAAATCGGGGACAAGCTTGCCCACTTGGGTGGCGGTGAGGTTGCCGAGGGTGTCGCCGTCGAGCTCGAAGATGCCGAAGCCGGCGGGGAGCTCGGGCTGGCCGGTGTCTTCGCCGGCGATGAAGCGGCCGTCGCCGGTGAAGCACACCTGTCCATTGATGTCGCGGCCGTCGGGATCCTCACGGGCGTTGGTGATGAGGCGCTGGGTGCCGCCGTTGTCGCCGTATACCACCAGGTTGTTGCCCTGGGGGCTGAACACCAGGTATGCAGGCGGGTCGAGCGGCTCGGTTTGCAGCGGCGGGTTGAAGCCGATGCTGGCCACCAGGCGATCGAAGCCGTCGGCAGGGCCCGGGATCGCGGTGGTGTCGTGCAGGGCGAGCAGGCTGATGCGGTTGTAGGAGGCGCCGGGGCGGGGCACGGTGCGGGCGATGCAGCCGCCGTGGTCTTCGAGCACGCAGAGGTAGCCGCCGGAGGGCCGGTCGTCGCGCTCGGACACCAGCACGGCGTAGGCCGACGCGCCCACGGCGGCGGCGTCGCTGCCCTCCCGGAGCCAGGCGGCGGGTTCGCCCAGGCCGCTAGAGGTGACGGTTAGCTCGAAGGGGTCGGTTTCAATCGACAGGGTGAGCATGGGGTTGGTGCCGGGCGGCGGCGTCTTGAAGTCGAAACCCACGTCGCAAGCGGCGTCGATGCAGCGGCCCGACGCCCCCACCAGGCGGACCCGGCCGGCTTCGGGTTCGGGCTCTTGTTCGGGGGTGGTCTGGGCGGCGGCCTCCACCTCGGGGGTCACGGTGTAGCGGAACACCCCGGAGGTCTCCGAGGGGCCGGGCGATCCCGGCTCTCGGAACCCGGCCACGGCCCACATGTCGTTTCCCACGATGGCCACTCCCCCGGAGATGAGCCCGGTGAGCTCGTCTGACCACAGCACTTCGCCGTTATCCAGGCGCAGGGCCCGCAGGGTGAAGTCGAGCGAGCCCACGAACACCACCCCGTTCACCTCAGTGGTGGGCGAGTAGGTGGGGCCGACGGCGTGCTGCTGCCAGACGATCTCTCCGGTGGCGGCGTCGAAGGCGTGCATGCAGGGGCAATCGGCCACACCGGTGCCCCCGGCGATGATCCCGTCGGCGTAGGCGGCGGGGCCGATGAAGCCGCCGCTGGCGAAGTTGGGGCGGATCACGTTGTCGTTGGTGGCCCGGGTGCTCCACACCAGTTCGCCGGTGTCACGGCTCACCACGTAGAACACGGCGTCTTTGTTGCCGAGGCCCACCAAGTCTTGGCCGTTGGCGGTGAACAGCACCGGCACCCCGGCGAAGTCGGAGTCGTCGTTATTGGGGGAATGGGGCTGAAAGCTCCAGGCCGGGTCGCCGGTGTCGATGTTCACCGCGAACAAGGCCTCGGTGTAGGGGCCCCATCCGTCGGGAGAAGTGGGGCAGTTGGCGCTGCCGGCGAACACTAACCGGCGCTCGAGGTCGACCGAGGGCGATCCCCACACTCCCCCGCAGCCCATGTGGTTGCCGCCTTCGAGGTCAAAGTGCCAGAGCAGCTCGCCGGTGGCCAAGCCCACGGCCACCACCCCGGCGGGGAAGGGCGCGTTGTGGGTGTCGAAGGTGGCGATCACCCTGTCTTCCACCACGATGGGGGTGGTCTCCAGCTCGGTGGGCCAGCCGGGCTCGCCCAGGGCGTGGGTCCAGATCACGGTGCCGTCGGCGGCATTGAGGGCGTGGATGGTGCGCCCGGCGTTGAACACCACCGCGGGGGTGCTGCCGATGAGGGTGTAGGAAGCCGACGAGGTGATCTGCCCGGCGTAGACGTTGTCGTGGTACTCGGCGTCGAAGTGCCAGATCTCGGTGCCGTCTTCGGCGTTCAGGGCGTAGAACCGCCCGGCCCAGTCGCCCACATACAGCACGCCGTCCACCACCACAGGGGCGGCGGTGACCACGTCGCTAGTGTTGAAGTACCAGATGCGTCGCAGGCTGGCGGCGGTGTCGGGGCTGATGCCGCTGTCGCAGGGATAGGAGAAGGTGCGGTCGATGCCGTGGCCCCACATGGGCCAGTCGCAGGTTGGGCCGGCGGGAGTGGTGTCGGTGTCGGGAGAGAATGGCGTGGGAGCCGGATCGGCGGACGGGGCGGCGGCGGTGGGAACGGCAGTGCTCGGGGCGGCAGGCTGGTCGTCTTCGCCTCCGCAGGCGGCCGCGACGAGGGCCAAGGCGACCAGAAGGGCGGCAAAGCGCGTTGCCCGGACCATGGGTTGATGATGCTAGTGAAACCTCGTATCCGGCGAGACGGGGACCGGCATGGAGTGGGAGACTGAGGGCGAATGACCGTTGACACCGCTCCGACCGAGGTCGAGGTTCCCGTTTCCGATACGGCCGAGCGCCGGTTCAGCCAGTCGATGGTGGTGTCGGGAACGCGGTGCTTTCTGACCTATTTGGTGTTCCCTTTTCTGCTCCCGGTGTTGGGGGTGGCCGATTCGGTGGGACCGGCCATAAGCGTGCCCATCGGGCTGGTGGCCATTGTGTTCAACGGGTTGAGCATCCGGCGGTTCTGGCGGGCCGACCACCGGCTGAAGTGGCCGGTGAGCACGGTCAACGTCCTGGTGATCGGGTTCCTGTGCTACCTGACTATAGGTGACATCGCCGAGCTCGCCGGCTGACCCCGGCGATCCCGCTGCTCAAAGCCACTCCAAAGTGGCCTCCAACCCCCTGGTGCGGGGGCTGTGGGTTGTCGGCGGTCTGGTGTGTGTGGCGGTGGGGGCCATCGGGGTGATCGTGCCGGGGCTGCCGTCGACGGTGTTCTTCATCATGGCCGCTGCGGCGTTCAGCCGTTCGAGCGACCGGATGGAGCGATGGGTGCTGAACCTGCCTGGCGTAGGCAAGCTGGTGGCCGACTACCGATCGGGATTGGGGATGCCGTGGCGGGCGAAAGTCATCGCCGGGACGATGATCGTGGTCGCGGTGGGGCTGAGTACGGGCTTGGCAATTGGCTCGTGGACATGGCGGGGCGTCGTGATCGGGTTAGGAATCGTTGGGCTGGCGTACATATTTGGGCGAGTGCCTACTCAGAGATAGGTCGTTACCATCCCCCGGCAGGCTGGCGGGTCCTGTCCCGGCCCAGCCCGCCGTCCTCCAAGGAGTCCGGGCGGCGGGCGCCCTGAGCCGGACCACCCCCCAGCCTGCCTACGTTGGGATCCCCAGTGCTTTGTTTTGTGTATTAGAGGTTGGCGATTTCGCGTTCGATGCGCTCCTCGATGTATTGGCGGGCGTTGGCTATGCGGGTGGGGAGGTGCATGGAGGGGAAGAGGCCGTCGGAGGGCTTGTAGGACTTGAGGATCTGCTTGGCGATGGTGTCTTTGTGTACCTCGGTGGGGCCGTCGGCAATGCCCATGACAGGGCCCGACATCCACATTGAGGTGAGGGGCATGAGGTTGGACACGCCGAGGGAGCCGTGGGCGTGCATGGCCCGGTACACCACGTCGATCAGCACCTTGGGGGTGGCCACCTTGACGCCGGCAATGTGCTGGCGCACCTTGGCGTAATCGCCCTCGTTGTCGATCAGCCAGGCGGTGTGGAGCACCTGGAGGCGGAACTGCTGGATCTGGATCCAGGAGTCGGCGATCCAGTGCTGGATCGACTGCTTCTCGCCGATGAGCGAGCCCTTGGTCTCCCGGGAGAGCACCCGCTCGCACATCATGTCGAGGGCCCGCTGGGCCACTCCCACCGAGCGCATCCCGTGGTGGACCCGGCCGCCGCCTAGGCGGGTCTGGGCGATCTTGAAGCCTGATCCCTCGTCGCCCAGCAGGTTCTCGGCCGGCACCCGCACGTCGTTGAATCGGAGATAGGCGTGGTCGCCGTCTTCCAGGTCCTCGGTGCCGAGGCCCACGTTGGCCACCACCTCGATGCCGGAGGTGTCGGTGGGCACCAGCATCATCGATGATCCCCGGTATACCGGCACGTCGGGGTTGGTGATGAGCATGACGATCATGAACCGGGCGTACTTGAAGTTGGAGGCGAACCACTTCTCGCCGTTGATCACCCACTCGTCGCCGTCGCGGTGGGCTGAGCAGGTGAAGTAGTTGGGATCGGAGCCGCCCTGGGGCTCGGTCATGGCGTAGGTGGAGGAGATCTTGCCGTCGAGCAGGGGCTGGAGGTAGAGCTCCTTCTGCTCGTCGGTGCCGTAGTGGGCGAGGATCTCGGCGTTGCCGGAATCGGGGGCCTGGCAGCCGAACACCACCTGGGCCCACAGCGCCCGCCCCAGGATCTCGTTCATCAGGGCCAGCTTCACCTGGCCGTAGCCGAGGCCGCCGAGGTGGGGGCCCATGTGGCAGGCCCACAGGCCATTGTCCTGAACCTGCTTCTGGAGCGGGCGGATCAGGGCGTTGGCCGTCTCGTTGGTGCGGTCGAAGGGGTTGACCTCGCCCCGGAAATAAAGGTCGATGGGCTCGATCTCGGTGGTGACAAAGGTGTCCATCCAGTCGAGCTTCTCTTGGAATTCGGGCTCTACAGAAAAATCAATGGCCATGGGACTACCGCGCTCTCTGGGTTGGATTTACAGTGGCTGCCTATGAAGTTCGAGACTTGGTATAGCAGCAGCTCGACATGAAGTTCGAGATGACACCGGGTGAGATATTAGCGGCCGCCCGAGCCCCCGAACCCGGTGACGAAGCGTACGACCCGTTTGATGCCTTCGACCAAGCGCAGGGGGCCGAGCACTCCATCAACCCCTACGACGTGTACAACGAGCTGCTGGCCCAGTGTCCGGTTCACCAGGGCAGCGTGTCAGAGATGCTGGGCGCGGTCAGCGTGAGCGACCTGATGGCCGGTGACCGGCAGATCGTGAACGTGCTGTCGTACGACGGAGTGGAGGCGGTGCTGCGGGACGGGGCCACGTTCTCATCGGCGGGCTATGCCGAGTCGATGGGTTTGGTGATGGGCCACACCATCTTGGAGATGGACGAGCCCGAGCACGGGCAATACCGCAAGCTGATCCAACAGGCGTTCACCCGCCGGGAGATGGAGCGATGGGAGCACGACATCGTGAACCCGGTGCTCAACCACTACATCGACGCCTTTGTTCACCGGGGCCGGGCCGATCTGGTACACGAGCTGATGTTCGTGTTCCCGGTACACGTGATCGCCATTGCGCTGGGACTGCCCGAGGCCAACCTGCCCGCCTTCTACCGCCGGGCTGTGGAGATCACCAACATGGCCACCGAGATCGAGCGGGGATTCGCGGCGTCGCAATGGCTGTACGACTACCTGGAGCCGGTGGTGGAGGGCCGGCGGTCTGACCCACAAGAGGACTTGATCAGCATCTTGGCCCATGCCGAACTGGACGGGCAGCGGCTGACCAACGACGAGATCATCGCCTTTTGTCGGCTGCTGCTGCCCGCGGGGGCAGAGACCACCTATCGGGCGGCCAGCAACATGATGGTGGGGCTGCTTTCGGATCCGGCCCAGTTGGAGGCGGTGCGGGCCGACCGATCGCTAGTGACCGCAGCGGTGGAGGAAGCGCTGCGGTGGGAGGCGCCGCTAACCGGGATCTCCCGCACGGCGATAGCCGACGCGGTGGTGGACGGCATTGAGATCCAAGCCGGAACGGCGGTGAACACATCGTTGGGCTCGGCCAATCACGACCCGTCCCGATGGGACGACCCTGAACGGTTCGACATCTTCCGCCAGCCCAAGGGTCATTTGGCCTTCGCAACCGGTCCTCATCTGTGTTTGGGAATCCACTTGGCCCGCATGGAGATGCGGGTGGTGCTGGAGCACCTGCTCGACCGCTTGCCCGGCCTGCGCCTCGACCCTGACACCGAGGCGCCGTCTATCGCCGGGCTGGCTTTCCGGGCCCCCGCCACCCTGCCGGTGATCTGGGACGCCTGAGCTGGTAACCAAGCAGCCGCTAGAGGGTTGTGGTCTGGGCCAGGGCGGCGGCGTCGCGGGCTAAGTCGAGCACCACCCGGCCAAAGGCTTCCATTCTCGGGTTGTCGGCGCCGCCGGCGACGAAGCGGGCGTAGCCGCCCTCCAGCACGATGGCCAGCTTGAAGCGGGCCAAGATCACGTAGTAGTCGATTTCGTCGACATCGCGGCCCGACATGGTGGCGTAGCGCTCCAGCAGGTCGTCGCGGAAGGGCAGGCCCTCGTAATCGACGTAGCCCACCGAAGGGCGGCTGGCCTCGTCTTCGGGCCAGTTCATCACCACCCAGGCCAGATCCAGCAGGGGGTCGCCCACGGTGCCCATCTCCCAGTCGACAATGGCGGCCATCCGGGCGGGAGCGCCGTGGTGGAACATCACATTGGCGAACTGATAGTCGCCGTGCATGATGCCCGGGGTATAGCTGCGAGGGGTGCGGCCCCGGAGCCAGTCGCCGGCGGTGTCGAGGCCGGGGATCTCGCGGAACTTGAAGCGGTCGAGGTGGGCGTACCACCGGTCCACTTGGCGCTCGTGGAATCCGTCGGGGCGGCCTAGGCCTTCAAGGCCGTTGGCCTGCCAGTCCACCTTGGAGAGCCGGGCGATGGCGTCGACCAGCTCGTAGGCCAAAGCGGGGCGGGAATCCATGTCGGTGTCGAAGGGCTCGGGCCAGCCGGGCTCGCTGATGGGCGACCAGCCGTCGACGAAGTCCATGAGGTAGAAGGCCGCGCCGATAATGCTGGTGTCGTCGGTGCCCCCGGCGGCTCGGGCGTGGGGCACGTCAGTGTCGGCCAGCGCCGAGAGGATGCGGTATTCCCGCATCATGGTCTCGTTGCGGCCGTCGGGCACTTTGCGGGGCGGTCGGCGCAGGGCCCAGCGGTGCTCGCCCCGGCAGATCTCGAAGATCTCGTTGGACGCGCCCCCGGAGATGAACCGGCTGGTGATGGGCTCGCCCTGGCCGTCGAGGCCCTGGGCGTCCATCCAATCCCCCAGCGCGACGGGTTCGATCAGGCCCTTGGTGCGCTCGGCCTCGGTGTCGTCGTCGATGTCGGAGCGCGAATAGACGCTTGAGTCCGTGGTTTGCTCTGGTTGTTCGCTCATGCGGCAGGTCGAAGGGTGAGGAGCTCTTTGAGGTTCTCGGACATGACCTTTTTCTGGTCTTCGGGGCTGCGGTCGGCCACTTCCTTCACGAAGTCGAGCGGCTGGCCGAGGCCCTCGGGGTGGGGGAAGTCGGAGCCGAACAGCACCCGGTCGATGCCGATGAGGTCGATGAGCCCGGGAATGTCCTCCTCATAGAAGGGGCTGATCGAGATGTGGCGGCGGAAGGTGGCCACTGGGTCTTCGGCGAACTCCTGGGGCATCTTGCCGTAGGCCTCGGCCAGCTCAACCAGCAGCGGGGCCACCCAGGTGGAGCCGTTCTCGATGCAGGCCACTCGTACGTTTGGATGGCGCTCGAACAGCCCGTGGCAGATCATGGCCGCCATGGTGTCGAAAATGGGCCTTCCGTGGCTGATGACGGTGCGGAAGGCACCGGGCTTGAAGGGTAGGAACTCGTCGCGCCCGCTCTCCCAGTCGCTGGCATAGGCGTCGTAGCCGGAGTCGGAGGCGTGGCAGGTGACCAAGATCCCGGTCTGCTCCACCACATTCCAGAAGTCGTCGAACTCGGGCAGGCCCATGGAGCGGGAGCCCTTCACGGCGGGAACCGGGGCGGGACGGACAAGCACCGCCCGAGCGCCGTTCTCCACGCACCACTCCAGCTCCTCGATGGCCCGGCGAGGGTCGGGCAGGGTGATGATCGGCGTGGGGAAGATGCGGTCGTGGTAGTTGAACGTCCACTCGTCGAGCATCCATCGGTTGAAGGCGCTAATGGCGGCGTGGGTGAGGTTGATGTCGTCCTTCATCCGCTCCTCGAGCAGCGAGGCCAGGGTGGGGAACAACAAGGTGGCGTACACGCCCTGCTCGTCGAGCAGCTTGATGCGGTCGTCGGGGTGGCGGAAGGCGGGCAGGCAGCGGATGGGCTTGCCGGTGAACTCCCTAAGCGTCATGCCGTCGGGGTTATTACCCCGGTAGTACTCCTCCCAGGCGCCGGGGGGTGCCACCACCTCGAAGGTGGGGTTAGGGATGTACTCGCTGATCTTGTTGTTGATGGCGATCTTGGTGCGACCGTCCACATCCACATAGCGGATGGCGCCGCTGTACCGCTCGGGGAGGTGGCGGGTGAAGGCGTCGATGGGCTCGTATAGGTGGTTGTCGGCGTCGTAGGCGTGGTAGTCGAGGTTCATGGCTCCTCCGGGGAGAGGATTTCGGGGGTTGATTCGGTGACAAGGACCGTGTCGCGAGCATATTCGGCGCCGGTGGTGGCGCTCACGCTGAGCACCATGTTGGCTTCGAGGACTTCGCCGGCACCGTAGCGGTGGTTGATGACCGGCGGCTCGAATCCCATGCCGCTTCCTCGCACGAGCCAATCGCCGTCGGGGGCGGCTTGGCGCAGGTCATGGCCGGTGGCGCCGGGGATGCAGGCGGCGATGAGGTCGGAGTGGGGGCGGGCGTTGGGCGCGGCCTCGTTGGCCGTGCGACCCAGGCCGCCCTCGTAGTGGGATCTCAGGCAGCTGAAGTCGACGAAGGGTCCGTTGACTCGGGGTTCTCCGGCGGGGGTGGACGACCCGGCCAGAGCCATGGCCTCCACGCCGGCGGCCAGCCGGGCGGTGTCGCTGCCGGGGTGGGCAAGGGCTGCTTCGACACCGGCGGCGGCCACGGCGCAGGCCGCCCGGATGGCGTCGACCTCCGAGGGCAGCTTGGTGCGGCGGGCGCTGAGCAATACGTCGTCGACGGGAACGATCTCAGCCTCGGGCGCCACCGCGCTGAGCAGACCGGCCATGCCCGGCGACCAAGCGTCGACCCCCACTGAATTGGCGGTGGCCATGCCCGGGTTGGCCGCTAGGCGCTGGTAGATGATGGCCCCGTTCCAGGTGATGCCGTGGAGGTGGTCGAGATCGATGTCGTCGGGGACGCCCTCGTCCCAGGTGGACAGCAGGAAGATCTCGCCGGTGGCGACATTGAGGGTGCACACCGGGCCAAACGGGCGGGTGCCGGCGGTCCAGAGCTGGTGGGCGCCGGTTATGTAGTTGATGTGGTCTTGGCGGCCGCACACCAGCATGTCGATCCCAGCGGCAGCGAGGGCGTCGACGGCTCGGGCCCGGCGCTGGAGGTGCAGGCTCATCTGGGCACCTCGAAGGGGTCATAGGGGTGGCCGCCGCCGAGGGGGATCCAGCCGTCCTCGGTGACGGCCACGATCTCCTCGGCCCGGTAGCCGCCAGTGCCGTCGTCCCAGATGGCGGGTTCCAGCACCAGCACCATGCCCGGCTCCAAGGTGTGGGCGGCGTCGAAGTCGGGACCGTTGTCGGTGCCCAAGAAGGGCATCTCGGCGCTCTCGATGCCCACT
Source organism: Acidimicrobiia bacterium (assembly GCA_022827405.1). GTDB lineage: Bacteria > Actinomycetota > Acidimicrobiia > Acidimicrobiales > Bin134 > Poriferisocius. The sequence goes on from JAJDTA010000063.1 coordinate 10,340, forward strand.
CCGTGAACAAGGTAGAAGTGCGGCATCCACGGGCGGTCGCCGTCGGGTCGATGGGGGGCGTCGGCGGCGGTGGCTGCGGCGCACACCTCGGCAAAGGTGACCCCGGGGGCGATGGCCTCATAGGCCGCGTTCATCACCACCAGCCACCGCAGGAAGCAACGCTGCTCAGCAGCAGTGGGCCAACGGCCGACCGTCCAGGTGCGGCCGAAATCTGAGGCATAGCCGTGGTAGTCGCTGCCAGCGTCCACCCAGATGAGGTCGCCCTCGGCGTAGACGGGATCGCCCGACCAGGTGGGGAAGGCCAGGTGCCCGGTGGTTGTGCGGGGGCCGTCAGCCATGCGGCGGGCCATGGGCTGGAAGATGACGTCGATCATGTTGGCGTCGATGCCCTCCTCCCGGAGGCGGCGGAGGAACACGGCGGCCAGCTCGCTGCGGCGCACGCCGGGGGTCAGGGCCTCGTACACCGAGGCCATGGCCCGGTTGGTGCGGGATTGGGCCTGGTAGATGCAGGCCAGCTCGTCGATGGTTTTGTGGAGCTTGACCGCGGCCATGGTGTTGGCCGCGTCGGCGAGTTCGGCTCCCGACAGCACGCCGGTGCGGCGCATGGCCCCGGTCATCAGGTCGATGCCGACGCGCCCGCCGCGGGCTAGTGGGCCCAAGATGGCATCAAGCTGACCGCCGAGGTCGGCGGCACCTTCGTCGATGTCAGGCCACACGGCGGGATGGGGGTCGACGTCAAGCCCGTCGGGATTGCCGCCCAGCAGGCAGGGCTGGGCGTGGTCGGCCAGGACCACTGCCACGGGCCGGGTGGCCGAGACGTGGGTGGCGTCGGCCCCGGTGGGGAGGCAGTCGGTGGCGTAGGCAACGTGGGGGCCGTGGAGCAGGACGAGGGCGTCGAGCCCGTCGGCGGCCATCTGGGCCTGGAGCTTGGCATACCGCTCCCGCCGCAGCCGCCCCACGTCGAGCTCTAACTCGGGGGCAGTCTTCATGATGGGCATGGCTCAGGAATCCCGGTGCTCGGCGAAGACTTCTTTCATCGAGGATTTCTGCATGCGTCGCTCCAGCGCGCCGAGGGCGGTATCGGTGTTGTGCATCCAGTGGTGGGCCATGAAGTGGTAGTCCCAGGAGTCCTTCTGGCCCATCAGCTCCAGCGTCTTGTTGATCGATCGTTTCACTACTGCGGCGGTGGCCGGGGGCACCAGGGCGATGGCCTCGGCCATCTCCTTGGTGGTGTCGGCCAGCTCGTCGCGGGGCACCACCCGGTTGACCATGCCCAGGCGCTCGGCATCGGCCGCGGAGATGGTCTGGGCGGTGAGCAGGAACTCCTTGGCCTTGCGGGGCGGCATCTCCCACGGCTCGATGAGGATCTCCACCGCGGCGCCGGTCATGCGCAGCACCGGGTTCTGGAAGGAGGCGTCGTCGGAGGCCACGATCAGATCGCACATGGCCGCCAGCATCACCCCCGCCGCTATGCACTTGCCGTGCACCGCGGCGATGGTGGGCTTGGGGAAGTCGCGGATGCGCAGGCAGCGGTCGAAGTACATGGTCTTCTCGTGGAGGAACTTGCCCTCCGGCGTGTCGCGCATGAGTCGCCACTTGTCGGGCTCCACGTCGCCCACCAGCGCCTTGAGGTCGTGTCCGGCGGAGAAGTGGCGGCCGTTGGCGGCCATGATCACCACCCGCACCTCTTCGTCGGCCTCGGCCAGGTCGAAGGCGGCGTCGAGCTCGTCGATGAGCTGGGTGTCTTGGGCGTTGGCCACATCGGGCCGGTTCAAGGTGATGGTGGCCACAGCCTCATAGACGCTGTATTCGATGGTGTCGAAGGCGGTGCTCATGGGTGCTCCTATCGGGGCTCTCGGGGGAGGCCCAGGGTGTACAAGGCTAGCTGTACAGCGGAATTTGCTATCGCGGCTCCCGTGGTAAGCCCAAAGTGCGTTCGGCGATGATGTTTCGCTGGATTTCGCTGGTTCCGGCGAAGATCGTCGCAGCTTGATAGTACAGCCAGGATCGCTGCCAGCGGCCTTCGCCGGGGTTGTGGGGGTCGCCCCGCCACAGGGGGGCGGCGGCGCCCAGCACGTCCATGGCGGTTTTGTGGAGGCGTTGGCTCATCTCGCTCCAGAAGAGCTTGGCGGTGGCCGACTCGGGGCCGTGGTCGCGGCCTTGGGCCAGCCGGGACAGCACCCGCCAGTTCTGAAGCTGGAACAGGCGGACCTCGATGTAGGAGCGGGCCAGGGCCTGGCGGATCACGGGATCTTGGTTGCGGCCGGTGTCGGCGGCCAGGCGGAGCAGCTCCTCGAGCAACTGGAGGTGAATGACGAGCTGGCGGGGGTTGGTGCCCCGCTCCACGCTAAGGGTGGACTGCGACACCCGCCAGCCGTTGCCGGGCTCGCCGATTACCTGATCGTGGGCCACGAACACGTCGGTTAGGAAGACCTCGTTGAAGTCGGACTCGTCGGTGATCTGGCGCAGGGGGTGGATCTCCACTCCGGGGGCGTGCATGTCGACCATGAAGGCGGTGATGCCCCGGTGCTTGGGCTCATCAGGGTGGGAGCGAGCCAGGCAAAGACCCCAGTCGGCGAACTGGGCGTAGGAGGTCCACACCTTCTGGCCGCTGAGCCGCCAACCGCCGTCGGCGGGCACGGCCCGGGTGGACAGCGACGCCAAATCGCTACCCGCATCGGGCTCGCTGAAGAGCTGACAGAAGAGCTGCTCGGCGGGAAGGATCGAGGGGAGCCAGCGCTGTTTCTGCTCGTCGGTGCCGTGGGCCAGCAAGGTGGGGCCGATCAGGTTCACGCCCAGGCGGCCGACCAGCTCGGGAGCCCGAGCCCGGGCCAGCTCCTCTTGGACGACGTAGTGATGGAGCGGGCCGGCCCCCCGCCCGCCGAACTCAACCGGCCAGGAGACACCCACGAAGCGGGCCTCGGCCAGGGCAGCCTGCCACTCGCGGAGGAAGGCGACCTCTTCAGCCAGATCGTCGAACAGCGGCGGCAACCCCGGGCCGTACTCCCAGGGAAGATTCTCTTGGAGCCACTGACGGCACTCCTGCCGCAGCGCCTCCTGGTCGGCGGTAGGGGTTAAGTCCACTGCTATGAGTCTGTCTGAGCGGACAACGGCGTAGCTACCAGTAGTTTCTTCGCTTGAGTGCCCAGTCGGCGGAGCGGAACAGCGCCAACCAGGCGAGTACGAGACCGCCGGACACAAGGGCCAGGTAGACGAGAAGGCCCATTACCCCGACAAAGAGGAGAAGGGGCAAGAACATCAGCGACATGTTGATGGACTCATTCAACGACAAGCTGTTCGAGGGTGATGCCACGGTCTTGGCCGCGGCGATGCCCAGCGAAAGACCGGCTGAAATGAGACCACCGAGCAGCATCGCCGCAATCGCCGTCCGCCTGGATGGCTTGAGCCCTACCTTGGCGAGATAGCGAGCGGTCGTTTCCGGCCGGACCTTGGATGCCGCCACCACGAGCATCGTGAAGAACACGGCAACAACCCCGGGCACGCTCAGCAGGCTCAGCCATCCGTAGACGTTTACTTCAACATCCTCGGTGATGCCGGCAGTGGCGTATCTGCCCCCTAACCCGGCATAGATCCCCATGACGCAAAGCGGCCCCAGCACGAAGAACCACCACTTGCGCCAAGGCTCCAGCCAGTACTCCGCCGCGAGCCAAAGAAGCGCCGCCAACACCACCAGCGAGGCCACCAGCCCGATCGGATGGGCCAGCTCATTCAGCCACCCCGGCGCCCGCCAGATGAAATAAAGCCGAAGCTCATCATCCGAGTAGTCCGTCTGATCCCCAAACAAGTGCCAAACCGCCACCGGCAGCAAGACCACCAACACCGCCGCCGGAATCACATGCCGATACGCCGGTTTCCGCCGAGTCGCATCAGGGGGTAAAGGTTGTAGCCAGGTGGCCAAGGAAAGCTCCTCGTGTGCTTCCGGCCAGTCTTACTCGAAGCGGGCGCCCATTTGTTTGAGGATTTCTGCGGTGTGGGTGGCGGCCATGGGGCCTTGTTGGCCGGGGGTGTAGGTGGCCGACTTGATGGTGTTGGAGTAGGGGAAGGGGCCGTGGCGCTCGTAGACGTCCCATGAGACGGGGGAGCGGCGGTCGATGCCCACGTCGATGCCCTCGAAGGGGGCCATGGTCCACATGCCGGTGAAGCCCTCGCCCGACGCCGTTTCCGCGCCGTCCACCAGCAGGCGCAGATCCCAGGCGAAACCGTCGGTGATGGTGAAGTCGAGCCGCACGGTGCGCCGGCCCTCGGCTAGGGAGCCGCTGTTCAGGTGCCGCATGTGGCCGTAGCCGTTGTGGACGTACACCACCTCACCGTCCTCCACGTAGCAGGCGTAGCCACCGCCCTGGTCGCCGTGGGCCACCAGCATGCCCTGGTCGCCGGAGGCGTAGTGGAACTCGATGTCCACGGTGAACGACCGGGCCTGGATCATCTTCATGCTCCGGTAGCGCTCCAAGGTGTCGGTGCCCGGCACGATGCGCACCGGCGTCTCGTACACCTCTTCTGAGTTCGGCCGTTGCACGTACTTGAGCATCGAGCCCTCGTCCAGCGGGTACACCTGGTAGCGGTGGGCGGCCTCCTCCCAGGCGTCGATTAACTCTTGGCGCTTGCCGGGCTCGGCCTCCGACAAGTCCACCGTCTCGGTGGGGTCGTCGGCCAGGTTGTACACCTCCCACTCGTGATCGCCGAACGGGGTCATCGGCAGGTGCAGGGTGACCGCCTCCCAGCCGTCTCGGTAGAACCCCCGGTGGCCGATCTGCTCGTAGTACTGCTCGGTGTGGTGCTCGGCCGCCTCGGCGGCGGTGAACGTGGGGGCGAAGCTGGCCCCGGCCAGCGGCCCTTTGAGCGGTTGGCCGTTGCGCTCGGTGGGAGCGCTGAGCCCCACGATGTCGAGCACGGTGGGCAGCACGTCGGTGATGTGCAGGTACTGGCGCCGGAACCCACCGGGATCGGCGATGCGCCCGGGCCACGACGAGATCATGGCCACTTGGTGGCCTCCGGCGTGGGTGTTGATCTTGTACAGCCGGAAGGGGGTGTTGCCGGTCATGGCCCAGCCCCGGGGGTAGTGGGCCAGGGTCTGAGGCCCGCCCAGCAGGTCGAGGCGGGCGTGGTCCGCGTCGATCTCGCCTTGGGTGGGCGACAGAATCTCGAAGTACTGCGAGCAACCGGTGTCCTCGCCCTCTCGCGAAGCCCCGTTGTCTGAGGTGAACAGCACCAGCGTGTTGTCCCACTCGCCCAACTCCTCCAGAGCGGCCCGCAGCCGACCGAAGTTCTGGTCGACGTTGTCCACCATGGCGGCGAACACCTCCATGTAGCGGGCGAACACCTCCTTTTGGGTGGTGGACAGCTCGTCCCAGGGCGGGACGTCGTTGCGCTCCTCGGAGTTGCGGGGCGGCAGGGTCGTGTCGGCGTCAAAGATGCCCAGCTCGATCTGGCGGTCGAAGCGGCGCTGGCGGATCTCGTCCCAGCCGGCGTCGTAGGCCCCCCGGTACTTCTCGATGTCGGCGGCTTTGGCCTGGAGCGGGGCGTGGACCGCCCCGTGCGACAGGTACAGGAAGAACGGCTGGTCGGGCCGAGCCGCCTTCTGCTCGCGGACCATGGAGATGGCCTCATCGGTGATGTCGTCGGTGAAGTAGTAGTCGTCGGGGTACTGGTCGGTGCGCACCACGCTGTTGTCGCGGATCAGCCGGTGGGGGTGGTGGAAGTTGGTGAACCCGTCGAGGAAGCCGTAGTAGTGGTCGAACCCCCGCTGGAGCGGCCACGAGTGGCGGGGACCCACCAGGTTGGAGTCTTTGCACAGGTGCCACTTGCCCACCATGAAGGTGGCGTAGCCCCCCGCCCGCAGGACCTCGGCCACCGTGGCGCAGTGCTCGGTGAGCTCGGAGGTGTAGCCGGGGTAGCCGGGGTCGGAGTGGCACACGTGGCCCACCCCCACGTCGTGGTGGTTGAGCCCGGTGAGCAGCGACGCCCGGGTGGGCGAGCACATGGGGTTGACGTGGAAGTTGAGGTAGCGCAGCCCCTCGGCCGCCATCTGGTCGATGTGGGGGGTGTCGATCTCCGAGCCGTAGCAGCCCAGATCGGCAAAGCCCAGGTCGTCCAACAGCACCACCACGATGTTGGGCGCCCCCTCCGGCGCTCGCACCGCCTCGGGCCACCACGGGTCCGACCCCGCCACTGTGCGGCTGGCCCGCCCCTCCCACCCCTGGTAGGGCTCAGGCCTGTTAGCCGTGTCTTGTGTCATCGGACCCTCCTCGGTGGGGGTGTCAGTGGTCGAGCTTGAACACTCGCAGGGCGTTGTCCCGCAGGAATTTGGGCCACACGTGGTCGCGGAACGCCACGTTGGGCAGCTCGGTGAAGATGCGCTCCAGGGTGAGCCCGGCGGGGAAGTACCCGGCGTACATCACCTTGTCGGCCCCGCGGGTGTTGGCGTAGTCGATGATGGCTTTCGGGTAGTGCTTGGGGGCGAACGCCGAGGGCATGTAGTAGAGGTTGGGCCACTTCAACATGAGCTTCATGGCCAGCTTCTCCCACGGCTCGGCCCCATGGCGCATCACCAGGCGCAACTCGGGGAAGTCGTAGCACACCTGGTCGAAGTGCTCGACGTGCTGGGGCGCGCTGGGGAACCGGGGCCCGGCGATGCCCGCGTTGGCGATCACCGGGATGTCGAGCTCGATGGCGGTGGCGTACAGCGGGTACATGAGCGCATCCGATACCGCCACCTGGGGGACCGTCCCGGCGGGGAACACGCTGACCGCCTTGAGATCGTGCTCGGCCTTCAGCTTTTTGAGGAGCCGGACGGTGCCCATCACGTCGTTGGGATCCACCTCGGTCACGAAGTACACCCGGTTGGGGTGGCGACGCTTGGCCTCGATGCTGATCTCCGACAGCCCGAACAGCCCCTTGTCGATGCCCCAGCGGTCCATCTCGGCGATGGTGTAGTCGATGGGGTCGGATCCCTCCTCGGCCTCCTCGGGGATGTCTTTGAACATGTACTCCACCGGCATCACGAACTCGTCGGTGGACTGGTCGTCTTTCAGCCCGGCCTGAAGCCGCTCGTACACCTGCTTCTTGGAGGCGAAGGGGAACCCGATCATCAGGTCCACCACGCCGATCCCCTCGGGCATCGCCATCTCAGCGGCTCCTTTCCGACTTCAGATGGCGTCGCCCACATTGGTGCGGCGAGCGCCGATTGCCCAGGTAAGAAGGGCCAAGATCACCAAGGGGTCGAGGACATTCCAGGCCGTCTCGCAGGTGTAGAAGAAGAAGGCGACGATGAACACCGCCACCCCCAGTCCCGTGGCGACGACGGCCGCGAGGAGGGTGAAGGGGTTGGCCGGCTCTATGCCCTGGCTTTGGGCCATCACCCGGCGCCACCCAACGCACATGGCCACGGTGGCACAGCCGACGAACAGCGGATCGATGGTGTTCCAGAGGTTGTTGCTGTAATTGAAGGTGTCGGTGTAGTTGTTGAGCAAGAACGCCACCGCCAGCGACGACAGGCACAGCGTGCGGATCCACGGCACTTTGCTGGTGTTTCGCCACAGCAGCCACACGCCGACGATGGAGAACACCAGGGGGCCGATCTGCCAAAGCTGCCACTTCCAGTTGTCGGACAGCTCGGTGTTGGGGTCGACCAGCTCGGATCGCTCGGTCCAGGCGAACACGGCCACCACCAAGAGTCCTGCCCCGATGAAGGAGTCGATCACTCCCAGATCCCGCCTTCGGAAGATTTGCTGAATCATGCTCATGACATATTGAACACCCGCAGGGCGTTGTCCCGCAGGAATTTGGGCCAGACGTGGTCGCGAAATCCCACGTCGCGCATCTCGGTCATGATCCGCTCCAGCGACAGCCCCGAGGGGAAGTAGCCGGCGTACATCACCTTGTCGGCCCCCCGGGTGTTGGCGTAGTCGATGATGGCCTGCGGGTAGTGCTTGGGGGCGAACGCCGAGGTGGAGTAGTGCAGCCCCGGCCACTTCAGCATGAGCTTGACCATGAGGTCTTCCCACGGCTCGGAACCGTGGCGGGTGACCAGCACCAGCTCGGGGAAGTCGTAGCACACCCGGTCGAGGTGCTCGACGTGCTGGGGGCCGAGCGGGAACCGCGGCCCCGGCACCCCGGCGTTGATGCACATGGGGATCTCCAGCTCGCAGCATGCCGCGTAGATCGGGTACATCAGCGGGTCGTTGATGTTGACCTGGGGGTGCAGCCCGGTGGGGAAGCAGGCCGCGGCGATCACCCCCAGCTCGTCCACTGCCCGGCGCAGATCCCGCACCGCCTGCACACCGAGGTTGGGGTCCACCAGATAGCTGCCGTAGAGGCGGTCGGGGTGCTCGGCCACCCCCCGGGTGCCCCAGGTGTCGCCGAAGTTCACCGGCAGCAGCCCCTTGTCCACCCCCCAGCGATCCATCTCGGCCAGCAGATAGGCAATGAAGTCCACTGTGCCGTCCACTTGGGGCAGATCCTTGAACATGTAGGCCGCGCCGTGGCCGAAGGAGCGGCTCTCGGTGTCTTTCAGCAGCCCCTGGAAGTTGGCGTACCAGGCGTCGCGGTCAGACGGCACGCCCAGCATGAGATCGACTGCCCCGATGCTCTCAATAGGGTGAGGGGCAATGGGGTGGGCTTCAGGCTCGGGGGCCACTAGCCGGCCAGGGTCTCGAACAGGTCGGCGTCGGTGCGGCGCAAGCGGCGGTAGTTGGCTTCCCACATCATGGGGATGAAGTACTTGTGGTACGCCTTCTTGGCCCGGGCCGCCTCAGCCTCGACCATCTCGTGGCCGCCCACCACCTTGGCTTCGTAGTGGGCTCGGGCCGAGCTCTCGTAGGCGATGGCCTTGATGGTGGCCTCCTCCAGCGAGGGGCACACGAAGCAGGCGCCGTGGTTGCCGATGAGCACCACCGACCGCTGGCCCAGCGCCTCGGCCATGCGGGGACCGTCCACCGGGTTGTCGATGCCGTTGTCGGCGTAGTGGGCCTGTTCTTGGTAGAACAGGCAGGCGTCGGCCGAGTACAGCCCGATGTCTTTGCCGGTGGTGGACAGCACCTCCACGTAGTGGGAGTGGGTGTGGATCACCGAGTTGGCGTCGGGACGGGCCTCGTAGAACCCAGCGTGGAAGCGCACCGCTGGCGAGGCCGGGGTGTCGCCATCCAGCAGGTTGAGCTCCATGTCGTAGCAGTTCACGTCGCTGGGCAGCGTTTCGCTGAAGTAGCCGAATGGCGACACCCAGAAGGCATCGTGGCGCTCGGCGTCGCGCACCGAAACGTGGCCGGCCACCCGGCTCTCGCACCCCTCCCGGGCCAGGATGCGCCGGGAGGCGGCCACCTGGAAAGCGGGATGGTCTTCGGTCCATGTCTTGGTCATCGGGTCTCCTCCGTCTGGGTCCTCAAAATACCTCGGGGTCGGCAGCCACCGCGTCGGGCACCGGCCAGCGGAACAGTCCGGCGGCGTTGCGCCAGCAGATCTTCTCGGTCTCTTCAGCGCCAAACCCCTCAAGCTGGCGGCGCACCACCTCCTGGGTGTCGGGCCAGGTGGTGTCCACGTGGGGATAGTCCGACTCCATCATGATGTGGTCCACCCCGATGTGGTCGCGCAGCGACAAACACGAGGTGTCGTCGATAACGCAGAACCAGAAGCTGCGCCGGAACACCTCGCTGGGCTTCATGTCGATGCCGGTCCAGGTGCCGTACATGTCGTGGTAGCCGGTGATGTGGTCGAGCCGGTCGATCAGCCCCGGCACCCAGGCGATGCCCCCCTCCGACATGGCGATGCGCAGGTTGGGGAAGCGCACCGGGATCAGCGAGTACAGCCAGTCGACCGCGGCGAACATGGCGTAGCCGAAGAACAGCACCCCGATGGTGTCTGGCGGGGCGTCGGGGGCGGTGGACGGGGCCTGCGACGACGACCCCACGTGCAGGCACACCACCGTTTCGGTGTCCTCGCAGGCCCGGATGAAGGGGTCCCAGTGGCCGGTGTGCAGCGACGGCAGCTTCAGCTTCTCGGGGGCTTCGCTGAACGACACCGCCCGGAAGCCCCGCTCGGCGTTGCGGAAGATCTCGTCGGCGGCCACCTCGGGGTCGTAGAGCCAGGGGATCTGGCACGGGATGATCCGGTCGGGGTAGCGGCCGTGCCAGTCGTCAATGATCCAGTCGTTCCAGGCCCGCACGCAGGCCAGGCCCAGTTCTTGGTCTGCGGTCATCCGCATGAAGTTCTGGCCGGCGAACCCGGGCAGGGCGGAGGGGAAGTTCAGCGAGGCGAAGATCCCGTTGAGGTCCATGTCGGCTATGCGGGCGTGTATGTCCCACGCCCCCGTGCGCATGTGGTCGAAGCGCACCGGGTCGAACCCGTACTCCGTCACCGGCCGTCCGGCCACCGCGTTCATCCCAACGGTGGGGAACCGCCGTCCGTCCACCTCCCAGGCGTGCATCCCCTCGTCGTCGGTCACCACCTTGGGGCCGCGGTCGGCAAAGCGGCTCGGGATGCGGCCCTCGAAGGCGTCGGGGGCCTCCACCACGTGGTCGTCCACGGAGATGAGCAGGTTGTGGCGGGTGCGGCGCTCGGGCTCGGGCAGGAAGGTGACCGGGTGGTCGCTGCCCTGGCTGTCGCGCACCGTGAACCCAATGCGTCCCATGTCGGAGAGCTTGACCACGATGCCTGCCTTCCCGACCCCGGCCCGAGTCCTGCCTACACCTGGATGTCGTAGAGCTGGCGGACGTTGGCCGACACGATGGCGTGGCGCACATCGTCGGTGGTGTCGGCGAAGTGCTCGGCGATCACCGCCTGGCTGTTGGGCCAGGTGGACACGTGGTGGGGGAAGTCGTTGCCCCACATCATGGTCTCGGTGCCGATGATGTTGCGGGCGGCCACCCCGGTGAGGTCTCGCATGAACGTCACCCGGAAGTTATTGCGCCAGTAGTGGGAGGGCTCCTCCTGACAGTTCATGTCGGGGAGGAGTTGGCGGTTGCGGTGGAACCAGTAGTCGGCCCGCTCCAGCAGGTTCCCGGCCCAGCCCACGTCATTCTCCGCCGAGACGATCATCAGATCGGGGAAGCGGTCGAACACCCCGCCGAAGATGAGGTCGAGCACCACCTCTTGGATGTCCACCGTTTGCAGCACCGAGCGGGTGGAGGTGCCCTGGTCCCAGGCCTTGTCGGGGTCGCGGGTGGTGGCGGCGTGCAGGTTCACCGGCATGGAGTGCTCCACCGCCGCAGCCCACAGCGGGTCGAACGCCGGATCCTGGTAGGGGTTGTCCTCGCCGTTGACCACCGGGATCATCACGCCTTTGAGGCCGGTGTCTCGGCACCGCTTGATCTCCTTAGCGGCCCGCTCCAGATCGACCGGCGACAACAGGCCGATGCCCACGAACGTGTCGGGAATCTGGCTCACGAACTCGCCCACCCAGGTGTTGTAGGCCTCGAACAGCGCCCACTGGAACTCCACGTCTTGGATGGGATACATCTGCATGGCGATAGTGGGGTACAGCACCTCGCCGGTCACCCCGTCGGTGCGCAGCGCTTCCATGCGGGTCTCCGGATCCCAGCCCACGTCGGGCACGTCCTCTTCCCAGCGGCCTTTGGCCCGCACCTTGTCGTCGGTGCGCATGCACCCGGCCAACAGCCCCACCGGGGGCAACCGGGCCTGGTCGCATATCAGGCGGTCGGTGGTCTCCTCGCGCACCAGCAGAGGCGCCCGATCCCTGAAGGCCTCCACCGTGTAGATCTGCCACAGGTCGTGGGGCTCGATCACGTGGGAGTCGGCGGAGAATACGTCGAAGCCGTTGTCGCTCATCGCCTTCGATGTTATGGGAACGCTGTGGAAGCCGCCTATCGCCGCGAGAACGGGGGAAAGGGCCGGATATCGTGGCCGACGTGAGCGTGTGTGCATTCATCGGACTGGGCAATATGGGATTCCCCATGGCCGGACACTTGGCCGCTGCCGGCCACGAGGTGCGGGTGTTCAACCGGACGGCGGCAGTGGCCGAGCGCTGGGGCGGGCAGCATGGCGGGACGGTGGCCGCCACACCGGCCGAGGCGGCCGACGGGGCCGAGTTCGTGTTCACCTGCGTGGGAGCCGACGACGACCTGAGGGCGGTGGTTCTGGGCGACGACGGGGCCTTGGGGACGATGCCCGCCGGATCGGTGGTGGTGGACCACACCACCGCATCGGCCGAAGTGGCTAGGGAGTTGGCCGAAGTGTGCGCCGAGCGGGGGATCGGCTGGCTCGACGCCCCCATCTCCGGCGGCCAGGCCGGGGCCGAGAACGGCGTACTCACCGTGATGTGCGGCGGCGAGCCCGAGCACTTCGATTCGGCCGCTCCGGTTATGGACGCCTATTCCTCGGCGGTCACCCTCATGGGTCCGGCCGGGAGCGGCCAGCTCACCAAGATGGTGAACCAGATCCTGTGCGCCGGCGCGGTGCAGGGCGCAGCCGAGGCGCTGGCCTTCGGCGAGCGGGCCGGCCTCGACATGGACAAGGTGCTGGCCGCGGTCACCAAGGGCGCAGCCGGCTCCTGGTACCTCCAGAACCGAGGCCACACCATGGTGGCCGACGAGTTCGACTTCGGCTTCGCCATCGACTGGATGATCAAAGACCTAGGCCTAGTAGCCGACGCCGCCGCCAACCTAAACGCCCCCATCCCCCTAGTAGAACTCTGCCAGCGCTACACCCAAGCAACCGCCGCGCTTGGCGAAAACCGCCTAGACACCACCGCCATAATCCGCCGCTACCGCTAGCGCGGTTTCAGTTCTGGAGGATCAAGACACTCTGAGGCCGATGATTTCGGGAATTTCAAGAAGATGAGGGAGCGTGTCGAGTTGGCGTAGAAGTACCGCTACCGCTTGTCGCCGGGTTGTGGGGTTGGCCGTAGTTCCGGCGTTGGCGAGGAGTTCTCGGTCTGAGTCAGTTAGCGACACGGAGCAGTCCCAGTTCTTCCTGGACAGACGAGCCTTCCACTCAGGGTGTTTTGTGCCGTGTTCGTCGAGGGGGTCCGTGGGTGGCGGTGCTATGCGTGGACTTTGGGCATGGGAATGAGCTTGCCGTTGACGGGGTCGGCGGCGAGGCCGAGGCCTTCTAGGGTGTAGGCGCCGAGCAGGGGTTGGGTGCCGTCCTCGGCGAACACGACGAGGGTGACGACGCTTTCGCCGTCAATGGTGGCTCGGGCCTCGCCCATGTCGAGCCAGGCTTGTCGCCCGTCGGCCCATTCCAAGTTCACCTTGCGAATGGGCTGCACGCCCAAGTCGCGCAGGAGCGGGGCTGGAACCATTGAGTAGGCCGCGCCAGTGTCCACCATGGCCTTCAACTTCAGCGGCCCTTGTCCATCCATACCCTCAAGCTGGATTTGGCACTGGAACGTTCCCACGCCTCGAACCTCGATTCAACTATTATCCAATACTTTCAATACATTTAAGACTAACTGAAGAAAGAAGGAGTTGCAATCCAGCATACCCTTGTGAATCAACCCGGAGCGCTGGTCAGTAGAGGGATTCGCTGGTGGCTGTGTTGCTGGTGTCGGAATTGCCGCTAAGGGCGTCTAGGACGGATTGGCGGTGGGTGGTTATTGCGGCGGAGAGGGCGGCGTTGTCGGCGGTGACGGTTACCAGGCGGAAGCCCTGGGCGACGCGGGTGGGGGTGAGCGTGGGGGTGGAGTGGATGCCGGGGACCACGCCGTGGGTCTGG
>JAJDTA010000090.1 GCA_022827405.1 Acidimicrobiia bacterium
CTGCGGGCTCCACCAAAACGGCGCCGCCCAATGCTGGGGCAACAACGACGACAACCAAACCGACGCCCCCGACGGCCGATTCACCGCCATCGCCGCCGGCAGCGCCCACACCTGCGCACTCCGAGACGACAACACCGCCCAATGCTGGGGCGAATTCACGCCCCCGCCCGGACCCGAGCCCAACACCCCGCGCATCCCCGTTTCTGCCGGACAAACCCACTCTTGCCATCTGCGGGCCGACCAAACCGTTTTGTGCTGGGGATCTGATCTCTACGGTCAGATCCATGCTCCAGCCGGCCCGATCCTGGCCATTTCGGCTGGCGGTTATCACTCCTGTGCCCTCCGAGGTGATGGCACGATTGCGTGCTGGGGCAACGACAGCGATGGGCAGTCGACAGCACCGGAGGGCCAGTTCACCGCGGTGGCCGCCGGCACCTGGCATTCGTGCGGACTCACCAGCAACGGCACCGTCGAATGCTGGGGCAGAGACGACGACGGCCAGGCAGACCCGCCCAGCGGAAAGTTCACCGCGGTGTCGGCGGGATGGGCCCACTCCTGCGGCATCCGAGAAAACCGGGCCGTCGAATGCTGGGGCAACGACTGGGCGGGACAGCTCGACACCCCCGACGGCCAGTTCACCGCGGTGTCTGCGGGATGGGCCCACTCCTGCGGCATCCGAGAAAACCGGGCCGTCGAATGCTGGGGCGACCGGCGGGGCGACCGGCTGAGCGCGCCGAGCGGGCCCTTCCTGGCCGTGTCAGCCGGTGAACTGCATTCCTGCGGCATCCGAGAAAACGGCGCCGTCGAATGCTGGGGCGCGAACGACGACAACCAAGCCGACGCCCCAGACGGCCACTTCACGGCTGTTTCTGCCGGAACCTGGCATTCATGCGGGTTGAGAACCAATCAGACCGTGGAATGCTGGGGAAGGTACGTGAGGCCGATCACGGGCAATGTGGATGTGCACGTCCACTATTGCGCCGCACAGAATGCGAACTACACCGAAGCAGATCTGCTCTACGAAATAGACAGACTCAATAGGACTGTGGCCACGTTTTATGCCGAGCAGTCATCCAACATGGTGAAACTGAACTTTGTGCTGGGCGATATCGTCTCCCCCAATATCGATTGGGAAAATCTGCTCATTGGTGATTGGTACAAGAAGGAAAAGAACCCGTGCTGGCCTGATGTACAACGATCAAACCACCAGCACAACTTGATTTTGGCAGACATCTCTCCAGGCAATGGGGCATACGGATTCGCACCGATACCCGGCGACTGGGCCGTCTCAGCTACCGTCGAAAAGTACTTTTCTGCCTTGCCTGACTGTGCTTTTGAGGATTCAACCAACCGTGTGCGTGAACAGACCAGGGACAACAGCTGTCGTACCACGGCATATCTCCACTACTTCTCCATCGTCGCCCATGAGCTGGGTCACGCCTTGTTTGGTTTCGGACATCCCCGTGATTGCTCAATCATGGACAACATCCGTATGCCAACTTGCGAAAACGAGCAAACCATCGAATCCAGTGGAATTGGGTGCATGGATCGTCGGCAACTGGGCTGGCCGGAACCCGACAACTGCCCTACCCCATTGGTCAACACCTCTGAAGGCTGAACGCCTCCACGGGCCTCCCCACCGTCAGCTCCGTGACGTGTTGCGGCGCATAATCAGGATGTAGCCGACGGCGGCAATGGTGGCGAACACAAACCACTGCACGGCATAGGCCAAATGCGATCCCTCGCCGAGGTCGGGAGGCGGGACGGGAATGGGCAGGTCGCCCGCAGACGGACTCTGGGTTTGGAGCTGCACGTAGACCGGGAGCAAGTCGGCGTCGAGTTGCTGGGCGAGACGGGCCAGATCGGGGCGGGCCATTTCGGCCAACACGCCGCCAGCCGGATCGGCCTGTTGTAGTCCCGCGGCGGTGACCGTGGCCCGCAGCAGTCCGCTCACCTCCACCTGCCCGCCGGGAGGCGCAAAGTCCGCCGGGGATGCGCCCGTACCCACCCCGTGGGGAATCCAACCCCGGTTGACCGCCACCGCGGCGCCGGAATCAAGCCGCAACGGGGTGAGCACCCAATACCCGGCCGAACCCTGATGGGTGCGGTTGCGGATCAGCACCTGATCGGCCAGCAGGTAGACACCGGCGACCCGGACCGGGCGGAACTCGATTTCGCCTCCCCGCTGGTAGGGATCGTCGGCCCCCACCAAGGCCTGGATCTCGACAACAGCCATATCACTGCGGCTGGTGACGACGCTGTTGCGTTCCCGGCGCTCCGACAGCCGGTGGAGTTGCCAAAAGCCCGCGGTCACCATGGCGGCCACCGCCAGCAAGACCACGATGTGAAGCAGCAGGCGCCGGGGCGACATCACTGGGCTTGGTGACTAGATGTCCAGCAGGGCATCGACTGGACTCAGCGACGCACCACTAGATGTCCAGCAGGGCATCTAGGCCGACGATGAGCCCAGAGCGAACTGAGGCGGCCTTCACTGCGGCCAGCACACCGGGCATGAACGAGGACCGGTCGGTGGAGTCCTGGCGGATGGTGAGCGTCTGGCCCTCGGCACCGAGGATCACCTCGTGGTGGGCCACCATCCCTCTCATCCGCACCGCATGCACTCGGATGCCGGCGGGACCCTCCGCCCCCCGCACACCAGCCAGCATCTCGTGCTCAGTGGGATCGGGGGCCCACGTGTCCGACGCGGCGGCCATCTTCTCCACAGTTAGCCGGGCCGTGCCCGAGGGGGCGTCGATCTTGGCATCGTGGTGAAATTCGATCACCTCAGCGGTGTCGAAGTAGGGGGCGGCCAGCTCGGCAAACCTCATCATCAACACCGCGCTGATGGCGAAATTGGGGGCAATGATGCAGGCCCGATCAGCACTGGTGAACGCGGCGTCGAACTTCACCAGGTCTTCATCGGTGAACCCGGTCGTTCCCACTACAGCGTGCATTCGCTGCTCTGCCAGCCAGATCAGGTTGTCGCGGGCGGCCTCCGCAATGGTGAAATCCACCACCACATCAGCCTGGGCATCGGCCAGAGCTTGGCGGTCGCCAACCGCCACGGCCCCTCCTGAAGCAGCGCCCACCCGATGAGGGTCGACGGCAGCCACGAGCTCCAAATCGGGGTCATCAGCCACCGCCTGGCAAACGGTGGCCCCCATCCGGCCCCCCGCCCCGAACACCCCTACCCGTAGCATGAACGAGACGTTATAGGCCCGGCCGGGGCATTACGGCTTCGAAAACGGGCCAGCCGAGGGCCGGATTAGCGCGAAGAGCGGTCCCGGTCGCGGCCGCGGCCCCCTCCGCCTCGACGGTGGGAACCCCCGCTCGGTCCGAGATCACCGAACTCGTCGCGCAGCTGGGCTTCGAAATCGGCCTCAAAGGAAGCCGCCTCGGCAGGCCCTTCCCAGTCACCGCGGCCCCGACCGCCCCGATCATCGGAACGGCGGTTGTCACGATCCCGACGGTCATCCCGACGACCCCGGCTGTCATCGCGGTCCCGGCGGTCTCGACGGTCGTCACGGTCCCTGCGGTCGTCACGGTCCCTGCGGCCATCTCGGTCCCTACTGCCCCGATCCTCAGAACGGCGATTGTCGCGGTCCCGGCGGTCATCGCGGTCCCGGCGGTCTCGACGGTCGTCACGGTCTCGACGGTCGTCACGGTCCCGGCGGTCACCTCGGTCCCGGCTGGCCCGATCCTCAGACCGGCGTTCCGAGCCGCTATCGCTGCTGCTGTCGTCGCCGGTCAGCTTGAGGCTTATCTTGCCGTTGGGGTCGATGTCCTCCACAACAACCTCTAGATCATCGCCCAATGCAACGACATCCTCGACCCGATCGATCCGACGGCCCCGACCGAGCTTGGAGATGTGCACCAAACCGTCGCGGCCCGGAAGGATGTTCACGAAGGCCCCGAACGAGGTGATGTTCACCACCTTCCCGCTGTACACCTCACCAACATCGGCGGTGGGGGGATCGAGGATTAAGCGGATCTGACGCTCGGCCTCGTCGACGCAGTCTCGGTCGGGCGAGGAGATGGTGACGATGCCGGCGTCCTGGGCGTCGTCCACGTTTACCTCGGCCCCGGTCTCGGCCTGGATGGTGTTGATGACCTTGCCCTTGGGCCCGATGACCTCGCCAATCTTGTCCAGCGGAATCTCGAACTTGATGATCTTGGGAGCAGTGGGGCGAACATCGTCCCGGGGGGCGTCGATGGCCCCCGCCATGACCTCCAAGATCTTGAGCCGGGCATCGCGTGCCTGATTGAGCGCACCGGCGAGCACATCAGCGGGCAGCCCGTCGATCTTGGTGTCGAGCTGGAGGGCGGTCACGAAGTCGGCCGTGCCCGCCACCTTGAAGTCCATGTCGCCAAAGGCATCCTCAGCGCCCAAGATGTCGGTGAGCGTGGTGTATTGGCCCTCGTGGAACACCAGTCCCATGGCGATGCCGGCCACCGGCGCCTTGATGGGCACGCCCGCGTCCATGAGCGACAGGGTTGACGAGCACACCGAGCCCATCGAGGTGGACCCGTTGGAGGAGAGCACCTCCGATACCAGGCGCAAGGTGTACGGGAAATCGTCCATTGAGGGGATCACCGGGACCAAGGCCTTCTCGGCCAGCGCCCCGTGTCCGATCTCCCGGCGCTTCGGGCCCCGCATGAAGCCGGTCTCGCCGGTGGAGTACGGCGGGAAGTTGTAGTGGTGGATGTAGCGCTTCTTGTCGATCGGGTCGATCCCGTCGATCATCTGGTCCATCCGAGCCGTGCCCAGCGTGGTGATGTTCAGCACCTGGGTCTCTCCCCGCTCGAACAGCCCGGAGCCATGGGCGGTCTCGACAACCCCAACCTCAGATCCGAGGGGCCGGAGATCTGCCGCCCCCCGCCCATCGATGCGCACGCCGTCTTGCACGATCCGGGTGCGAACGATGCTCTTGGTGAGCGAGCGAACCGCCGCGGAGATCTGCTTGTCGGCCCCTTCGAGCTCGGCGAATCGCTCGGCCAGCGCCTCGGCGATCTCCTCTTTGGCCTTGGTCTCGGCCTCTTGGCGCTCGGCCTTGTCGGCGATGGACATGGCCGCAACCAGCTTGTCGGCGCCCACCTCGGCCACCGCAGCCTCGATTTCGGGGGTGTAGTCCACCTGGAGCTCGTACTCCATGGGGGGCTTGACTCCGGCGGTGGCGATCAGCCGGCGCTGGAGGCCCACCGCTTCTTTGATCCACTCCTTGGACCGCTCCAGTCCCTCAGCCAGGGCGGTTTCGTCCACTTTGGGGGTTCCGTTGCTGTAGAGCTCCCAGCCGGCCTCGGTTCCGTTGGCCTCCACCATCATGATGGCCACGTCGCCGTCATCCAAGACACGGCCGGCCACCACCATTTCGAAGGTGGACTCGGCACCCTCGGCATAGGTGGGATGGGGAATCCACTCCCCATCAGCGCTGTGGGCCACTCGAACTGCGCCGATGGGGCCGGCGAACGGTATGCCCGAGATGCTGAGTGCGGCCGATGCCCCATTGATGGCGATCACGTCATAGGGGTTCTCCTGGTCGGCCCCCAAGACCGTTCCCACAACGTGGATCTCGTTGCGGAACCCGTCGGGGAATGAAGGCCGCAGCGGCCGGTCGATCAGTCGACAGGTCAAAATGGCCGATTCGGGGGCCCGGCCTTCCCGCCGGAAGAACGAGCCAGGGATCTTGCCCGCGGCATACATCCGCTCTTCGATGTCGACGGTGAGGGGGAAGAAATCCGCGCCCTCTCGCACACGACGGGCTGCCGTCGCGGTCACCAAGATGGTGGTGTCGCCCATGCGGACCACTACGGCCCCGTCGGCCTGACCGGCCAGACGACCTGTCTCAAAGGACAGGGTTTTGTCTTCCGCGCCGCTTACCGCGGCTGAAACGGTGATGGCTTCCGCCATGTTTTCTCCTCTCCGGACCACGCGAGGCCCGAGCGGGCCGGAATGGAGCCAGTTCCCAGTTGGAGAGGCCCAGCGCAACTCGGCCCCTTCAACTGGCAGCTGGCCTCTCGTGTGGCCCGCTTATGTATTTTCCCTATATCGCCAGGGCGATGCCCGCTTCTCAGCGGCGAAGTCCAAGTTCGGCGATGATGCCGCGGTAGCGCTCCACGTCATTGTCCTTGACGTAATCGAGCAGCCGTCGCCGTCGGCCCACCATCATCAGCAGGCCTCGCCTGCTGTGGTGGTCCTTGACATGCACCTTCAAGTGCTCGGTGAGGTGGTTGATCCGCTCTGTGAGCAGAGCAATCTGCACCTCGGGCGAGCCTGTATCGGTGTCATGCAGGCGGTGCTTCTCAATGGTCGCGGCTTTGGGCGCTAGTGTCTCGGCCATCCCTACTCAGTGTGTCCGTCGGTCAGAAAACGGGCTACTGCACTGCACCAAATTATCTGAGGCTGTGCTCGTGCCCGGGGGACCCGTTCAAACTACCACCCCGTTGACCAAAACACCTATCTGAGAGCATTTGGGCCTGAGAGCATTTGAGAGATACTGGTGTCGATGAAGGTTGTGTCCTTCGGAAGCCTCAACTACGACCTGTCCATCTGGCTCGATCGACTGCCTGGCCCCGACGAAACGCTGAAAGCCCAGCGGATGGAGGCGTTCTCCGGGGGCAAGGGCGCCAACCAGGCCACGGCCGCGGCCCGGTTGGGGGCCGATACGCACATGGTGGGCTGCGTGGGAGACGACGACCGGGGCCGCTGGCTGCTTGACGTGCTCGACGACAGCGGCGTTGACACCGGCCTCGTCCGCATCGTTGAGGAACCCACGGGCACGGCGGTGCCGCTCATCTCCCCAGCGGATGTCTCCATCGTCATCGTGGCCGGGGCCAATGCCAGCACGGGAGTGGCCGACGCGGTTGCCGCCGCGGTGGTAATCGCCGAGGCCGACGTGCTCCTTTTGCAAGGCGAGGTGGGTGCTGCGGGCGCCAGAAGGGCAGCCCAGGCGGCCCGTTCGGGCGGGACCACGGTGGTGTTCAACCCGGCTCCCGTGGATCCCTTTCTCGTAGAGGCCGTCATACCGCTCACCGACGTCTTGGTGGTGAATCGGGCCGAGCAATCCCAGATTGATGCGATCGGCCCCGAAACCGGCCATTGCGACACCGTCGTCACTTTGGGCGGCCGGGGAGCCCAGGTCGACGGTGTCGTGGTTCCCTCCTACCCCGCGGAAGTGGTCGATCCCACCGGCGCGGGCGACGCCTTCTGCGGCGCCTTGGGTGTCGCCCTGGCCGAGGGACGCCCCCTTATCGAAGCCGTCCGCTTTGCCAACGCCGCCGGCTCTCTGGCGGTGGCCACCCCCGGCGCCCAGCCCTCCATGCCCACCCGAGCCTCGGTGGACGCTCTGCTCGCTGTCCCATAAGGGCCGGGTCAACGGTTCAAGGCGGGGTCAACCCCTAAGGGCCGGAATGACGTGGGTGGCGGTGAGGCGGATGCTCTCCATCACCTTGTCGTGGGGAATGGCGTAGGGGTTCATCATGCACAAGAGCAGATCGACGCCAAGATCGGCAAAGCCCTGGCAGAGCTCGATGCACTGGTCGGGATCGCCGGCGACGGCCACGCCCTGGTCCACCAAATCCTCGATGCTGAAGGTGGTGTCCCAGTCGGCGTCCGCGGTCATGCCCGGCAGATACCGCAGATAGTTCCAGTCGCCGAGTTCGGCCCCCTCCTCCTGGAGCATCTCGGCCACACTGCCCACCAGCTTGAATGCCACCGTGGGGTACCACCAGAACGACTCCCGGGCGTTTTCGTAAGCCTCGGCGGAAGTGGGGGCGCAGTGGAACATGGCGAAGGTGGCCACCCGGTCGTTCACGAACCCGCCCACCGGATTCTGGCAAGCCGCCACCGCCTCGCGATAAAGGTTGACTCGGAGTTCCAGCTCCTCCAGTGACACCCCGGCGCTGAACGACAACAAGCCCATGCCCATCTCCCCCACCAGTTGATGGGTTTCCCGGCTGCCCGTCGCTGCCCACATGGGGGGATGGGGCTTTTGCACCGGCTTGGGCAGCACCCGGCGGCGGGGCATCGACCAGTGCTGGCCTTCGAATTCATACTCGTCGTTCGACCAGCAACCCGCGATGTGCCCAACCGCCTCGGCCCACATCGCCCGGGTCTCCCGGGGGTCGATCCCAAACCCCTCGAGTTCGGCCCGGGTCGTCGAGCGGCCAGTTCCGAACTCCACCCGCCCCCCGCTGACCAGATCCAGCGTGGCGGCCGACTCCGCACTGCGAACCGGATGGTTGTAGGGGTCGGGCGCCAAGCGCACGCCATAACCCAGCCGAATCTGCTCGGTGAGCGCGGCCACTGCTCCGTAGAGCACCTCGGGATTGGAGCTGTGCGACATCTCCTCCAAGAAGTGATGCTCGACCGTCCAGAAGCTGTGATACCCGAGCTGATCGGCCAGCACGGCCTGCTGGATCAGCTCTTGATAGCGAATCTGTTCACTGTCGTGGTGCCAGGGCCGGGGGACGGGGATCTCCGAGAAGAGAGCAAGCTCCATGGCGGCTAGCGGGATGGCTCCGCGGTCAAGATCTCCCGACTGAGGGCAACGTCGATGCGGAGTTGCCTCACGAGAGAATCGATGCCGTCGAAGCGGTGTTCGCTTCGCAGCAGCTCCACGAATTCTACCCTGGCCTCCTCGCCGTACAGGTCGCCCTCGAAGTCGAGGAGATGCGCCTCCAACAGCGATTGCTGAGCGTGCTCATAGAACGTGGGTCGTCGGCCGATGTTGATGGCCGCCATGTGGCGGGATCCGTCGGGACGGGTGTACCAGCCGGCGTACACCGCGTCGGCGGGCCAGGCCATGACCATGGAAACCGGGATGTTGGCGGTGGGGAACCCGATGGTCATCCCCCGCCGATCGCCCAGTACCACCTTGCCCCTGATCTCGTGGTAGCGCCCCAGCATGGCCGCCGCGGTGCGAACATCGCCGCCGGCCAACGCCCGGCGCACCGCAGTGGAGGAAACCGGCTCGGGCCACTTCTTGTCATGGTGCAGAAGCGTCACCGCCTGGACGGCGAAGCCCATCTCCTGGCCGAACTCTCGCAGGGTGTCGATATTGCCCAGCCGAGCCCGCCCGAAGTGGAAGTCCTCCCCCACTACCACGCTTCGTACTTTCAGCCGGTCCACAAAGACCTCGCGCACGAAGTCCTCGGGCAATGTGTGGGCCCGATCGGGGGAGAACTCAATCAGGTAGACGTACTCGATGCCCGCCGCCTCGAGAAGCTCCAGCTTCTGATCGAGCGAGTTGAGAAGCTTGGGGGCGTTCTCTGGCCGCAAGACCAGCGCCGGGTGGCGGTCGAACGTGACCACGGCGGGCGCCACGCCCAGCCGTTTCGCCTCCGAAAGGAGCTGATGGATGACAGCCTGGTGACCGACGTGGACACCGTCGTACACCCCGATGCTGGCTGCGGTCTCTTCACTGCCTTCTAGGCGGCCAAAGTCTTCGATGACCTGCACCGGGTTGCACGGTAGCGGCCACAACCTCGAACTGGACAATCCCGGTCGGCGCGGCGTCGCAAGTGAACTACCGGGGGATGACCACCGCCGGTTTGACCAGGCCGGGCGTGTGGGGCTCGTAGACGGCCAAGAGCTGACCCTGGGATCCGAGCACCGCCCACGGGCCGTCGTTCTCCACGCTGAGGTCTTCGGCCGCCATGACCTGTCCGCTTCCCACCCTTCGCTCAACAGACTCGTCGACCGACGCCGCGGCGTAGTCGCGCAGAGCCTCGGCCATCGGCAACAGCACGGGAGAGGCAACCGGTCGGGCCTCGTCGATCGAAAACGAGCCGATGGCCAGACGGCGCAAAGCCCGCAAATGCCCTCCTCCCCCCAAAGCAGTGCCGATATCAGCGGCCAGCGAGCGGATATACGTCCCCGAGGAGCAGCTCACCTCGATCCGGTAAATCCCGGCGGCGGGGTCCAACGGCCCGACTTTCAGCTCATGGACGGTTACCGGTCGGGGTTCCCGCTCCACCTCCACCCCCGCCCGGGCCAACTCGTGCAGACGGCGACCTCCCACCTTGACGGCCGACACCATCGGCGGTACCTGCATGATGTCGCCCACAAACCCAGAGGCGGCTTCAGCCACCTGCTCTGGGTTGACTGCTGACATGTCGAATTCCCCGGTGACCTCTCCGCCAGCATCCAGGGTGGTGGTCTCGGTGCCCAGCACCAGCTCGCCCACGTACTTTTTGGGCAGCGGAGTGAGAAACCGCAGCAGTCGGGTGGCCCGGCCCACCCCCAAGACCAACACCCCGGTTGCGTCGGGGTCGAGGGTCCCGGCATGGCCCACCTTGCGGGTGCCGAAGACCCCCCGGGCCTTGGCCACCACATCGTGGGAGGTCCACCCCGCTTCCTTGTCGATGATCGCCAGCCCGTCGACAGAACTCCCGCTCATTGGTCGATGACCGCCAGCCCGTCGGCCAACCTCACTATTCGTCCTCGTCAGCCAGATCACGCAAGATCTGATCGACCCGCTCACCGGCTGAAATAGAGGGATCCACGGCGAACACCAACTCTGGCACTCTGCGAACCGCGGAGGAGCGGGCCACCGCCTGCTTGAGTTGGAGTCGGTGCTCCTCCAAAGCCTCCAACGCCGCAGGTGCTGTTTCGTCGTCCAACGCGCTCACGTACACCGTGGCCCGGCTCAGCTCGGCGCTGGTCTCCACCCCGGTGACACTGACCAGGTCCAACCGCTCGTCATCCAAATGGGCCAACTCAGAGGCCAAGATCTCTCTAAGCAACTCGCCTAGCCGAGCCGACCGTGAGTAGTGGGAGGGGCGGGACGCCCGGCGGCGAGCCATGCCTATTCCTCGGTGTTGAGCCAGTGCGAAGAGGAGCCCACCACCTCTATCTCCGGCATCGACCACATAAACCGATCCACCTCATCGGCCAGCGTCCGACACTGGCCAGGCTGGCCCGACACCACTGCCACGCCCACCTCGGCTCTCTGCCATAGGTCGTTGTGGCCGGTCTCGGCTACCGAGACTCCGAATCGATGGGCTAGGCCCGATAACACCGGCCGCAGCGCCGAGCGGCGATCCTTCAGCGACTGACAACCCGGGATGTGCAAGTCATAGACCACGGCGAGAACGTGCATCAGCCTGATCAGACTCGAGCGACTTCCCGCTCCTCAAAGGTCTCGATGATGTCGCCCTGTTTGAGATCTTGGAAGTCAGACAGACCGATGCCACACTCGTAACCAGACTGCACTTCGCGCACATCATCCTTGAAGCGTTTGAGAGACGACACCGTGCCCCGCCAGATGACGGTGCCATCCCGCAAGAACCGGACCTTGGAGCCCCGGGTGATGGCCCCGTTGAGCACGTAGCAGCCGGCCACAGCCCCCACTCGGGGGATTCGGAACACCTCTCGCACCTCGGCGTCGCCGGTGACCACCTCGGTGAACTCCGGAGCCAGCATGCCCACCATGGCGTTCTCCACGTCCTCGATCAGGTTGTAGATGATCTCATAGGTGCGGATTTCCACCTTCTCCAGCTCGGCCAACTCTCGGGCCTTGCGATCAGGTCGGACGTTGAAGCCGATGATGGTGGCATTGGAGGCGGCGGCCAGCTGGATGTCGTTGGCGGTCACCCCGCCCACCCCTCGATGAACGAAGGCCAGCTTCACATCTTCGCGCCCCAAGCGCTGGAGGCTGTCCACCACGGCCTCGAGTGACCCGTTCACGTCGGCCTTGACGATGAGGTTCAACGTCGCGGTTTGGCCAGCCTGGATCTGGCTGAAGATGTCTTCCAAGCGCGCCCCGCCTGCGGTGGCCGCGGCATCCCGGCCCAGGCTGGCAATCCGCTGAGAGTGCTCCCGTGTCTGGGCAACCTTGGCAGCCACCTTCTCGTTGGGAGCCACCACGAAGGCGTCGCCGGCGTTGGCCACGTCGGATAGACCCAGTACCTGCACCGGTTTCGATGGATGGGCCTCCAAGATCTGGTTGCCCCGATCATCGAGCAACGCCCTGACCCGACCCCATGAGGCGCCGGCAACCACCGGATCCCCCCGCTTGAGGGTGCCGTGCTGAACCAAGAGGGTGGCTACCGGGCCCCGGCCAATGTCCAAATTGGACTCTAGGACCACACCCCGGGCCCGCCCCTCCGAGTCGGCCCGCAGATCCTCCACTTCGGCCACCACCGCAAGCTGTTCGAGCAAATCGTCGATACCCAGGTTCTGGAGGGCGGAGACCTCCACCATGATGGTGTCGCCCCCCCACTGCTCAGGCACCAGCTCATGCTCGGAAAGCTGCTGCATGGCCCGATTGGGGTCGGCATTGTTGCGGTCGATCTTGTTGACCGCCACCACGATGGGCACTTCGGCGGCCCGGGCGTGATTGATGGCCTCCAGGGTCTGGGGCATCACCCCGTCATCGGCCGCCACCACCAGAATCACAATGTCGGTGGCATCGGCACCCCGAGCCCGCATCGCCGTGAACGCCGCGTGGCCTGGCGTATCGATGAAGGTCAGGAGACGACCATCTTTCTCAACCTGGTAAGCCCCGATGTGCTGGGTTATGCCGCCAGCCTCGCCCTCGGCCACATTGGCGCTGCGGATCTGATCCAACAGCTTGGTCTTGCCGTGATCAACATGGCCCATAACGGTGATGACCGGTGGCCGGACCGGGTATTCCTCTTCGAGATCGTCTTCCTCAAGGTCGGCTTCAAGCAGCTTGAGCAGCTCGTTCTCCTGCTCTTCACCAGGATCCACCAATCGGATCTCGGCGCCGATCTCCGCGGCGAAGAGCTCAATCATGTCGTCGGTGAGCGACTGCGTGGCCGTGACCATCTCGCCCTGCTGCATGAGAAACCGGACCACATCGGCGGCCGTCTGGTTCAACTTGGGCCCCACTTCCAACGGTGTGGAGGATCGCTCGATCGCCACCACCCCGGTGGGCGCAGCCGCATCCGTTGGGGTGTAGTCGGGGATGTTCATGGGCTGGAGGTCTTCGGCGACCCGGCGACGACGCCGACTCTTGCGACGCCTCTGCTGAGGACGCTGAGGACCGCCCCGGCCCCGCCCTCCTGGGCCTCCCGCACCGCCGGGAGGAGCACCGAGCGCACCGGCGGGGCCGCGTGTACCTATTGGTGCGGGAGGTCGACCCGGAGAACTCGTGCTTGGCCCGCGAGTACCGCCTGCTGGTCGGACCGGACCGCGAGGACCTCTACGAGGACTGGGGGCCGGGCCCCGTCCACCCCGGCCAGGGGGCGGCGGAATGGGCTTGCCCGAAGATGAGACCGGTGGTTGGCCTGGAGGGGGTGGGATGGGTTTGCCCGAGGAGGAGAGCGGCGGACTGGGGGGAGGGGCAGAAGCGGCCGGCATCTCGGCCGCGGGCGCCTCGGCCGCAGGCGCCTCGGCCGCAGGTCTTGGTGCTAGCCGGGGTGGCGCTGGGGGGGGCTCGGGCAACGAAGGCTCTGACGGTGGCGTAGCGGGGCGAGGCCGAGGGTGCATCCCCCCGCTGGAGGTGACCACCCGTGCCGGTTTCGGCTCAGGCTCGGGCTCCTCGGCAACCGGCTCGGGCTCAGGCTCAGGCTCAGGCTCCTCGGCAACCGGCTCGGGCTCAGGCTCCGCCTCAGGCTCCTCGGCAACCGGCTCGGGCTCAGGCTCGGGCTCTACCGCAGCCGGTTCCGGTTCCGGTTCCGGTTCGGGCTCAGGCTCCGGAGGGCGAATCAGGCCGTCACGATGGGCCCGCCGGCGGACGCGGTCCGCTTGAGCATCCACGATGCTCGATGAGTGGCTGTTGACGCCGATCCCCAGTGTCACACAGAGATCAAGCGTTTCCTTGTTCGTGAGGCCGAGCTCACGGGCAAGCTCGTAAACCCGAATTTTTGCTGGCAAAAAGCTCTTTCCTGGTCTGTCCGCGAAGCGCGGCCGACCCAATTGGGTCGGATTTCCATTTTCTCACGCCTAGCCATCAGATTTCGAAGCCAATCCAAGGCATGGGCTACTACTTCAGAGAAGGCGAGTGTTCTGGCGCCCCCTCCACCTCCTCAAGGAGAGCGCTGTCGCGGCTACTGCTCCGGGGAAGGAACGCTCTCCGGAGCTTCCTCCACCTCCTCAGCCGAGGCTATTTCGCTGCCTTCCGCAGCCCACTCCTCGGCCGATAACTCGGGGCCCCCTTCGGCGGGTCGCCACACCTGCTCACCGGTTGCCTCGTCTACCACCCATTCGCCCTCAGCCCACTCCATCTCCTCGTAAGCGGCTTCTTGAGCCAACTGGGTCTCGCTTTTGATGTCGATCCGCCACCCGGTCAGCCGAGCCGATAGCCGGGCATTCTGGCCTTCTTTGCCGATGGCCAGCGAGAGCTGATAGTCGGGCACCACCACCTCGGCCACACCGGTTTCCTCATCGATGTTGACCTCTTTGATCTTGGCTGGCGATAGCGCCTTGGCCACAAAATCAGACGGGTCGTCGGCGAAGGGAACAATGTCGATCTTCTCCCCCCGCAGCTCGTTGACCACCATGCGCACCCGAGCGCCCCGAGCACCCACACAGGCTCCCACCGGATCCACGTTCGAATCGTTGGACGACACTGCAATCTTGGTGCGATGACCCGGCTCTCGAGCACAGGCTTTGATCTCCACCACGCCATCGGCAATCTCGGGCACTTCCAACTCGAACAGCCGCCTGATCAGTCCGGGATGAGTGCGGCTGACCACAATCTGGGGTCCCTTGGCCGTCTTGCGCACCTCCACGATGTAGGCCTTGAGCCGGCTGTTGGCATCCGGGCGCTCGAAGGGCACCTGCTCAGCTTGGGGCAAAAGGGCCTCCACCCGTCCCAAGTCCAACAGGGTGTAGCGGGCATCGTTCTGCTGGATGATACCGGTGACGATGTCGCCCTCCCGGCCGGCGTACTCCTCGTATTTCAGCTCCCGCTCCACCTCGCGGATCCGCTGCATCATGACCTGCTTGGCTGTCTGCGCAGCGATGCGGCCAAAGCCATCCGGCGTGACGTCGAACGGCTCCCCCACCGGCTCCCCGAATTCATCCAGCTTCTGGGCGAACACCTGGATGTCGGCGGTCTCGGGATTGATGGTGACCCAGGCGTATTCCTCGCTGTTGGGCATCCGCTTGTAGGCCGACTCAAGGGCATCGGCCAGCGCGGCCAGCAGTGCATCTACAGAGATGCCTTTGTCGGCGGCCAGCGCTTGGAGGGCTTCTAGCATGTCAGGGTTCATCGGCTGCTCTTCTCCTTCAGTTTCTTCTCCGCCATCGGACCCCACTCGAAAACGGTCTTGGCCTTGCCGATATCGCCATAGGCCACTCGACGGGGAGCCCCGTCTTCGTCGATGGTTACTCCATCGTCGTCGCTGTCCATCAGCACACCTTGGATCCGGCGAACGCCATCGATATGGGGTCCGAGTTTGATGCTCACCGTCTCACCCACGGCCTGGGCGTAGTGTTCGGGCCGGCGAAGCGGGCGTTCCAAGCCCGGACTGGAGATCTCCAGGGTGTATCGGCCCTGGATCAGGTCCTGATCGTCCAGCAAGCGGCCGGCCACTTTGGAGGCGTCGGCCACCTCGTCCA
>JAJDTA010000001.1 GCA_022827405.1 Acidimicrobiia bacterium
GATGTGGTGGACTGCGCGGTGTTCGGGCTGCCCGATCCCGATTCCGGCGAGGCGGTGACCGCCGCGGTGCAGCTGGCTGCCGGCGCTGCCGCCACCGAAGAGGAGCTGAAAGCCCTGGTGGCCGACACGCTGGCCGGGTACAAGCGCTTGCACGCCGTCCACTTCGTGGAGGCGGTTCCCCGGCTGCCCTCGGGCAAGACCTTGCGGAGAGAGCTGAAGCTCCAGTTCGAGCCGCCTTCGGGTTAGGCCTCGGCCAGCAGCTCGCTCTTCATCACCTTGCCGGTGGCGTTGAGCGGGAACGACTCTCGCAGCACCACCGATCGGGGCACCTTGTAGTTGGCCATGCGCTCCCGGCACCAGGCGATCAGCTCGTCGGGATCGATGGCCGAACCGGGCTGGGGCACGATGAACGCCCGGCCCACTTCCCCCAGTCGCTCGTCGGGCACCCCCACCACTGCGGCCTGAGCCACGGCCGGATGGCCCAGCAGCATGTTCTCGATCTCGGCGGGGTAGGCGTTGAACCCGCCGACGATGAACATGTCCTTGATGCGCCCGGCGATCTTGAGGTAGCCCCGGTGATCCAAGATGCCCAGGTCGCCGGTGTGGAGCCACCCGTCGGCGTCGATGGCCGCCGCGGTGGCCTCGGGATCGTCGAAGTAGCCGGCCATCACGCTGAACCCCCGCACCAGCACCTCGCCGGTTTCGCCAACAGCGGCCTCCCGGTCGCCATCGACAATGCGCACCTCAAGGTCGGGCATGGCCCGTCCCGCGGTGGTGGCGATGGTCTCGGGGTCGTCGCCGGGCTGGGTTCCAGTGCAAGTGCCGGCCTCGGTGAGGCCGTATCCGGTACACACCCTCTGGAATGGCAGTTCCTCGTGCATCCGGCGGATCAGCTCCACCGGGATGTCGGCCGCACCAGTGACCGCCACCCGCAGGCTGGACAGATCACGGGTCGGGCGGGTGGGATGGTCGAGAATCGACTGATAGACGGTGGGCGGACCGGGCAGCACGGTGACTTGCTCGGCCTCCACCAAGTCCAACACCTGGTCGACGTCGAAGGTCGGCACCGGGTACACGGTGGCCCCGCGCATCAGGCAGGCCAGCCAGCCGGCCTTGTAGCCGAACATGTGGAAGAAGGGGTTGACGATCAGATACCGGTCGCCCTGGCGCAGATCGGCGAAGTCACACCAGTCAGAGAACTGTCGCAGGGTCTGGCCGTGGGTCATCATCACGCCCTTGGGTGCGCCGGTGGTGCCCGACGTGAACAAGATGTCGCTGATCTGGATTGGCCCCACCGCCTGTCGCCGGGCCTCCACCGCTTCGGGGGTTACCGACTCCCCTGCTCTTAGAAAATTAACCCACGACACCGCAGCAGGCACGTTGTCGGTCTCGCCGGGGGGCAGCGCCACCACATGCTCGAGCGCCGACAGGTCGGCGTGAGCCTGGCGGAACAGCCCGGCGGGGTCGATGCCGGCGAAGCCGGCCTCGACCACCAAGAGGCGAGCCCGGCTGCGGGCCAGAATGTAGGCGGTTTCGGCCGGCTTGAAGCGGGTGTTCACCGGCACCAGCGCGGCCCCGGCCGCCTGGAGGCCCAGCGCGGCGATGATCCACTCCGATCGGTTAGACGCCCAGATCGCCACCCGGTCGCCAGCTTCCACCCCGGCGGCCAGCATGGCCGCGGCGGCCTGGTCGATCTGCTGTCCCAGCTCCGCGTAGGACAGCGAGCTGTCGCCCTCCACCACCGCAGGGGCGTCGCCGAAGCGGGCCGCAGCCGCCTGGGCCATCTGCGGGATGCTGGCCCACTCCCCCGGTGCGCTCATGCCGACCCGTTCCCCGGCTAGGCCGCTGGTTCAGCCAGGGTCTTGATCTCGAGGAACTCCTCGAATCCGGCCACGCCCATCTCCCGGCCGATGCCCGATTGCTTGTAGCCCCCGAAGGGTGCGTCAGGGGCGTAGTACAGGCCGCCGTTCACGCTGATCGTGCCCGAGCGGATCTGTCGAGCCACGGCCCGAGCCCGCTCCGGGTCGGCGCTGTTCACCGCTCCCGACAGGCCGTAGATGGAGTTGTTGGCGATCCGAACGGCCTCGTCGTCACCCCCCTCATAGGGAATGATGGCCAGCACCGGTCCGAACACCTCCTCCTGGGCCACCAAATCGTCCTCGCCCACTCCGGCCAGCAGGGTGGGCTCGTAGTAGTAGCCCACCGGCAGGTGATCGGGCCGCTTGCCGCCGGTGACCAGCTTCGCCCCTTGGTCAATGGCGTCGGTCACCAGCTTGTGGACCTTGTCGCGCTGGCGGGAGTTGATGAGCGGTCCCATCATCATGGAGGGATCGGTGGGATCGCCGTAGGGGATGTTGGCCAGCGTGGCCGCCACCACCTCGGCCGCGGTGTCGGCCATGGCCGCGGGAACCAGCATTCGGGTGGTGATGGCGCACCCCTGTCCGGCGTGGGTGCAAATCATGAACGAGTTCATGGCGGCCGCCGCTTCCACGTCGGCGTCGTCGAGCACCACGTAGGCGCTCTTGCCCCCGAGCTCCAGGAAGGTCTTCTTCACCGTGGCGCTGGCCGCGGCCATGATCTTCCGCCCGGTGGCAGTGGAGCCGGTGAAGGTCACCATGTCCACGTCGGGGTGGGTGGTGAGCACCTCGCCCACCGAGTTCTCCGCCGAGGTCAAAATGTTGACCACGCCGGGGGGGATGTCGGTTTCATTGGCGATCAGTTGGCCCAAAGCCAGCGCCGACCACGGGGTGTCGGGCGCCCCCTTCAACACCACCGTGTTGCCGGCGGCCAGCGCGGGGGCCAGCTTGGCCAGGTTGAGCTGCACCGGAAAGTTGTAGGCGGTGATGGCGGCCACCACGCCCACCGCTTCCCGCTCGATCCACCGCCGGTGAAGGCCCCCGTAGGCTTCGACTTCACCGAGGTCTTCGGTCCACTGGTAGCCGTCCATCATGTCGGCCACCCATTTGACCGAAACTACTGGGGCCTCGAGCTGCGGGCC
>JAJDTA010000067.1 GCA_022827405.1 Acidimicrobiia bacterium
GACGAGATGGTCACCGAAGCCCACGAGGTGGCCCTCAACGCACGCCGCCCCCGGGAGTATTTCAACGACCACATCTGGGTCATGTTCTGGTTCGAGCGGTCGGCCCCGGCCAAGCTCATTGAAGACGTCGGGGTAAACAACGTCCTGGTGGAGACCGACGTCCCCCATCCGACGTGCCTGTTCCCGGGCGCCCGGGAGCACTTTGCCCGGGTGCTGGCCGACGTCGATCCCCACATCCGAAGACGAGTGCTCCAAGACAACGCCGCCGAGCTCTACGGCATCGACCTCTGAGGATTCCCATGCAGTTCGGCATGATCATCAGCGACGTGCCGCGCGAGGTGGACCCCATCGAGCAGTTCGACGGCATCCTGCGCCAAGTGGAGGCCGGCCAGCGCAACGGCCTCAGCCATTTCGTGATCGGGCAGCACTTCCTGTACGGCGACCTGCGCTGGCTCCAGCCGGTTCCCCTCCTGGCCCGCCTGGCCGCCGAGATCGACGACCACGTGCGGCTGGCCACCACCGTGCTGCTGGCCCCCAAGTACCACCCGGTGATCCTGGCCGAGGAGCTCGCCACCCTCGACATCGTCACCCGGGGCCGCCTCGACGTCGGGCTCGGGCTCGGATACCGGAGCGAAGAGTTCGACCTGATGAATGTCCCGCTCAAACAGCGGGTGAGCCTGTTCGACGAGTGCCTCGACATCATGAAGCTGTGCTGGGCCATGGAGGACTTCGACTACCACGGCCGGCATTGGCAGATTCAAGGGGCCACGCCCCATATCCAGTGCGTGCAGCAGCCCCATCCCCCCATCTGGCTGGGGGCGCACTCCCGCAAGGGCGCTCGGCGGGCCGGCCGGGTGGGCGACCGGTTCATCATCCCTCCGGAGTACGACATCCACGAGATGCGGGTCCGACTCGGAATAATGGCCGCTGGGTTTGCCGAGCGGGGCAAGCCGATGGGCCACCAACCCCTGCGGCGCAACGCCTTCGTCGGCGCCACCACCGAGGAGGCAATATCCAATTTCGTGGAGCTCAGCAAAGACCGCTACCTCACCTACGCCCGCAAGGAGCTCGACGTGTTGGACGAGGACGCGCTCATGGCCAACTTCTTCGAGGAGGTGAAGGGCTCGGTGGCGGTGGGCACGGCCCAGCAGGTGATCGACCACTTCACCGAGGTTGCCCGAGAGCTGCCCATAGACCCGTTCGTGGTGAAGCCCCAGTGGCCCGAGATGCCCATAGATGAGGTGATCGACTACCTCGACACCTTGGGCCGCGAGGTCATACCGGCGATGGCCGAAGTGGTGCCCATGCCCATCGACGACATCCCCGCCTCATTGGCCCCCGCGGCCGACGAGGTGGCCGAAGCACTGGAGGCCATGTGACCGCAGCGTCTTTCGACGAAGCCATCGCCCACACGCCGTTGGGCGACGGGCGCTTTCTCACCTCCACTCCCCCATCGTGGATGGCCTCGGGCCGCGTTCCGGCCGGACTGGTGGAAGCGCAGTTGATGGCCGGCCTGGCAGCCACGGTCACCGACCCCCAGTACCGGCCGCTGTCGTTCACCGCCCATCTGCTGCGAGCGCCGGGTGAGGGCGACTACGAGGTGCAGACCGAAGTGCTCCGCACGGGCCGAACGCTCATCAGCACGTCGGCCCGGGTGGTGCAGGGCGGCAAGCTGATCGCCACCGCGTTGGCCAGCTTCGCCACCGACCGGCCCAGCCCCGAGTTCGACGAGCTGCCCATGCCCGAGGTGGCCCCGCCCACCCCGGGACGAGAGACCGACGGCTATGTGCCCGAGTTCGCCTACCCCTACGGCGACAACGTGGTCATGCAGGACCGCCTCGGACCGAAGCCGTTCACCGCGCCCGACGGCCCCATGGAGCGGGTGGGATGGGCCGGCTTCGCCCAGCCCCGCCCCATCGACGCCCCCGGTCTGCTGATGATCGGCGATATCGGGATGATGGGCTGGTGGGTGCGCCTCGACCGCATGTACACCACCGCCACCCTGGACCACACCACCTATTTCCGAGCCGACCTGTCCCAGGCAAAGGCCGACGACATGGTGCTGTTGCGGTCGCGCACCGGGCTGGTCCGCGGCGGCTACTTGGACTGGGACCTCGACATCTGGGCCCCGGATGGCACTCTGCTGTGCCAGTCCCGCCAAATCCTGGCCATCCTCGGATGACACTGCCATGACCCAGCCGGCGCCGCTGCGCATCGTCGACTTCTCCACCCACATGTCGGGGCCGCTGGCCTCGCACCTGCTGGTGGAGATGGGCGCCGACGTCATCAAGGTCGAACACCCGGTTCAGGGCGACGGCAACCGGGGCAACGAGCCCAAGATCGCCGGGGTCAGCGATCTGCACCTCGCCCTCAACCCCGGCACCCGCAGCATCGCAGTCAGCACCCGCTCGCCCCACTGGCCCGACGTGGTGGCCGGGGTCACCGCCTGGGCCGACGCGGTGATCGTCGGCGCCCGTCCCAAGGACGCGGTTCGCCGGGGCCTCGACTTCCACACCCTGCTCGAGGCCAACCCGCAACTGGTGTACTGCGTGATCTCGGGCTACGGGCTGGCCGGACCGTGGGCCGAGTACAAGGCCCACGGCCAGAACATGGACGCGCTGGCCGGCCGGGTCGAGGTGGAGTGGAACGACGGCCAGCCCCAAACCAGGGTCGGGTGGCGCTCGGCCGGGGTACTGCTGGCCGGCGTTTTCGGCGCCATGGGGGTGCTGGCCGCCATCGTCAAGCGAGACCGGGGCGGCGGACCCCAGTTCGTACACACCTCCATCTGGAACACCGCACTGTGGTGGAACTGGCGCGACGTGAACACCTGGGTCAACAACGACGAACCCTGGCACGAGTACCGCTCGCTGGGATCGCGCTACGCCATGTACGCCACCTCCGACCACCGCGCCCTGCTCATCTGCCCGCTGGAGAAGGTGGCCTGGGAGCGGTTCTGCGACTTGGCCGGGCTGGCCCAACTCCGAACCCGGGGCGAATGGACCCACAGCATGGACTTCGGATACGACGACGAGTTCCCGCTGATCGCCGAGGCCATCAGCCAGCGCACCTTCGACGACTGGAACCTCCTTCTCGACGAAGCCGAAATACCGTTCGCCCCCATCCTCACCCTCAACGAGGCGGTCAGCAGCGACCACGCCGCCGTCAACCGGGTGCTACGGGGAACCGAGCTTCCCGGAGGGCGGGTTCAGATGGCCGCCTCTCCGGTGCAGCTCTCATCGAACCCCGACGAAGCCGCCCAACCCGACCTGTCCGACCTGCCGCCGCCCCCCGACCTGGGCGCCGACACCGCCGAGATCCTCGCCGAAATCGGGTTGGACAAGCTCATCGGAGAAGACCTGTCGGGAGGCCAGGCATGACCAAGCCTCTCGACGGAATCCGGGTGCTCGACTTCACCCGCCACATGGCCGGCCCCTACGGCACCATGATTCTGGGCGACTACGGGGCCGACGTCATCAAGGTGGAGAGCCTCCCCCACGGTGACGGCGCTCGTGGCGTCGGCACCGCGTTTGTCGACGGGGAGAGCGCCCTGTTCCTCATCTGGAATCGGGGCAAGCGCAGCCTCGCCCTGGACATGCGCAAACCCGAGGGGCTAGAAGCGGTCCACCGCCTGGCCGCCACCGTGGATGTGGTGGTCACCAGCTACCGGCCCGGCGTGGCCGACGAGATCGGCATCGGCTACGACGCCCTGTCGGCCATCAACGACCAGATCGTGTACATCTCCCTTACCGCCTTCGGACCCGACGGTCCGCTGGCCCCCTATCCGGGGACCGACCCGGTGGTCCAGGCCGTCTCGGGGGTCATGTCGGTGACCGGAGAGCCGGACCGGGGGCCCAACCTGGTAGGAGTCCCGATGGCCGATTTCACCGGCGCCCTGGTCAGCGCCCAGGCCGCCATGCTCGGCCTGTTCGCCCGAGAAAAGACCGGCAAGGGCCAACTCATCGACGTCTCGATGCTCTTCGCCCTGATGTCGTCGCTCACCACCCGGCTGGCCTCGCACTGGGTGGACGGGGAAGACCCCGAGCGCCACGGCAGCGCCCACAGCGTGGTGGTGCCCTATGAGGCGTTCCAAACCGCCGACGGCTACGTGGTCACCGGCGTGTGGGGCGGCGCCGACGGGTGGGAGCGCTTCTGCCGGGCCATCGGCGAACCGGAGTTGGCTGCCGACGAGCGCTACCTGACCAACCAGCAGCGGGTGGACGCCCGCGCCGAACTCACCGAATATCTGCAAAGCATCTTCATCACCCGGACCAGCGCGGAGTGGGAGGAGTCGTTCAACCAGCACCGGGCGCTGTTCGGGCCGGTCCACACCTTCTCGCAGATCCTCAACCACCCCCAGGTGAAGCAGGCGGGGCTGGTGCAATCGGTGGAGCACGCCACCTTGGGCGAGATCCCCCAGTTGGGTCCGGTGATCGGACTGCACGACACTCCCGGCGAGATCGCCGGGCCTCCCCCGGTGCTGGGCCAGCACAGCGAGGAGATTCTGGCCGAGGCGGGCTACAGCCCGGAGGAAATCACCGCCATGATCAAAGCTGGGGTGGCGGGCACGGCCGCAGCTTCAGCCGACTAAAAGCGGGATCACCTCCGAGCCGAACCGCTCGAGCTGGGCGAGGGCGTGGGCATGGTCGTATCCCGGCCATTGCGGCTTGTAGATGAAGTGCGAGTGCTCCACCTGGGCCATGAGATGGGAAAGCCCCTCGGCCACATCAGGGGGGCTGCCGAGCACGAATCGGTTGTCCAGCCAATCGGCTCGCCCGAGGCCGTCGTCCACGTCGAGTCCCCAGGAGCGATACGTGCCATAGCGCGACGACGCCCCTGCGGCCACCGCTGCTTCGGCCTCCGCGGGGCTGTCGGCGATATAGACCTCCCGGCGGACCGGGATGGCGGCCCGCGCCCGGTTGCCGTGGGTCGCCCGCTCCTCCAGGTAGGCCCGGTAGAGGTCGATGAGCTCTCGGTGGGTGGGGAACGGCGCGGCGTACCAGGCGTCGCCCACCCTGGCGGCCCGCCGCACCGACGCATCCACCTGGGCCCCGACCCAGATCGGGGGATGCGGCTGCTGGACGGGCAGCGTGGACGCCTCCACGCTGTCGAGTTGGAAGAACCGGCCCTGGTGGGTCAGGGGTTGGCCGGTCCACAGCGCTCGGATGATCTCCACCGCCTCCTCGAACCGCTCGGTGCGAGTGGTGCGGTCGATGCCGAAGGCGTCGAACTCATCTTGGCTGTAGCCGATCCCCATCCCCATGGTCACCCGCCCGCCGGTCACCGCGTCCATGGTGGCTATCTCCTCGGCAATGGCAAGGGGGTGGTGCAGGGGTAGCAGCAGGATGCCGGTGGCGACGCTGACCGTCGGGAATTGCATGGCCACCGAGGTCAGATACGGGATGGGCTGGAGGTAGCGCAGCGTCGGGGCGGCGAAGTGCTGGCCCGCCACCACCAGTTCGAACCCGTGATCCACCGCCACTGAGATCAGCTCGTGGTGCTCGGCGATCTGCTGGTGCGCGGGCACCGACCGGCCGTGAACCGAGGTCAACAGCAGGCCGAATCTCACCGGACCATCATGGTTCAACGACATGGCGGCGTGCCGGACCCATGTTGCCGCTGGACCATGTCCGTCACTAAACAGTCGCCATGCGACGGCTTGCTATTCGACTGCTGAGTGTCTTTCGACGGATCTCCCTTCTGATCCGGAACATGCGGGGCAAAACCCTCGATGATGTGGCCGAGCAGCGGGTGGTGAGCGGCAAAGCGTGGGAGGAGTTCTGCGATTCTCTAAAGGCGGCAGGGGCCGCTATGAACTTTCCCGGCGCACCGAGCGATCCATTCAACCAAGCGGAGGGCTACCGGCACCTGAGCCGGCTAACCCGGGCCGGGCTAATGGCATTTGTCGAGCACGCCGATCCCAAAGCGCCGGTGATGCACCGGGTGGCCAACGAGACCACCAAGCTGGGCGCCGACAACCCCGACAACTACTACTACACCGCCGCGTTGGACGGCAGCTACGACTACAAGATCACCGGGCGGCGCAACAACATCGCCTACCTGAGCATAGGAACCCAATCGGGCAACTACGGCCAGGGCGGCGGCCTGCCCCCCACAGGGCATATCGAAGCCGACCAGATCGAGATGGACGCCGACGGGTGTTTCGAGCTGATCCTGAGCAGCACCCCCCAAGAGGGCAACTGGCTGCCGATGACCCCCGAGACCGGCACATTGGTTGTTCGCCAGACCTTTGCCGACCGCAAGACGGAGACCCCCGCCGAGTTGGCCATCGAGCGCATCAACTGCGCCCCCGAAGAGCGCCAACCCTCTCACCTCACGCCCAAGGCCTTGGACGACGGGTTGAAGAATGTGGGGGCGCTGGTGATGGGAGCGCCGCTGCTGTTCACCAAGTGGGCCCGCGACTTCTCCAAGCACAGCAACGAGCTTCCCCAGTTCGACCCGGACGTGTCGCTGAACGCCGGGGGTGACCCCAACATCACCTACTACCACAGCCACTGGGCGCTGGGACCCGAAGAGGCGCTGGTGATCGAAGCCACTCCCCCGGAATGCGAGTACTGGAACTTCCAGCTCAGCAACTACTGGATGGAGTCGCTGGACTATCGCCACTTCACCATCCACACCAACAGCCATCTGGCCCACTACGAAGCCGATGGGTCGGTGCGTCTGATCGTGGCCCATGAGGATCCCGGCCTGCCCAACTGGATCGACACCGCAGGCCACTCGCTCGGCACCATGTCGTTCCGCTGGGTGCGAGCCGCCGAAACTCCCCAGCCGCAGTGCCGTGTGGTTCCGGTGAGCAGCTTGCGGGATTAGCGGCTTGACGTCCACCGACTACGAGAATCCCTATCGGCCGATCCCGACCCGGGCCTTCAATCGGCTCGGCCGGGCCAGCCGGCGCCTCGGACTCCCCGGCCGCTTGGACGTCGACAGACTCGTCAAGTACGCGAAGCGCAAGACGGGCCTCACCGACTTCGGAGATGACGGGCACCTGGAGGCGTTGCAAGTTCTCGTCGAGTCGATCAACGACGAGGCTCAACTGACCCCGACCGGTCTGATTATTCAGAAATCCAGGCTGGCCGGCGCGCTCGTCCAACGACTGCGAATCCAAGACCTGCTCAAACGGCACCCCGAGATCGACGACATCGACCTAGGCACCGTAATCATGATCACCGGATTGCAGCGCACCGGGACCACCCTGCTGCACCGCCTGATGTATTCCAACCCGGAAATCCGGGGCATCTCCGGCAATGAAGCGCTGCTGCCGGTGCCGGCCTCCGATGGCGCCCAGCGCGCCGTGCGGTCCCGCAAGCGACAGGCGGTGCTGGCCGAGCGGACTATCTCCTACTTGGCCCCCGACTTCATGGCGGTCCATCCCATCGACCGCGAGCAGCCCGAAGAAGACGTGCTGCTCCTCGATCTCAATTTCATGAGCCAGTCCGCCGAAGCCATATTGCACGTGCCGAGCTATTCCCGCTGGCTGGCAGAACAGGACCACACGGCAACTTACGAGTACTTCCGTCGGGTCCTAAAGGTTCTTACCTGGCAGCGACCGGCCAGCGCCTGGGTGCTCAAGACCCCTCACCACCTGGAGTACCTGGACGTCTTCCTCAAGGTGTTCGATGGCTCGACGGTAGTGCAGACCCACCGCGATCCCCGTGTGGCCGTCACCTCCTTTTGCAGCATGGTGGCCCACGGCCGGGGCATGTTCAGCGATGAGGTTGACCCCACAGAAATCGGGCGGCACTGGTGCCACAAAACGCACCGAATGGTTGAGTGGGCCATGAAGACTCGAGCCGAGGCACCGAGCGAACAGTTCGTCGATGTCTCCTACTACGACCTGGTACGCGACCCGATCGCCCAGCTCCGACGGATCTACGACCAAGCGGGGATCGACTTCAACGACAAGGCCACGGCGTTGGCCGAGCAGTACGTGGCCGCGAACCCCCAGAACCGCTTCGGAAAGCACCACTACCAACTTGAGCACTTCGGGTTGAGCGAGAAGCTCATGGACGAGACCTTCGCGGCGTACCGAGAGGCCTATGCGATTCCTTTCGAATAGGCCATGCAGGGCCCTACGAGCGCAAATCGGCCGTCGAGCAACGATGTACCGTTGGCCATGAGCCAAGCACCAAAGAAGCGCACCGTGGTCAACGCGATCACTGGGGCGGTTCGCGACTTTCGCAATCTGAGGACCCCCGATGTCGAACCAGTCCCCAACGACGTGCGGATCGACGGCAAAACGTGTCTGGTGACCGGGGCCAACAGCGGATTGGGCCGGGCGGCGGCCATCGAGTTGGCCCGACGGGGCGGCACCATGATCCTGGCCTGCCGCCCGGGCCACGACGAAACCTGCGATGAGATCAAGGAAGCCTCGGGATCAGAAACCGTTGAGATGGTCGAGGTGGACCTAGCCGATATTCGCTCGGTGCATCGCTGTTGCGACGAGCTTCAACAAAGAGGGCTCCAGATCGACATCGCACTCATGAATGCCGGCCTGATGACGCCCACCGCGAGGGAGACGCCGCAGGGGTACGACACCATGTTCGCGGTCCACTTTCTGTCCAAGCGGGTGATGATTGACCGATGGCTGGCCGATGGCGTTATCCGTCCCGCAGAGGACGGAGGCGAGCCGCCGAGGATCGTGTTCGTCTCATCGGAATCGCACCGTTCCTACGAAGCCATCGAGTTCGAGCGGCTCGGCGAGTACACCGAATACGGGATCAAGGAGAGCATGCGGCACTACGGCCTCAGCAAACTGGTGTTGAGCACCTATGCCACCGAGCTGTCGCGTCGCTTGAACCCGAGCGACACAACCGACGTAGCCGTGCACGCACTGTGCCCGGGCGGGGTCTCCACCAGAATCGCCCGAGATGCCCCGGCGCTGCTGAAGCCGATCGTCAATCCGGCGTTGCGGCTGTTCTTCCGGTCGCCTGAGAAGGCCATCGCGCCCATCATCTATCTCTGCTGCGCGCCAGAAGCAGGGACGTCCACCGGGATGTACCTCCACCTGATGAATCGCAAGCCAGTGTCGGAGAGCGCGGCCGATCCAGGCAACGGCACCAGACTGTGGGAAGCCAGCGAAACCATGGTGGCGAAATCCCGGGACGCCACCTGAGGGTTACGCCGCGGCCTCTCCGGGCTATTTGTCGATGTCCCGGTGGATGACGAGGGGGCGAACGCCGAGCTCTTCGTTCTCGACGAGGCGGCGGCTGATGTCCTCGGCCACAAAGACCGATCGGTGGTGGCCCCCGGTACAGCCGAAGGCGATGGTGAGATACGACTTGCCCTCCCGCACATAGGCGGGCACCAACATGGTCAACAGGTCCTCGGTCTTTTGCAGGAAGGTCTCAGCCATGGGCTGGCCGTTGAGCAGGAAGTCCTTCACCGCTTCGTCTTGGCCGGTGAGCGGGCGGAGCTCCTCTACCCAGTGGGGGTTGGGCAAAAAGCGGCAGTCCAGCACCAGGTCGGCGTCGAGCGGGATGCCGTGTTTGAATCCGAATGACATGATCCGGGTAGTCACCGACTCTGGCCCGGCGTCCAGATCGAACACCTCGTCGATGAAGCGGTTGAGCTGGTAGATGCTGTACTCGGACGTGTCCACCACCACGTCGGCCTGGCTGCGCAGGTTGACCAGAGCCTCCCGCTCGGCCTCGATGGCGTCGGACACCCCCATCGGCGGCACGCTAGAGAACGGATGTCGGCGCTTGGTGCTCTCGAATCTCTTCACCAGCTCAGGGGTTGAGGCGTCGAGAAAAAGGATGCGCACTGATCCCTCGGCTGATTCCTTGAGTTCGACCAGGGCGGGGGCCACATCCTCGTAATAGAGGTTCAGCCCCAGCACTAGGCCCACTCGCGAGACCCCGCTATCAGGAGCATCGGCAAACTCCTGGACTCTGGGTACCAGGGCGGGGGGCAGGTTGTCGACCACGTACCAGCCGAGGTCTTCGAAGTGGTTGGCGGCCTGCGACCGACCGGCCCCCGACATCCCGGTGATCACGACGAACTCGGCCACCACTTCAGGCTAATGGCCGAGATCAGACCGCTCCGGATATTCCCGAATCGTGGGGGCGAAAGTACGGGTCAACTCAGTGGCTGCTCTTTCCGGCACACCAGCACCAGCAGGCGGGGAATGGTCTCGGCCTGGGGGTACTCCGGGGCGGCGGCCAGAAAACCCGGTGGTGGAGCGGGCTCCAGCATGCGGTCTACGGCCAGCCCTGAGTCGCGCAGGGCGTTCACGTATCGGCTCAATGGGCGATGCACGAACGGCAGGAACACGTCCTTTTGCACCTCTTCGATCATCACGCTCTCCCGCAGGTATAGACCGATGCGCCAATACTGCTCGGGCGGGTCGAGGATGTGGTCGTCGATCCACCCGCTGTCGGGGGTTTGCAGCAGCGGATGGTTGAGGAACAGCAGGAATCGCCCGCCGTCGCGCAGCATTCGGGCGGCTTCGGCCACGGCGGCGTCCATGGACTCGATGTGCTCGAACACCAAACAGGCCACCGCGGCATCGAACGACTGATCGGCCAGCGGCAGCGCTTCGGCCTGTCCCCTGGCGTAGACCGGTCCCCCGACCCGGCGGGCGGCCTCAACTATCTGAGCTCGGGTGGGGTCGACCCCAACCACCAGGGACGCTCCCAGTCCGGCCGCCAGTCGGGAGAGCTGCCCCTCGCCCGCGCCGATGTCCAGCACCCGGTCGTACCCGGCCAACAGCTCAGCGGCCAGCGGGATGATCAGCTCGGTGTACTCAGGGTCGGCCCCATCGGTGCACTCCGCCTGCCACCACCCGGCGTGTCGCTCCCACAGGTTTTCGCCAGGGGGGTTCTCACTCATTGGGGGCCGTGGAGCTTCTCGTATACCGAATGGGCCACGGCGTCGGGAAGCCAGCTCAGCGCTAGCAGGTCATCCAGCGAGGCTCGCTCTACCGCTCGCACCCCGCCCAGTTCTTTCACCAACCGGGTCCTGCGGGCCGGGCCGAGGCCATCGATGCCATCGAGCGAAGATTTGGTCATTCGCTTGCCCCGCAATTGGCGGTGGTAGTCGTTGGCGAAGCGGTGGCTCTCGTCCCGGATGCGCTGTAACAGGTACAGGCTCTCCGATGGCCGGGGAATCTCCACCGGGTGGGGTTGGCCGGGTA
The DNA here is from genome assembly GCA_022827405.1 of Acidimicrobiia bacterium. GTDB lineage: Bacteria > Actinomycetota > Acidimicrobiia > Acidimicrobiales > Bin134 > Poriferisocius. Next base: position 11,156 of record JAJDTA010000067.1, read on the forward strand.
CGAAGACCTGCTCGAACTCCTTGGCCAACCCGGCCGGAGAGATCTCCCCGTCGAGGCCCAACTCGGCCAGCACCCGCTCGGCCACGCCGAGTTGGCCCTTGCCGCCGTCCACCACCAAAAGCTGCGGCGGATAGGCGAACTTCCCCCGCTCCTCCACCGGGCGGTCCCGCTCGGCCAGGTAGTTGGACAGTCGGCGGGTGAGCACCTCCTCCATGGCGGCGTAGTCGTCGTTGCCGTCCACCGTGCGCACCTTGAACCGGCGGTACTCCGACTTGCGGGGCAGCCCGTCTTCCATGACCACCATCGAGCCCACGTAGTCCGATCCCTGGAGGTGGCTCATGTCGTAGCACTCGATCCGCAGGGGGGCCTCCGGCAGCCCGAGGCACTCTTGGAGGTCGTTGAGGGCCCGGGCCCGGCTGTTGTGATCGGAGGTCCGCTTCAACCGATGGCGGGCGAAGGCATCGGCTGCGTTGCGGGCCACCGTTTCCTGGAGCTTGCGCTTGGTTCCCCGCTGGGGCACCGATATGGCCACCTTGGACCCGCGCTGCTCCCGCAGCCACTCCTCGTATAGCTCCTGGTTGTCGGGCAGGTCGGGCACCAGTACCTGCTTTGGTCCGCCCAGCGGATTCTCCTCGAAATACAGCCTTTCCAGCACCCGGCTCACCAGCTCGGGCCGGCTGAGCTGGCCGGCTTTGTCCACGATGAACCCCCGGCGGCCCATGACCCGACCCTTGCGGACGTAGAACACCTGGCAGGCGGCCTCGAGCTCATCGTCAACCAAGCCGACCACGTCGTAGTCCTCGGAGCGGCCCCCCACCATCTCTTGGCCCTCGATGGCCTTGCGCACGCTGGCCAGCCGGTCTCGGCAGCGGGCGGCCTGCTCGAACTCCAGGGCGGCCGCGGCCTCGGCCATGTCGTCCTCCAGCCGCTTCACCACCTCGTCGGTGTCGCCGCCGAGGAAGGCCAAGAGATCGTCCACCATCTGGTCGTAGCGTTCCCGCTCCACCTCGCCCACGCACGGGCCGGCGCACTTTTCGATGTGGTACAGCAAGCACGGTCGGCCCAGCCGGGCGTGGTGGTTGAACTTGTTATCGCTGCATGTGCGGATGGGGAATGTGCGCAGCAGCTGATCAAGGGTCTCCCGGATGGCGTAAGCGTGGCCGTACGGGCCGAAATAGCGATTGCCCTTGCGCTTGCGACCCCGGATGACCATGGCCCGGGGCCACTCGTCCACCAAAGTGACGCACAGGAACGGGTAGCTCTTGTCGTCTCGGTAGCGGACGTTGAAGCGAGGCTGGTGCTGCTGGATGAGGCTGTACTCCAGCATCAGCGCTTCCACTTCGGTATCCACCTGAATCCACTCCACCGATTCTGCCTCGGCCACCATCTGGGCCGTGCGGGGTGCCAGGTAGGCCGGATTCTGGAAGTAGCTGCCCAGCCGGGAGCGCAGGTTCTTGGCCTTGCCCACGTAGACGAGGCGTCCGTGCCGGTCTTTGAACTGGTACGAACCCGCGGCGTCGGGGATGGTGCCGGAGGGCGGGCGCTTCAACATTCTCCTCCCATCCTACGAGCCGGGCGGTAGCCGGATTGCCTCCCTTCAGGACACCCAACCCACCTCTTTTCATTGCAGGATCAAGGCGGGTATGATTTCAATTCACGCTGGCCGGGTATCCAGCGACATATCGAACTCTAAGGCCGACATCCCCGTGGCGAGGCGACCCGGCTGTCCCCACCGGCTGCTAATTGGAGTTCCCGTACCTCACGGAGGTTCACAAAACATGTTGCGCGTTCAGCGACCGCTCCCTGAGCGGTACACAACGGCATCGTCTGAGCAGTTGGCGGACTGGATCGGCGACGCTAAGAAAACCCTGGGCGACCGGCTGTTCATTCTCGGGCATCACTACCAACGCGACGAGGTCATGGCGTGGGCCGATGCCCGGGGTGACTCTTTCCGGCTGTCGGTGCTGGCCCAGCAGCGTCCCGAAGCGGAGTACATCGTGTTTTGCGGTGTCCACTTCATGGCCGAGTCGGCCGACATCTTGACCGGCGACCACCAGCAGGTGGTGCTTCCCGATTTGAACGCGGGCTGCTCTATGGCCGACATGGCCGACATCGACCAGGTGGAAGAGGCCTGGGAGGAGCTGGCCCGGGTGACCGACATCGACCGGGTGGTGCCCATCACCTACATGAACTCGGCCGCCAACCTAAAGGCGTTCGTGGCCCGCCACGGCGGGGCGGTATGTACGTCATCTAATGCTCGGGCCGTTTTGACCTGGGCGCTGGAGCGGGGCGACCAGGTGCTGTTCTTCCCCGACCAGCACCTGGGACGCAACACCGGGTTCGACATGGGCTACGACGAGACCAACATGGCGGTGTGGAATCCCCGCTTCGAGCTGGGCGGGCTGACCGAGACCGAGTGCAAGGAATCGGTGTTGTTGCTGTGGCGGGGGCACTGCTCGGTACACCAGCGATTCCAGCCCGACCACGTGGCTGCGTTTCGGGCCGAGCATCCCGATGGGATCGTGGTGGTTCATCCCGAGTGCAGCCGGGAGGTGTGCGCGGTGGCCGATCAGGTGGGCTCAACCGACTACATCATCAAAGCGGTGGCTGCGGCCCCGGCCGGCTCGGTGATTGGCGTGGGCACCGAGATCCACCTGGTGAACCGGCTGAACGACGAGACCCCGGACAAGACGGTGGTGTCGCTCGACCCGCTGATTTGCCCGTGCTCGACCATGTTCCGCATCGATGCCGCTCATTTGGCCTGGACGCTGGAGGGCCTGGCGGAGGGAAGGGTGCGAAACCGCATCACAGTGGACTCGGGAATTGCGGCCGATGCCCGCATCGCCCTCGACCGGATGCTGAGTATTACTTAGCGGTTGCTTCTGGGCAGCGGGGCTGGCTGCCCGGCTCGCCTAGCTCTCTCGGTCCACGCTCAGTTCGGCATAGCGCTCCACCGCGTGGTGGTAGTGCTGCAAGCTGGGCTCGTTGCGGCCGAACAGCACCTCGGCGGTGGCCCCGCTCTTGAGGGATCTGGATCTGGAAGCCCACCCAGTAGTCCTCGTCTCGCACCGCCTGAAGTACAAGGGCGCTGAACTGCTCGGCTGATTCGCGCTC
>JAJDTA010000174.1 GCA_022827405.1 Acidimicrobiia bacterium
GTATCCGTTTGGAACTGACCAACTTGGTCGCGATATCTACAGCCGCCTCGTTCACGGCGCCAGGGGTTCCCTTCTCGTCGCATTGACTACAATATTCATTGGTGGATCGGTCGGAGTGGCGCTGGGCTTCGTCGCCGGCTACTTTGGTCGCTGGCTCGATTCGTTCCTCATGCGAATGGTTGACGTGAGCCTCAGCATCCCGATGATCCTCCTTGCCCTTACCTTCGCGGTAGCGCTGGGGCCGAGCTTCGGCACGATCATTCTCGTGATTGCGCTCAGCCTCTGGGCGCACTATGCGCGGCTCGTCCGTGGCGAGGTACTGGGTCTCCGCGACAGGGACTACGTAGCACGCGCCAAGGTTGCGGGTGCGTCGCATCTGCGAATCATCGGTCGCCATCTGCTGCCCAACGTCATCAACACCATTACCATCCTTGCAACCCTGCAGGTGGGTCAGGTGATCATGATGGAGGCTGCACTGAGTTTTCTCGGGATCGGAATACCGCGTCCGCAGCCTGCCTGGGGCCGAATGATCTCAGATGGAAGGCAGCTGATCGCCAGTTCGTGGTGGATTTCGTTCTTCCCGGGCATGGCCATACTGGTCGTCGTCATGTCACTCAACCTGTTCGGCGACTGGCTGCGTGATCACCTCGACCCCAAACTGAGGCAGATTTTGTGAGTAGCGGAAACCAAGACACCGTACTCGCGGTGAAGGACCTGAGAACCCACCTCTTCACAAAGATGGGTGTCGTCAAGGCCGTCGATGGGGTCACCTTCGATCTCAAGCGTGGCGAGACCCTCGGTATCGTGGGTGAATCCGGCAGTGGAAAGTCGATGACGGCCATGAGTCTGTTTCGATTGCTGCCTTCAGGCGGGCGGACCGTTTCCGGAAGCGTGAATCTCGAGGGCGAGGAGCTGCTTACGAAGAGCGAATCCGAGATGCGGCAGATCCGAGGACGCCGGATGTCGATGATCCTCCAGGATCCGCAGAGCTCGCTCGATCCGGTGTTCACCGTCGGAACCCAACTCATGGAGGCGTTGCGGATCCAGGAACCCGCGCCGCGGAAGGAGCTTCGCAAGCGGGCCGTGGACATTCTGCGTAGCGTGAACGTCGCAGACCCCGAACGCCGGGTGGACAATTATCCCCACCAGATGAGCGGTGGCATGAAGCAGCGAGTCGTTGGTGGGATTGCGATTTCAGGTCAGCCGACGGTCCTTGTCGCCGACGAGCCCACGACGGCCCTCGACGTTACGATCCAGTCGCAGTACATGGAGCTTCTCAACGAGATCAAGGAAGCGACGAATCTTTCCATCATCTTTATCACGCACGACATGGGAATCGTGGCCAGTATGTGTGATCGGGTGATGGTCATGTACTCCGGCCGAATCGTTGAGAGCGGATCGGTTCGTGAAATCTTCAACAACCCACAGCACCCGTACACGAAAGCTCTCATGGCCTCCGTCCCGACCATAGACAGGAAGACCGAACGGCTTTTTTCAATAGAAGGTACGCCGCCGCCGCTTTGGGACCTTCCGACAGGATGCCGATTTGCCCCCCGCTGCCCGGTTGCGATGGACCGGTGCATGGGGGAGTATCCGCCAACTGTTTCCCTCGTGGCTCCCGACGGAGTTGCCCATGAAGCCGCGTGCTGGCTCGCTGGAGATGCAGATCATGAGTGATGGTACGACAGAGGTAATTGCCGCAAACGGTCTGACCAAACACTTCCCGGTCAAGGCTGGCCTGGCCTTTGGCCGTTCGCGTGGCGTGGTCAAGGCGGTGGATGGCGTCGATTTTTCCATCGGGCATGGCAAAACGCTTGCGCTCGTCGGTGAGTCGGGGTGCGGGAAGACGACGATTACGCGACTGATTCTCAGGCTCGAGACTCCCAGCGGGGGTGAGGTGCTTTGGAACGGCGAAGACATCCATGCCCTCGACGGTGCCGATCTGAAGCGATATCGGCGTAGCGTGCAGGCGGTCTTCCAGGACCCCTGGTCATCTCTGAATCCGCGAATGCGGGTGAAGGTGCTCGTCGCCGAGTCGCTCATTACTGCTCGCGATACTCCCAGGCGTGAGATCGAGGACCGGGTTGCAGCGGTTCTTGAGGACGTTGGTCTGGAAAGAGACCGGATGCGCAGTTTTCCGCACGAGGTTTCCGGAGGGCAGCGCCAGCGCATAGCCGTCGCCGCTGCCCTCATCTCGAACCCTGAGGTGATCGTCCTGGACGAGCCAGTCTCGGCACTGGACGTCTCGATCCGGTCTCAGATCATGAATCTGTTCAAGGACATCCAGGAGAAGTACCAGGTCAGTTATCTGCTGGTGGCCCACGACCTAGGAACGACTCGCTACATGGCCGATCAGATTGCGGTGATGTACCTGGGCAAGATCGTGGAGATTGCGCCAACCGAAACGCTGTTTGAAGAGACACAGCACCCCTATTCGCAGGCGTTGCTCTCCAACGCGCTGCCGAGTCACCCAGATATCGAGCGAAACGCCATCATTCTGAAGGGAGAGGTGCCATCCCCCCTCAACCCCCCGCCTGGGTGTCCGTTTCATCCGCGATGTCCGCACAGTTTGGGAACTCGTTGCGAAGTGGAAGTGCCGGTGCTCAAAGAGATTGCACCGGATCACTTTTCGGCCTGCCACCTGAACGATTGACACGCGTCAGTCCCTGGTCGGGCTGGTCGCAGTACGAGCAATAGGAGAATGCAATTGGAACAGATGAGTGATCGGGAATCGCGCCGGGCGCGTCCCAATATCGTGGTGATTCTTGCCGACGATCTGGGCTATTCGGATATCTCCTGCTACGGATCTGAGATTCGGACTCCCAACCTCGATAGTCTTGCCTCCAAAGGCGTGCGGTTCACACAGATGTACAGCTACGCCCGTTGCTGCCCGTCCCGAGCTTCACTCCTGACGGGGCTCTACCCACACCAGACAGGTATCGGGCACATGGTCAGCGACATTGGCATTCCCGGATACCGAGGGTTCCTCAACGAGTCGTGCGCGACGATGGCAGAGGTGTTCAAGGCCAACGGGTATCGAACGTGTCTCTCAGGGAAGTGGCACGTGGGTGGAAGATATCCAATTTCGGAAGAGGCAGAGTGGAATCCCGGAGCCGAAAAACGACCTACCGCGATCGGGAGGGGCTTCGATCTTCACTACGGAACATTAGATGGTGCCGGCAGCTACTACGACCCGCATAGCCTCGTTCTCAACGACCGCTTCGTGCAGCCAGACTCCGATGACTACTACTACACCGATGCCATCACTGACTTCGCCGTCAGCTACGTCAACGACTCGTCGGAGGAGTCGGACCCGTTTTTCATGTACGTGGCTTACACCGCGCCGCACTGGCCGTTGCAGGCTCCGCAGGAAGACATAGAGAAGTACCGAACGACCTACGACGGCGGGTGGGACGCGATCCGGACGAGTCGGCACGAAGAGCTCAAGGGACTCGGCGTACTCGACGAGCGCTGGTCGATCTCGAGGCGCGACGAGTCGGCGCCTCCATGGGAGGACATTCCGAACAAGGCACTCGATGTTGCGAAGATGGCCGTCTATGCGGCGCAGGTCGACCGCATGGACCAGGGCATAGGTCGGATCGTCGAAGCGATGGAAGCCTCTGGCCAGGCCGACAACACCATCGTCGTATTCCTCTCCGATAACGGGGGAAGTGCGGAGTTCCTCCGGGAGAACGGTCATCGCGAGTACGCCCGCACGACAACCAGAGACGGACGTCAGGTGTTTATTGGTGATGTCGAAGGAGTCGAGCCGGGCGGTCCGGAATCGTACATGAGTTACGGCCTTCCGTGGGCGAATGCGAGCAACGCACCTTTCAGGCTCTTCAAGCACTGGCTTCACGAGGGCGGTATCGCATCACCTTGTGTGTTCTACGATCCCCGCAAGGAACCCGCTTCTAGCATCGTGCATGAGCCGTTGCATCTTATGGATCTCCTGCCCACTTTCCTTGAGCTCGCGGACGCCTCGTACCCGACCGAGATCGGTGAGCGCGAACTCTCTCCCCTGGAAGGCGAGTCGTTCGTCGAACTGCTGAATGGTCGAGAGTGGGAGCGCGAAAACCCAATTTTCTGGGAGCACGAGGGCAATCGCGCCGTGCGAATGGGCGAGTGGAAGCTGGTGTCGCGATACCCGGGTGACTGGGAGCTCTACAACATGAACGACGACCGAACTGAAACCATCAATCTGGCCGACCGCAATCGACCGAAGGTTGAGGAAATGGCAGATTTGTACGCACCGTGGGCGGATCGTTGCAATGTCGTCGGGTGGGACGACATCAGAAAGCTTGTCGGGGAAGCTTTTCTCCGTCGGTGAGGCACGCTTCTAACGCATCGGGGCACCATTCTGCGGACCCCGGCTGGAAGAGAGTCTTGTATCTTCGAGTTCATAGCGCTATCGTCTGTGCAATCGATTTCACGTCGAGGAGATGAACCGCCCAGTTTTGTGTTTGCGCAGAGCCCGTGGAGAGTCGGCGGCTGCGCTCTTACTCGCGTTGGGCGGCATCAGAACGGAAAGGAGCACTCAATTTGAACGAGCTGAATGGCACAGCACCCTGGAGTTCAAGCGCGCCGCCCCGACGCGACGAGCCGATCCCATGAGCAAGCATTCGTGCAGCAACCACACGCTCAGGGAACTCGAGCAGATCGCCACCCGACTGCGCCTGCGCGTGGTCGAGATGGTGGCCCCGACCGGACAGGGCTACGTGCAGCAGGGGCTAGGCGCGGCCGACATCTTCACCGCGCTCTACTTCGCCGAGGCGAAGCACGATCCGGCCAATCCGACCTGGCCCGACCGCGATCGAATCTTCCTGACCACGGCGCACAATACGGCGATCTTCTACGCCACGCTGGCCGAGCGCGGCTTCTTCGACACCGGCCGTCTGCCGAGCTACGTCGACGACGGCTCGGCGCTGGAGATCAACGCCTCCGAGCGCATGGGACCCTTCGTCGAGGCGACCTGCGGCTCGCTCGGACAGGGCCTGTCGGTGGCCGTCGGCTGCGCGATGGCGGCGAACCGGCAGCGGCGGCCCACGCGGGTCTACGTCATCCTCGGCGACGGCGAGATGCAAGAAGGCCAGGTCTGGGAAGCCGCTATGCTCGCCGGCTCCCTCGGGCTCGACAACCTGTGCGTGCTGGTTGACTACAACTTTCTGCAGTGCGAGGGCCCGATGGACACAGTGGCGACTCTGGAGCCATTGGTGGCAAAGATGGAGGCCTTCGGCTTCGCCGTGCAGGACATCGACGGAAACGATCTGGGAGCGCTGCTCGACGCGTTCGCTCAGGCGCGCTCCACGGTCGGGAAACCGAGCTTTATCAAGGCCAATACGCTGGTCGGCCGCGGCGTCACCTCACTGGAGGGGCAGATGTTCCATCAGTTGCGTTTCCCGCCTGAGGTGGCCGCGAGCGCCCGCGCCGAGCTGGAAAGATTGCTGGCATGTCCGAACCCTTGACCAAGCTCGAAGCCGCGGACTTCATCAACCGTTCGTTCAAGCCGCTGCCGCGCAGCTACGGTGACGCGCTGGTCGCAGCTGCACGCAATGATTCACGAATCGTGTGCCTGACGGCCGACCTGTCGTCGCCGACCGAGACCGATCTCTTTCGTGACACCTTCCCCGAGCGCTTTCACAACGTCGGCATCGCCGAGGCGAACATGATCGGCATCGCCGGTGGCATGGCACGCTCGGGCGAGATTCCCTTTGCGCACAGCTTCTGCGCCTTTATCGCCAAGCGCTGCTACGACCAGATCACGATGCAAGCGGCCTACCCCAACCTGCCGGTCAAGATTGTCGGCTTCCTGCCCGGTGTTGCCACTTTGCTGGGCGTCTCGCACCAAGCCATCGAGGATGTCGCCCTGATGCGGGCGGTGCCCAACATGATGGTGCTGGAGCCGTCGGGTCCGGAGTTTCACGCGGCCGCGGTCGAGCTGGCGCTGCAGCACGAGGGGCCGGTGTACCTGCGCATGAAGCGACCGGAGAAGCCCCCTGGGGGAGCGGTGCAGGCTCGTTCGTTGCAGATCGGGCGTGGCGTCGTGCGGCGCGAGGGTGCCGACGCGACGATCATCACGGCTGGTCTGTGCGTGGCCGAGTCGCTGATCGCAGCGGAAGCACTGGCGGCAGAAGGCATCGACGTTTCCGTCGTCGACATGGCGTGCATCAAGCCGTTCGACACCAAGCTGGTGCTCGAGCACGCGGTGGCGTCCGGTGCCATTGTGACCGCCGAGAACCACTCCATCATAGGCGGCCTCGGGTCGGCCGTGGCCGAAGTGCTCGCGGATGCGAGCATCGGCGTACCCTTCAAACGTGTGGGCGTGCAGGATCGATTCTGCGAGGGCGGCACGACGCCCTACCTGATGCAGAAGTTCGGGCTCGACAGCGCTGCGATCGCGGATGCGACACGCGAGATGGCTCGGCGCAAACACTGATGCGGCCGACATCCTATTCGCGAGCGCAGAGACCAGATCATCAGATCATTCGAGAACGAGCTGGCCTACCTCAGGCATTGTGCTGAACTGTGGGACCGCAGAGGCCAGTTCACCAGATCGTTCGAGAACGTGTGCACCGCGATCGGTGCCGACGTGATCCTCGCACTGTCCCAAGCTCCAAATGCCAATGCATTCGCCGAGAAATGGGTTCGCACCGTGCGCCACGAACTCCTCGACCACTCGTTTGATCTGAACCCAGCGCCAATTCCGCCGACCTCCTCATCGAACCTGACCCGCTACAACCCGCACCGCCCCCGCCGAAGCCTCAACCACATGCCCCCCTTTACATTGTTGGGTGGCCCTGGCCGTGGGAGTGTTGGGATTGGTTGCTCGCCGCGGCGGGTAGGGCTTTGTCCCCCTGTCGCTTGACGGCTCGGGGGTTGGTGCCGTCCGATGCGGGAATTGCGACTCAGCGCCAGCGAAAGGGCGCTGAGCGGCGTGCCTGGCCGTGGCTGAGTGTGTATCACGATACCGCTGAAAGACGGGCCCGGCTGAGATTCGGTGCTCCTCCGTTAACAGAGGCTTGATACGAAGATTCAGTGCCTGATAGAATTTTGCAATCGATATCATGAGACATGGAGATGGTCGGATGAGTAGGAACTGGAAGTTGCACCACTTGGGCTTGCCTGTTGCGGATCTGGACAAGGCTGCCGACTTTTTCCAGTCACTGGGAATCGGAACGGTGTCGGACGAGTTCATTTTCGACTCTGACTCGAAGGAAGACCACGAGGTCTTTGGGAAGCCGACAAGGATGAACTGCCGGGTTCGATTCGTTCAAATTGGTGGAATTCCAGTGGAACTTATCCAGCCGCTCGAGGGTGAGTCGGTGCACAAGGATTCCCTGGAGGAACACGGGGACGGCATCAATCACATCGCGTTTGTCGTCGACGACCTCGACACGGAAAGGGAAGTCCTAGAGAAGCAGGGATATCCGGTGGTCGTCAGTGCCCGGCACAAGGGCGCTGAAGGTGGATTGGCGTACTTCGACACCCGTGAGCGATTCGGTGATCTTTTTCTTGAACTGCTCGAGAATCCTCAGCACGGAGCCGACTGACGTTAATTTTGTCGGCCACCGCACGCGCACCGTCTCGTCACTCGGATCACTGGCGAGCCCACCACGGTCGATCACGGCCACATCCACCCTGCGTTCGCCGGGCAGGCCGATACGCATAACATCAACCAAACCGTCGCCCGAGAAGCGCGAGGACGCCGCCGCGGCCGTGCTATCGACGCCGCACGAGCTTGCCGCAACCGTGCCCGACCTGATCGGCTGACGGAGTCACGAAGACGTTCGCATCCGGTCACCACACGAGAGGTCCGTCATGCACCGAACCCCCAACATCTTGCTGGTCCTGCTCGACGATCTCGGGTTCGCTCAGTTGGGCTGCTTCGGCGGCGACTTCGACACCCCGCACATCGACGCGGTGGCCGCGCGCGGCCTGAGTTACAACCGTTTCCACGTCACCGCGATCTGTTCGTCGTCGCGAGCCGCACTGCTCACCGGTCGCAACCACCACGCCGTCGGCGTTGGCGATGCGATCCGTGACGCGCTTCCGGGCGGGCCGAGCGGCTACACCGGCGTGATCCCGCGATCCGCCGCGACCCTCGCCCGGATCCTGCGGGACGGCGGGTTCAACACCGCGGCGTTCGGCAAGTGGCACATCATGCCCCCGCGCGAGGAGACGCCCGCAGGTCCCTTCGACCGCTGGCCGCTTGGCATGGGATTCGAGAACTATTACGGCTTCCTACGGGCCGAGGCGAACCAGTGGACGCCGCACCTCGTGCGCGACAACCACTACCTCGATCCCGACGTACGCGACCGCCCCGGCTACCACGTGACCGAGGATCTCGCCGACCAGGCGATCGCCTACCTCCGCGACCGGCACAACGCACGACCCGATCAGCCGTTCTTCGTGTACTTCGCACCGGGTGCGATGCACGCGCCCCACCACGTCGCACCAGTGTGGGCCGACGCCTACGCCGGACGGTACGACGACGGCTGGGAGGCGCTGCGGGCCCGGACCTTCGAACGCCAGCTCGCGCGCGGGATCGTGCCCGCGGGCACCATCCTCCCGGAGCGACCGAGCTGGATCGACCCGTGGGACGACTTGACGGCCGACCACGCCCGCGTGCACGCGAGGATGCACGAGGTGTACGCCGGCTTCCTGACGCACACCGACGCTCAGATCGGCCGGCTCATTTCGTTCATCGACGAGCTCGGACAGCTCGATGACACCATCGTCATCATCACCTCCGACAACGGGGCGTCGGCCGAGGGAGGCCCTACTGGGACCTTCAACGAGTACCGCTGGAACATGTTCATGCCCGACTCGATGGAGCGCAACGCCGAGTACATCGACGAATGGGGCGGCATCCGCGGCATCCACCACTACTCGTGGGCGTGGGCGTGGGCCGGCAACACCCCGCTCAAGCTCTGGAAGCGCTTCACGTGGCTAGGAGGGACCCGCACCCCGCTCGTCGTGCAGTGGCCCAAGCGCATCACGGTCGGCGGCGAGGTCCGCGACCAGATCATCCATATCAACGACGTCATGCCGACGCTGCTCGACCTCTGCGGCATCGATCCGCCCGAAGTCGTGGACGGCGTACCCCAACAACGCATCGACGGGGCGAGCTTCGCCGACTCGCTCGACGACGCCGCGGCGCCGAGTCCGCGAGACGTCCAGTACTTCGAGATGCGCGGGTCGCGGTCGATCATCAGTGGCTCGTGGAAGGCCACCACAGACCACTTGCAACGCCACGGGATCGACATCGAGGACCGCCTCGTCGACGGCAGCACCGACTTCGCCGAGGATCACTGGGCGCTGTACGACCTCGCCAACGACTTCTCCGAAGCCGTCGATCTATCGGCCTCCCACCCGGAGAAGACGCAGGAGCTGATCGAATTGTGGGAGCGCGAAGCCGAGGCCAACGACGTCTTCCCGCTGATGGACGGGATCTCGGTGCCGTGGTTCTTCTGGGAGCGCGACGCCGTCGACGACAGCCGCCGATACGCGGAGCTCCTGCCGGGCGGGGCGCCGGTCAGGTACCTCGCGCTCCCCAAGATCCGCGGAGGTGCCCGGATCTCGGCCGAGATCGCGCCGATCGACGGGAGCGAGTCGGGCATCCTGTTCTCGCTCGGCGACTGGAATTCGGGCTTTGCCCTGCTGGTGTCGAAACGACACCTAGTGTTCGTGCTCAACCTGGGTGGTGACGTCACGACCGTGCGGAGTGATCGCCCGCTCGCCGAGGGCGCGACCAGATGCGCTGTGAGGCTTGGCCCGGTCGCGGGCGGAGGCACCGACGTTACGCTCGATGTCGACGGTGAGCCGGTTGGCGTCGGTCGATGCCCGCACGACCTGCCGCGCGACGGCTCCCAGTGGCAGGTTGGCGGCACCGCCCTGGCGATCGGGACCGGGCACGGGTTTCCCGTGTCCGAGGCCTACAAGCATCCCTTCCCGTGGACCGGGGGCCTCCGCCGTGTGGTCGTCGATGGCCGCCCGGCTCCGGGCGAGCCGCCTGCGGAGGAAGCCGCATACATCGTCCACGGCGACTGAGCCGGGATCAGGAGTCGTGAGAGGACACGAGGTGGCTGTTCACGTCGGCGGGACTCACGCGCTTTGGCGCGGGATGAGTTGGAGTGGGCGTGCGTCGTCTATCTCTGGGTCGCGCCCTTCGAGTGCGGCGACGACCAGTTCGACGATGTTCTCCGTCACGATGGTGAGGTCGACTGCCACCGTGGTGATGCCCATGCTCGCAAACGGGACATCGTCGACGCCGATCACCGCTAGGTCGTCGGTCGAGCGCCCGGCGTTGGCAAGAGCCATCATGGCCATGGCCGCGAGTTCGTCGTTGTGCATCGCAACGGCCGTGACCGGGTCAGAACCGCCCAGCCAACGGTCGATCGCCCGCTCGAATGAGGGCGGGTCGGAACGGTCGACGTTTTCGACGCGGATCGGCGGCAGGCCGAGCTGGCAGGCGCGGGCGACTGCACCTGCGAGCCGCTCTTCGGCGATCGTCTGGATGCCGGAGCGGTTGGTAAACCCGTATCCGAGCCGCTGGTGGCCGACCTTGTAGAGGTAGTCGACCTGCATCTCGCCAGCGGTGTGTTGTGCGAAGAGCTCCTGCACCTCGATAAGTTCGGCTTGGGCCGAAGCAACGGTGTCTATCGCCGACGCTGGCAGACCGCTCATCGCCACCACGACGTCGGGGGAGATAAGTGACCACAGGTCGGAGAGCGAGTCGCGATCGGGGTCGTGACGGTGGATCAGCAGGACATACCCCCGCCGCGTCAGCTCACGATCGAGTGCGCCGACGACCTCGTCGCGCACGTAGCCGATGTTGAAGTCGCTGACAAGGCCGAGGATGACGTTCGATCGGCCACGACGGAGCGCCCGAGCCGACGCGTGCGGGACGTACGACAGCCGCTCGGCGTGTCGGAGCACGAGCCGGCGGGTGGCTTCGGAGACCCGACGGTTGGGAGCGTCGTTTAGCACGTAGCTGACCGTCGCTCGCGAGACCCCGGCCGATCGGGCGACGTCCTGGCTGGTCACGCGCGGCTTGGGGTTCGGATCCTTCATGTCTGCTACTTCATCACGATTGCGTTGGCGGGAGATCCGGCTCCCTGCGGTCGGAGTTGCTCGGGGGTTTCGTCGCGGGCGCAGTTCAGCACGGTCGGGAGCAAGGCGAGCAGCGTCGGGCTCGCCCCCATCGTGTTCGGGAACACGTTTGTCGTGAATCCGATCGCGAGGTCGAGTTCGGCGCTCGCCATCACTGCGGAACCGCCGGCCGCCTCGTGACCGTACGAGTCGGAGGAGACCATCGGGAAATGCGGGAACGGCAGCTGGACGCCGGATCCGAATGCGGTCCGGATACCGAGCACCGCGTCGACGCCGTCCGACAGCGGCGCCACCATGGCCCGCCGTGTTGGCTCGTCGACGACGCGCACGCCGTCGACGGGGTCGAGCGTCGATGCGAACAGCCGTGCGAGATCGCGTGCTCCGGCCACGCCCGACGTCGACGGCCAGCAAGTTCGGTGCAGCCGGGGGTCGTTGTAGAGGTCGAACTTTGCCTGGAGGCGCCCCGAGTTCGAGCCAGGGATGCCGCTCGAGGAGACGTGCTCGGAGCGCGCTGCGGTGATCAGCGGCGGGCTATAGCGGATCGGCTCGACGCGCGACTCGATGGAGGCGGGCGCGCCGATCCACAAGTCGAGATCGAGGGGCTCGGCAAGCCGCACGCGGACGAAGTCGCCGACCGAGATGCCGAGGATCCGCCGGAACGCTCCGTTGGTGAGGGTGCCGAAGGTGAACGCGTGGTACCCGTGCCGTGCGTCGGGTTCCCAGTATGGCTCCTGTCGACCGATCGCCTCGTCGTCCGCGCCTGCTAGGAGTTCCTCGAACGACAGATCGGCGGCAAGCGAGGCGAGACCCGACCGGTGGGCGAGCACCATTCTCAACGTGACGGCGGCGGTCGATGGCTTGGCGAGCTCGGGCCAGTACGAGGCCATAGGTCGGTCGAGGTCGAGCAGCCCTTCGGCGTGCGCACAAGCGGCGGCGACGGCCGTGATCGACTTGCTGACTGAGAACACCAGCTGGAGCGAGTCTGGCTGGTAGTCGCCGGCGTGAAGGTCGGCCACGAGGCGTCCCGACTGGTACACCGCGATTGCCGCGCCGCCACCCTGCGCACCGACGAGGCGAGCGAAAGGGTCGACCAACCACGCGAACCGATCGTCCGTGGTCCCGTAGACGGGTGTGATCTCGACGTCGTCGGTGCTCATCGACGTACACTCAGCGGTAGATCGGAGCGAGCACGTCATTGAAGTACTGCCGGCCGCGGCGGAGCTCGCCGACAGGGTCGGGCGAGTTGTCGATCTCTTCGGTCGCCCAGCCCTCCCACTCGGCGTCGGCGAGCACGTGCATCCAGCGGGTCCAGTCGACGATGCCCGACCCGAGCACTCGGAAGTTCTTCAGCATCTGGGCGTGGCGTTCCTTCTGGTCGCCGCGGAGCACGTGTCCCGAGAGCGGGCAGAAGCAGTCCTTCCAGTGCATCGTTGGGATCCGGTCGATGTGGTCGGACAACACCTGCACGGCGTCGCCGCCGTCGAGCGTGATGTGCCCGGCGTCCGGGCACAGCTGAACGGTGTCGGGATCGGTTAGCGACAGCACGGTGGCGATGTCGTTGTTGCGCGAGCACACCGAGTACGCGTCGGTGTGGATGGCGATCTTTACGTCGTACTTGCCGGCGATGCGCCCGAGTCGGTTCATGTGCTCGGCGAACCGCTCGTGCACCTCGCGATCCACCGGCTCCTCGAAGTCCGCGGCCGTGGCCGTGTCGTCGGGGCTGTCGTTACCGAAGCGGGATCGTGAGACGTTGCCCATCACGATCGTGTCGGCGCCCATGTCAACGAGAAACCGGCAGTGGGCGTGGACGTACGCGTCGGCGCGAGCACACAGTTCGGGGTCGGCCATCGCCTCGCCAACCAGCTGCCTGCCAGGTGCATAGCTCGACGTAAGGGTGAGGCCACGCCGGTCGAGCGACTCGGTGAACGCTCCAGCCGAGCCGTACGCGGCGAGAGCCGCCTCGAATCCGGCCGGGGCCGGCGCAAGCTCCACGCCTTCGAGCCCCGCCTCACGCACCCCGTCGAGCATCTGCTCGAAGAACGAGAACGGCGAAGCTAGGAACGCCGCCACCCACTGGGGGTGCGTGATCTCGGGCGGCAACCCCCAGTACGCGGCGTCGTAGAACGTGATGAGGTTCGTGCCCCAACTGATGTGGTCGGTTGTCATGAGCCCACCCCTCGTCGGTGATCGGGTATTTGGGTCGCGCGCCCGTTCATCGTGCATCGAACGCTGTATCGGCGTCCGCCAGGTGGGGGTTGGTGGGGTCGACCCACCGGCCCGTCTCGGCCGAGTGCCGCACGGCGGCGACGATGCGCTGGACGCGCGCCGCCGAGGCGAAGTCGGGTGCCGACGGGCACCCGTCGAGGATCGCCCTGGCGAAGTCCTGAAACTGGATGGCCATCACGTCGATGTATCCGGTGCCCAGCCCGGCGAGTCGCCACCAGCCGCCCGGGTGATTGTCGTTGGTGTGGATCGTGCGAAAGCCTCGATGGTCGGCGGGTTCGTCGACGTACGACACCCGGAACTCCTCGCGTCGGTTCCAGTTGAACTCGACCGCCCCGAGCGATCCGTCGAACGCGAACGAGAGCTCGTTGTTGCGTCCGGACGAATAGGCGTTGATCGAGAAGGCACCAATCGCGCCGTTGCCGAACTCCGCAATCCAGGCCCCGGCATCGTCGAGTCGGCGTTCCGACCGGCGGTCAGCCTCGGCGAGCCAGCCGCCCGACGTATCGTCGGCGATCGCGCGGACGAGTCCACTGACGCGCACAATGTCGCCGAATAGCAGTTCGGCCACGTCGATGACATGCGAACCGATATCGGCGAGCATGCCCGACCCTCCCGTTGCTCGCGTCGCCCGCCACCGGTTCGGGTCGGCGCCGAACGCGGCATCCTGGAGGTACTGCCCACGGAACATCAGCGGATGTCCGAGCCGTCCTCCGTCAAGGAGCTCGCGAGCGAACGAGACGGCAGGCGTGTTTCGGTAGTTGAAGCCGACCTGGGTGACGGCGTCTGCGCTGGCGGCAGCCCGGCTCATCCGCTCGGCGGTCGCGAGGTCGTTGGCGATCGGCTTCTCGCAGAAGACGTGCTTGCCGTGCTCGAGCGCCGCCATCGCGATCTCGGCGTGGAGTCCCGGCGGAACGCAGATGTCAACGATGTCTATCGATGGGTCTTCGACGACGGCCCGCCACGACGTCGTACAGCGCTCCCATCCAAGATCGGCGGCCGCGGAGGCGGCCCGCGACTCGTCGGCTTCGACCACGACCTCGCGCCGGAACCTGAAGCGGCCGTCCGCGCCGGCGCCCGTGTGCGCGATCTCGTAGGCCTGGCTGTGTGCCCGCCCCATGAACCCGGCGCCGATAAGCGCCACACCTAGTTCGTCCATGTCAACCTCCGTGCCATCTCAGCGTGCCGATCCGGGGTGCAGTGGCGCTTGCAGGTCGCGGACGACTTGTTGATTCTCCCTGCCATTGGCCCTCGGCGGGATCGCGCTGCGAAAACATCTCAGCCTGCGAGGAGGGGTGTGATCGTGGCGACGACCGTCGCGAAGGACGTAGCCCCGGGGTCGGGGTGGCCGAGGCTGCGCTCGCCGAGCGGGCGCGCCCGCCCCCGCTTCGGACGCAGGTTGGCCGTCCGGTCGGCGGCGGTCTGCGCCGACCTCGCGGCGTCGCTCCAGGCTTCGGCGAGCGCGGCTCCCTCGTCGATGCGGCTGCGCAATCGTTCGCTGAAGGGAACGATCGCGTCGACGATCGTCTTGTCTCCGACCGACGCGCCTCCGTGCTCGATCAGTGCGTCACAGGCGGCCGCCACGGCATCCGCGACGACGCGGGCGTCCGGCGCGTCGTCATCCGACAGAGCGTCCGCCGCCGCCGACAGCATCGCCCCCCAGAGCGCTCCTGATGTCCCGCCAGCGCGAGCGCCCCACGCCCGGCCGACGCCGCGCAGGACTGTGGACGCGCCAGCGCCCGCATCGACCAGCCGGATCGCCTCGTCACGCCCACTGGCGGCCCCACGGCGCATGCCCTGGCCGTGGTCGCCGTCGCCGGCGATCGCATCGAGCGCGCCCAGCTCGTCCTCGTCGCGTTCGAGCGCCTCTGCGACGGCGACCGCTCCGACGAGCACGTACTCGGCCGCCCTTCGTGAGCGGGGGTCGGCTTGCCCGACGTTGACGGCGTCGATCGGGGAGGGGGCCAGCGCGGCGTCGGACGCGCCGCCAGCAGGCGCCGACTGCTGCGGCTGCTCGCCACCATGCCCGTGGCCGGTCGGTCGGGCCGGACCGCGCATGAACGCCGGGGCGTCGGCCGCAGCCGTCCAGAGCAGCTCGAGCTCGTCGTCGAGCCACGCCAACGTCAGCGAGCAGCCGGCCATGTCGAGGCTGGTGACGAGCTCGCCTACCGCCGGGGCGACGACATCGAGTCCGTACCGGGCGAATCGCTGGCCGAGGTGGTGCCAGAGTACGAACAGCTCCTCGTACTTCGTGCCTCCCAGCCCGTTCAGAATTGCCGCCACGCGACCGCCGGACCCGGCAGGCGCTTCGGCGACGAGCAGTTCGACCAGAAGATCGGCCAGTTCGTCGGCTGGCACGACCTCGCGTTCGCTGATTCCTGGCTCGCCGTGGATGCCCAGCCCGAGACCCATGCGGCCGGGATCGAGCGAGAAGAGCGGGGTCGACTTGCCCGGGAGCGTGCAGCCGGAGAAGGCGACTCCGAAGGTGCGGGTCCGGTCGTTGGCGAGTCCGGCGATCTCGACGACGTCGTCGAAGGTCAGTCCCTGCTCGGCCGCCGCGCCCGCTACCTTGAACACCACCAGGTCGCCGGCCACGCCGCGTCGAGACGCTCGGTCGTCGGGTCCGGCGCTGGCGACGTCGTCGGTCACGGCGATCGTGGCGGCGCGCACGCCATCATCGTTCAAGTGTTTTGCCGCGAGGCCGAAGTTGAGCAGGTCACCGGCGTAATTGCCGAACCCGAGCACGACCCCGCCGCCACGATCTGCGGCGCGGGCCACGTCGACGATCGTCTGGGACGAGGGTGACGCGAATACGTCACCGGCAACTGCGGCGTCGGCGAGCCCGTAGCCGACGTACCCGGCGAATGCCGGATAGTGGCCTGACCCGCCACCCACGACGACCGAGACCTTTCCCGCCGCACCGGGAGTGGCCCGGACCACACCGCCGGGAACGAGTCGCACGTGCTCTGCGTAGGCGGCGGCGAACCCGGCGAGCGCCTCGATCGCGAAAGCGTCGGGGTCTCCGTAGACTCGAGTCATGGTCCTTGCTCCGTGGCGTGGCTGGGACGGTCGTAGGATGGGTCCGACCGCATCTCGCGCAGGACCGCTAGTAAGTCGCCCGGGTCATGCACCCGTCGGCCCAGGAAGAGTCCGTCGACCACCCCGCCGAGCGCCGCCCACGACCCGGGCCCGGCGGTACCGCCGTAGATGATCCGGCTGTCTGGACAGCGGAGCGCCGGTCGGAGCTGGCGGCAGACCTCGTTCACGTGGTCGGACGAAGCGGCCTCTGTGGCTCCGATCGCCCAGACGGGCTCGTAGGCGATCACGACGGGAGTGCTGAGTTGGTCAGTTACCGCCTCGATCTGGGCCGCGACGATGTCGGCGGCACGGACGGCCGGTCCGCGATCGGTCTCGCCGACGCAGAGCAGCGGCACTAGCCCGGCATCGACGGCGCGCCGGAGCTGCGCTGCGATCTGCTCGTCGTTCTCGGCGAACTCGCGTCGCCGTTCGGCATGGCCGACGACGACGGCCGTGGCGCCGAGCTCGGCCAGCACGTCCATCGACGTGCTGCCAGTGTGGGCACCGCTGGCGTGGCCGTTGCCGAACTGCCCGCCCAGTCGGATGCCGGCCGCTCTCAGCGGGTCGGAGGCAGCCGCGACCTCGGTGGCGGCGGGGCAGATCAGCAACTCGAGCCGGTCGTCGAGGAGTCCGTCGGCGACCACGCCGTCGGCGACCGTTCTACACCAGTCGAGGGCAGCTCGATGCCCAAAGTACGACTTGAGGTTGACAGCGGCGAGCTTCATCGGGTGTCGTTCACCGTTCGACCTGCAGACCCGACTCGTGGTCGACAATCGCCTGCACCTTCGCGGCCGATGACGATCCGTCGTCGAACCGGTACCCCAGCCATTCGCGTACTAGGCGACGGGCGAGTTCCGGACCGACGACGCGCTGTCCCATCGCTAGAACCTGGGCGTTATTGCTGAGCACGGCCCGCTCGACCGAGTACGAATCGTGCGCCGTCACAGCGCGGACACCTCTCACCTTGTTGGCGGCGATGGCGACGCCAAGACCGGTGCCACAGATCAGGACGGCCCGGTCGGCCTCGCCGCTTGCAATCAGTTCGGCCGCTGCGATCGCTATGTAGGGGTACGGAGTCGTGTCATCGCTGGCGACGCCGACGTCGCGTACAGTCTCGACCATCTCGTGCTCGAGTAGATCGGCCTTGAGCAGCTCTTTAAGCTGGAAACCGGCATCGTCGGCGCCGACGACGATGCGGAGGCGGTCGGGGTGGGGTGCGTCGCTCATCGTCCGCTGACCTGCTCGGCCTCGGCGTACATCAGTGTGATGAGACCGGCGAGGGGCGTGCCGGATTCTCGTACACGGCGTCGTGGTCCACACGATGGTCGTCCATCTGCCGAGCCAACTTCTGCAACACCGCTCCAACCAACAGCGCTGTGCTGTCGTTCGTCGTCAGTACGCGCCCGATCGGCTGCGGGGGGCCGCAATGGCTAGGACCCGATCTGGTTCAGGAGCGCCATGGCTGACGCTGATGCAAATGACACGTGAAGCCCCTCGGCCGCTGGAACTGCGGCCATAACTGTTGACTCGTGTAACCACATTAGAGAATGGGGCCGTCCGTCGCAATCTCCGCGTTCGACCCTGCGCCCTAGAGTGTTCCGGTTCCGTACTTTTCCTCGACCCGCAGTCGCGCAACCGATCGCAGAAGCGCGCCACAGTGGTTGGGTCCCACCTCGATCATGCTTCCGCTACGCTCCACGCCCACCGCTCCACCTTGCACAGCGCAGCGGGCTGCGCAAATGCCGGATAGCTGCGTCGAGCGCCGTTGTAGGGTTCGGCGGTGGTTTCTGTGAGTCCGTGGCTGCTTGAGGGCGGGGTGCTGCATCTGAACCATGGGTCGTTCGGGGCGACTCCGGCCTCTGTGCTGGAAGCACAGGAGCGGGTGCGCCGGCGCATGGAGGCCAACCCCACCAGGTACTTCGTCGGCGACGATTACCAGCACGAGTTGGACTCGGCCCGCCGGGTGGTGGCCAACTTTGTGGGAGCCGATGAGGCGGGGCTGGTGTTCGTGAACAACGCCACCACCGGGGTGAACGCGGTGATGCGGTCGCTGGAGCCGAGCTTGGCGCCCCGCGATGAGATTCTCATTACCGACCACGAATACAACGCTTGTGTGAACGCGGCAGTGGTCTCGGCGGAGAGGACCGGTGCCCAAGTGGTTACCGCCCGGGCGCCGTTCCCGCTGGAGTCCTCCAAGGACATTGTCGATGCCGTGCTCGGGGCGGTCACAGATCGCACTCGTATCTTGATGATCGACGCAGTGACCTCGGCGACGGGTCTGGTGATGCCGGTGGCTGAGCTCGCCGCCGCGCTGGAGCCCGATGTGGCGGTGTTGGTGGACGCAGCCCACGGCCCCGGCATGATCGACTTCGACGTTTCTGCTTTAGGCGTCTCCTATGTGACCGCCAACTGCCACAAGTGGATGTGCGCGGCCAAGGGAGCGGCGTTGCTCTGGGTTCGGGAGGACCGCCGGGAGGGGGTGTACCCCCCGGTCATCAGCCACGGCTACAACGGCGGCTGGCCATCGAGCAGCAGCCACTTCCATGCCCAATTCGACTGGACGGGAACCCAGGACCCCAGCCCTTGGCTCACGGTGCCCGACGCCCTGGACGCAGTGGCCGCCATGCACCCCGACGGCTGGTCCGGGGTCCGAAAGGCCATTCGGGAGCTGTGCCTGACCGGTCGAATGATCCTGCTCGACGCCCTGGGGATCGATCCCCCAGCCCCGGAGGACATGATCGGGTCCATCGCCTCGGTACCGGTCCCTCCCGCCGACCATTCAGGATCAGAGATATTCGACCCCCTCATGGACGCGCTGGCCGACAAGCACAACATCCTGGTACCAGTATTTGCCTGGCCCGACCCGCCCGAGCGCCTGCTGCGAATCTCCGCCCACCTCTACAACGAGGAATCCCACTACCGGATCCTGGCCACCGCCCTCCTCGCCGAACTCAACCCTTGAGACATCGGAGTTGGCCCACGCCCGCCCGACTCAAGGGTTCAGTACATGATGGTGCGGGTTAGGTGGTGGGGCCAGAAGGTGGCGTGGTAAGCCTTCCAGAGGCGGAAGTCCACCTGAGGGACTACCAATGCCATCGCCGGTGGGCGGATGCGATTGATGGCGTCGGTGAGCAGAGCGGTGGCGTAGAGGGTGTGAGCCCGGATCTCCACTTCTTCAGGGCTGACCGCGGCGATCAGGTCGCCTCTGTTGATGGCGGCTTCCAGTTCTGCGGAGTAGGAGAGGATGTCCATGAGCCGCAGGGCGACGGGGACGATGTAGTCGGCGAACGCAGTCATCCGATCCAGGTCGACGACTGCGAAGGCGCCTTCGCGGGCCAGTGCCATGTGCAGTTGCCACAGCCAGAGCTGGGCCAGCTTGTGCAACTGCACCTCATGGCCATCGTGGGTGCTGACGTCGTTGAACCGGGGGAACTCCACCACGAGCCGTTCCAGCAGGCCGTTGCCCGCGGCGTACATGGCGGGCGCGCAGTCGGCCACGAACCGGTGGGCTCTGCCGCCGTAGCGCTCGGTGAGAACTTGGCCCGCTGCGTTGAGGATCTCGACCCGCTCGTCGAGCATGGGGATCTCGATATTCCCGCTGAACACCCGGCCCAGTTCGGCTCGGCTGATCTCGGCCAGGTAGGCGCCGTCGGTCAGCGGCACGCCATCGTCCAACGCCCGGGCAACGCAGGCGAACATGCCCTCGCTATCCGACCAGGTGCGACCCCCATATTCGGCGGCGAACTTCACCCCGGAGTCGAAGTCGGTGAAGGCGAAGTTCATTACCGCATAGAAGAACGAGACGTCGATGATCTCCGCCGGGTCGGTCCGGTCGCTGACTGCCTCATCGACCGCGCCAGACGGAAAGGCGAATTCCTCGTAGGCCATCCACGAGGCCACTTGCTCGATGGCCTCCACCGACGTGCGAACGTGTAGGGAGCGCTCGACCACCCCGCGTACCGACCGCAGAACCGGCGAGGACCACAATGGGGAATCGTGCACGTAGAGCTCCTTTGCTCGGGTGGTGTCAGAGGGCGAGGTGGAGGCGGAGGGCGCTGTCGAGGTGGGCCATGAGGTCAAAGGGCACTTGACCGATCAGGCGGCCAACTCGCTCGACGGAGATCGACCGGACTTGCTCGGCTTGGGCCTTGGAGTCGCGTTCTAGGCCGGTGTCGCCGGCAGTCAGCATCACCTGAAACGGGTATACCCGCTCGGTGCTGGAGGTGATTGGGATGACGGTGACCACTCCGTGTCCCAGCCGAGCGGCAGTGGTGTTGGCGCCGTCGTTGCTGACAATCACCGCGGGGCGGGTCTGGGCGGCCTCAGCCCCGAGAGTGGGACTGAGGTTGACAATTCGGATCTCTCCCCTGCGCATTGGAGCTATGCGAGCCCGTCAGAAACGGCGGAGTCCCAGAGGCGGCTTTCTTCGCGATCCCACTGTGCGAATGCCTCGGCGTAGTCTTGCGCCAGCTCCGATGCCCGCAGTAGCCGTATGGCCCGGTGCAGGGTGGCTGATCGGGAGGCGATCTGGTGGTTTCGGGCATAGTCGTCGAGGAACTCCACGTCCTCATCAGGCAGGCTGACGCTAACTTTCATACCAGGAATACTACTAGGGTAGGACTCAATGGATTCAGTTCGGTTCAGCTTTGACGGGCCCCACGCGCTGGCCGCGGTTACGGGCCGTGACGGTGGGGTGAGTACCGGTGAGCTGGCCAGCCTGAACCTGAGCTTTGAAGTGGGGGACGACGTGGCGCGCGTTGTCGCCAACCGCAAGGTCGCGGGCGACAACCTCGGCTTCGACTTCCGGGACTTGGTTGTGCCCCGTCAGGTGCACGGGGTTCGGGTCAAAGTCGTCGGCGAGCAGGACAGGGGTCGGGGGGCCGATTCGGCCGATTTAGGGATAGCCGCCTGCGATGCGCTGGTAACCAGCACGCCGAATCTCCCGATGGCCGTCCTGGTGGCCGACTGCGCGCCGGTGGTGCTCTACGACCCGACACAACCGGCCATCGGCATCGTGCACGTGGGATGGCGCGGGGCAATCGGTCGCATCGCCCAGAAAGCAGTGGAGACCATGGCTCGGGAGTTCGGCAGTCGCCCACGGGATATCCAGGCCGGAATCGGTCCATGCTTGCAACCGCTTTCCCTCGAAGTCTCCATGAACGAGGCCATGCAGGCCGAAGGAGAGTTCCATCAGCAGCCGGCGGTCCTCTACGACGTGGGGGACAAGCCGCACCTCGACATCCCGTTCATGGTCAAACAGCAGCTGCTCGATGCCGGTGTGTGGCTCAAGAACATTGAAGACTGTCGGATGGACACGCTGGACGCCCGGCGCTTCTTCTCCCATCGCGGTCAGTCCGGCCAGGCGGGCAGATGCATGGGGGTTGCCATGCTGCGAGCCCCTTAGAGAGACAGCGGTCAGTCGGGGATCAAGACCCCGGGGTTCATTAGATTTTGGGGGTCGAGGGCCTGCTTGACAGCTCGCAGGAGGTCGATGCCGGCGTTGCCGTGCTCGTCGGCCATCCAGGGGCGGCGGACTCGGCCGATTCCGTGGTGGTGGGAGATGCCGGCGCCGCTGTCCACTGCCGCGCCCATGGCCGCGGCCCAGCAGGCGTCGTAGACCGACTGGTATTGGTCGGGATCAGAGGGCTGGGCGGCGAAGGTGAAGTAGAGGTTGGCCCCGGACTGGTAGGCGTGCGAGGTGTGGGCCATGGCCGCGATCACCGTGGGCACCCCTCTGATGGCCTCGACGACCGCGGTGTAGAGCCGGGCCAGGTGGCGCCAGCCGGTGGCCACCTCGATGGTGTCGGCCACCAGGCCCTGCTCGAAGAGCTCGGTCCAGGTGGGCACGGTGTTGCGGTGCTCGAACCAATGGTCCACCGCACCGGAGTCGGCTGGCTCGCCTCCCTCCGTCCGGCACAGGTCGGCCACTGCCGCGGCTTCCAACTCCGCGTGCCCGGGCGGTCCCTCGTGCAAGAAAATGGCCATGCAGCGGCCCTTGGGCACATGGTCGCGGAAGTGGCGGCGTGTCTCGCCAGCGTCGTAGAGGCGCACCACCGGGGGCCGCCAGCCGGGCACGATCACGCTGCGCACCGCGTCGATCCCCGCGCTCATGTCCTCGAAGTGGAACGCCTGGCGCACCCCCGGCTCGGGGAGCGGGCGGAGCGAGAAGGTGACCTCGGAGATGATCCCGAGCGTCCCTTCGCTTCCCAACAGCAGCTGGCGCAGATCGGGCCCGGCCGATGCCCGGGGAGTGGGCCGCGACCGATAGAGCGACCCGTCGGGCAGCACGGCCTCCACCGAGTACACGATGTCCTCGATGTTGCCGTAGGCGGTGGAGTACTGGCCTGACGCCCGGGTAGCCACCCACCCGCCCACCGAAGAAATCTCGATCGACTGGGGCCAGTGACCGATGGTGAAGCCGTCCTGCCGCACCCGGTTCTCGGCGTCGATCCCCATCGTGCCCGCTCCGAATGCGGCCAAGCCGTCCGCGGGGTCGAGCCACCGCATCCCGCTCAAGCGCTCGGTGCTGATCACCACCGAGTCGGGGGAGGCCAGCACCCCGCCCACGCAGCCCGACCCGGCGCCCCGGGGAATCATCGGCACCCCGTAGGCCCGGCATATCCGCACTGTCTCGGCCACCAGTTGGGCCGTCGAGGGCATCGCCACCGCCGCAGGCAGCGCCAGCCGGCCTTGCCACTGGTCTAATTCGGAGCGGGGCCAGGTGTCGCGGGCTCGGCTTCGGCGGACGTCGTCGTCGAGAAGGAGATCGTCGCCCAGCAGGCCGGCGAGTTCGTCGAGAAGCGTCATCCGGAACTGTCCTGGAATTGGAGCTCGCTGGCGTAGCGGGCTTGAACCGATTCGACCTCGGCGGCGGTGCGGGCCTCGTCCCATCCCAGGAGATCGGCCATCAGCGAAGCCGCCGGTGCCACAAGGTCCTCGCGCTCGGCTGGGGTATACCAGGCCGCCCGGGTTCGGCGATAGATCAGATCCTCGAGGGCCAGCGCTCCGTCGATTTGCACCGCCCATTCGACTTCCCCGGCCACCACCCGACCGCCGGGGACGATGGGC
>JAJDTA010000192.1 GCA_022827405.1 Acidimicrobiia bacterium
CACCGGGCGCACCTTTGGCGAGGCCATCTCCAATGCGCTGCCCCGCACCCTTCTGCTGTTGGGCTATTCCCAAGCGCTGGCTCTGGGCGCGGCCATTCCGCTGGGGTTGTGGTCGGGGTACCGCCAAGACAGCGTGGGCGACAAGGTTGTGAGCGGCGGCGCGTTCGCGCTGCTGTCGTCACCGGTCTTCGTGGTCGGCTTGGTGCTCATCCTGGTTTTCGCGGTGAAGCTGGATTGGTTCGACTTGGGCGGCTATCGGCCGATATCGGAGGGTCTGGTCGCGCATTTCAAGGTAATGTTCCTTCCCGCGGTGACGCTGGCTGTGGGACTGCTGCCCATCTATCTGAGACTGCTGCGGACCGACGTTATCGGCACCTTGCAGGAGGACTTCGTGGGCACCGCCCGAGCCAAGGGCCTGCCAGTCCACCGGGTGCTGCTCACCCATGTGCTGCGCCCATCGAGCTTCACCCTGCTGACCATATTCGGCATCCAGGCCGCCCAAGCAGTGAACGGTGCCATCGTGGTGGAGTACTTGTTCGATCTCGACGGGGTTGGATCGCTGTTGGTGTCTTGGGTGGCGGCCCGGGAATATCTGCTGGTCCAGACCCTGGTGGCGCTGATCGCTGCCGTGTTCGTGACCGTGACTGCGCTGGTTGACGTGGTCTACTCCATGCTCGACCCCAGGGTGCGGCGACGATGACCGATCCGTCTGAAACCACCACCGCGGCCATCAAGCCCCGAGTGCCGACAAGATTTCTGCGGATCCCGATCGGGGGCAGATTCAGGGCCACGCTGGTGGATGCCGAATCCAGAGCGGGACCGAGGAGGGGCAAGATCAACATCGCCCTTTGGCTGTCGGTGGGATGGCTCGCCTTGGTGCTGGCCGGCGCGGTTCTGGCGCCTTGGCTGGGATTTCTGGAGGATCCCAACAGGCCTTTGGCCGGGGACCCGGAACTCGGGCCGTCTTGGTCGCATTGGTTCGGCACCGACCAGCTTGGGCGGGACATGTTCGCCCGCTCAGTGTGGGGCAGCCGCCTCTCCCTTTCCATCGCCGGTCCGGCCGTGGGCATCGGGGTGGTGGTGGGCGGTGTTCTGGGGGTGATGGCCGGCTATTTCGGCAAGTGGATCGACCTCGTTGTCAGCAGCGTGGTGAACGTGGCGCTGGCGCTGCCCGCGCTGGTGTTCGCCCTGTTCATCGTGACGGTGCTGGGCCAGAGCTACGTGAACGTGACCATTGCCGTGACCGTTTTGTCGATCCCGGCGATCGCCCGCATTGCCCGGGCCCAGGCGCTTCGCTTTGCTGCCCGGGAGTTCGTGACGGTGGCCAAGACGATGGGGGCCCGATGGCCTCGGATACTGTTCCGCGACGTACTGCCCAATGTGGTGCCCGCTCTGGCTTCGATCGCATTTCTGGCCATGGGCATCGTGATCATCGCCGAGGGCAGCCTTTCGTTCATCGGCGTCAGCGTCGGCTCGCCCAGCATCACCTGGGGCAACATCTTGGCCGCCGGGCGCGGTCGGCTCGAGGAGTCCCCCCACATCGCCCTGACCACCGGCGGCGTCATGTTCGCCACCCTCATGGCGCTGAACTTCGTGGGCGACGAACTCCTCCGCCGCCTAGACGTCCGCGAAGCCCGCATCTAGCCCGGCCAGATTCTCACTGCTGCTTGGGCTTCAAAGTGCTCAGTTGAGAATCTGGGAGGGTCAACGCCGAGACAGACTTCACCTGCTGCCTAACTGGCTTCGTGCTGCTTTAGGAAGTTAATCCAGGAATCAACTGGGATTCCCGCCAAACGTTCTTCCAGGATTTCTTGTACCCAGTCATCCATGATGCCGGTACGGGCAATGCGCCCGAAGTTGCCGCCCCCATCTCTCGCTGGCTTGTCAGACGTGTTATCGCGGCCCATATATGGGGCGGCTTCCGCAGGGGACTCGATGGATGCGTCTTGTTCGGTTTCGCGGATGTGGCACCACCAGTGATTTCGGTGTTCAGCAACGTGTTTTGCCGACCAACAAGCCGGGGTGGAAACCCGGGGCACGCCGGAAAGCACGTTTGAGAGATGCCAGGGGACAACCACGAGAAGATCCCAATCTGCGCAGGCACCTGGAGTCACTCGATACCGAAAACTGGGCTCGCGCTCTTTGGCCAGCATGTACCAGCCTTTCAACTCAACCCCGAGAGCGGTCTCGTGCTCACCAGAGCTATTCCTGCATC
Source organism: Acidimicrobiia bacterium (assembly GCA_022827405.1). Lineage (GTDB taxonomy): Bacteria > Actinomycetota > Acidimicrobiia > Acidimicrobiales > Bin134 > Poriferisocius. Next base: position 2,216 of record JAJDTA010000192.1, read on the forward strand.
GGTTGGTTGCTCATCGATGGTGGAGCGTAGTCAGCAAGCAGCAGATTCGATGCGTTGAATGGCCAAATCCGCGAAGTGCTCTACCGTCTCCGCGGCATAGCCATGGCGACCCGCCTCGACCGCGGCCACAATTGCGCTGCACAGACCACCGAAGGGCTCCCAGACCGCGTCCCCAGGATCAGTGGCCGCATTGATGATTCGGCGCATGAACTCCAGCGGCTTCTAGTTGAGGTGGACCGCAGCATTGCGGCCCGGCTTGTGTACACGCGGCGCAGAACGCACACCGTTGCCCTTGTATCGCTCCTGTCCGTTGAGCGGTGGAGCAGACCACACATTGGTGATGCCGTGCGCGTGATGCCACCGGTCGCGCAGGTCAGCCCATTCGTCGGCAGTGACCGGCGATACGCCGTCAAGCGAGTAGTAAGGGACACCATCGACGGTCCCGTGCTCATTGGCATAGCAGACCAGTCGCCCCATCATCTCCGGCGGAGGGAAGTACCAAAGCCAATCCTGCGTGAGATACTTGCGAGTAGCGGCATTGGCAACCCCGCAGGCCTCATTTGCTCTATACAAGGGCAGACCCGCTCGCTTCCACTCATATCGCAGCCATTGCCGAGCCGACATCACACCATCGGGCGTTGGAAACTCCAGACGGCGTCGATAGAACACACAAACCTCGGACACCACCGGAAAACGCCGAATCGTATCTCCATTCACATTGCCGGCTATGTGGCTGATGCCTTTGTCCCACACGATTGCCTGAACATAGTCCCAGCCGAATTCGGCCAAGATCGGATGCACCGTCGCCCAGCCGATCTCGGTATTCCAGAACCACAGCGTGGATGAGGGCAGTGCATGCTTCGACCAGGCCTCAATATGGGGGGCGTACCATTCAGCCAGACCTTCAGGCGTTCGCGGGTCGCCGGGAAATCCCCCAACCCCATAAGCACCATCGGAGATGATGGCCGAAGGAGATGGCCAAGCAGCATATGTGTCAAGCGCGTCTCCGCGGTACACAGACCACACTTGGCCGTCACCTCTGCCAGCAGACACAACTCCTCCTTCGCGGGCTGCGAATGGCAGCTTGCGGTCAATTCTTTCAAAGAATGATCCCATGTCGTACCTCGCTCAGTGGTGGATGCTTGAGCGGCTTCGTACAGAGCCGCGACCTGCGGTCACGCTACATCGGTCCGGTGACAGGTTTATTGCCTACCCATGCCGCAGCTCCGAGGCTAAGGCCAGCCCTCAACAAGAACGACTGCGACACGCCGCTAGTTTGGGGGTATGTTCAGAAATCCGCTTCGCTGGCTCGTTGGCGTCCTCAGCGAGGAGCGGTACGACGTCATCTTGGGTTTGTGCGTGGCCATGGTGGGGCTTTCGGCCACTGGTATCGATGCTCTGACTGCGGCTTCGGGCATCGTCGGACTCGTGCTAATCACCGGGACGCTGATCGAGTCGTCTGCGCTCGCCGTGGGCCGGGCCAAGGCGTGGGCGCTTTTGGCCGGGCTGGGGTGCGCCACCGCGATTGAGCTGTTCGTGGCAGGCCCAGACGATGCCCGTGTCGGCCCGGCCATAGTGATGGCTATAGGCATCGTGGCCGTTGCCACCATATCCAGGCAAGTGCTGTCGCGGCCCTTGCCCGACACCACCTCGATCGCCGCGTCGGCGTGCGCCTACCTTCTGATCGGCTATTCGTTCGCCAGCCTCTACATACTGATCGACCGCATCGCCGACGGAGCGTTCTTATCATCGGGTGAGGTGCTCGCCCCCGAGTCGGCCATCTACTTCAGCTTCGTCACCCTGACCACGCTCGGGTTCGGCGACCTCACCCCGGCGGCGTCGAGCGGCAGGACGCTGGTAACACTGGAAGCCATGGCCGGGCAGTTCTACATCGCCATCGCCGTGGCCCGCCTGGTGGCCGGGATGGCGACCAGCAGAAAAGACGCCTGAGCGATCATGGGGCCCACACGAGGGCGCGCTCCATAAATGCCCGGTTGTCTTCGTGCCATTCGGGGAACCCGATGCGCTGGCTGTCGGTGAGGTAGTCGATCTTCGCGTTCAGGCAGGCGAGCAGCGCAGTGTCGCCTGATCGCAGCGTCCACCCGCCCAACTCGACGGCCTCGTCGAGCGCCGAGACCGCCAGCACTCCGCCGCCGCGGAAGGCGGCGGCTGCCTCGGTGTTGCCGATGGCTTCGCTCACCACGGCGTCTATCTCGCCCGCGGCGAGCGCGTCGAGGGCAGTGGGCTCACGGTATTCGTAGTACACCTCCGGCTGTGTGGGCAAAGGCGGCTCGATCCGGGTCCTGGTCTTGATGTTGCCGCTGGCACCTGCCGCGGTGATGGCGTAGTCGCTCGTCCCGTCGGCAATGACAACACCGTCGGCAGTGTGAACCCTCGCGCCGACGGCGAGCACACCGTTGGGGCCGGTGATCCCGGTCAGCTCAAGCAGCCTCTGCTCGTTGGTCGTGTTGCGGGAGGCCCCCACTCGGTCGCCACCCGACAGGTGGTCGAAGCTGGCGTAGCGCTGAACGTCGCCTTCTCGCACAAGCAGTGACTGGCGGTATTGGATGTGCCCCGAAGTGAACGCCACGACCGTGTCGCCCTGGTCGTTTCTGGTGCGCGACTCGACAATGGATATGCCTCCTCCCGCGATGTCAACACCGCCCGCCGCGGGCAGCAGCCAGATATCGGTCCACTCCGACACGGGAATGCGGCGGAATCGCAGTCCCGAGCCGTCCATCGTTTCGAGCGCGTCGACGAGGTCGGCCTCATAGCCGCCATGAACCACCGACCCCTCGGGATCGTCGGCGTCTTCGACGCCGTAGCTGACCGGCGCAAAATCGGTGAAAAACGCGAAGTCGAGGACCTTGCCGGGGGCGCACCCGGAGTATCCCGCCGACACCTCTTCCGCTTCAGCGGGCAGGTCAGCAGCGGGGGCCTCCCCTGGGGAGCAGCTCACCACGGTTGCAACCGCGGCAATCACTGCGCCCGCTGCCAAGAGCAAACGTCGCGCTGGAACCGAGGATCGCGAATCGGCCCCATCTACCAAACCGAAGCCCCCCCTAAATCATCGAAAATCCCGAGCCCCACACCATCGCCGGGCAGACAGCACGCCCAAACAGCGGTCCAACCACCCCGAAAACCCGCCCCGCGCAGGTTCACAGCTTTCCGATGTTTTGGCAGATCACACAGCACCCCCGGCAGGATTCGAAGGCTTGTCGTTTGGCAGCCATCCGTCAACCCGATAGGTGCGCTCAGCGCTGATCGGCGTCCGCCAGTAGGTGTTGTCAACGTTGGGGCTGCCCCTGCGCGGGGCTTTCTGCGGGGAGAGCAGATAGCCAGGTTAGTGGGCCTCTTGGCGCCAGCGGTGGTAGGCGGCCCAGATGACCAGCATCGGGGGCAGCACCACTACTGCGGCGATGAGCGAGTAGATGACGGTAATGGCAGTGAGCAGACCGAACTGGCCCATCGGCGCGATGGGG
>JAJDTA010000035.1 GCA_022827405.1 Acidimicrobiia bacterium
CGCTAGCCGTCCCCGCCCGACAAGCCCCTCCAGCTCAATTTGGCAGAGCAACGGACTCTTAATCCGCAGGTTCTGGGTTCAAGTCCCAGGGGGGTACAAACTGAAGCTGTCCTGATATTGCACTGAGAGCAGGCACGCTCAACCGGTCGAGCGCCCCCGCTCGGGAGTTACCCGCCCTTCGGGAGCCGCCCACCCCACGGGCGAACCGGAGCGAGACCGCAGCTGGCCCTGGTGGTGGCCGCTTGCTCCGATTCGGCCTGCGCCGCGCCGGCCCGCTACATCAGGGGTCGTGGATTCCCGAACCGCCCGCCCTGCCGCCCCGCACCCGTCTGCGGGCGCGGGCGGCGGCCGGGCCGGCTGCGGTGGCATGGGGGCGGCCACCGCGGCACCGGGGGGCGGGTGATGGGCCAGGACGAGGCGGTCGAGCTTTCGGCGCGTACCCGCAAGGCCTACCGCGTCGGGCAGGGTAGCTGGCGGTTGTGGGCATCGGGCCGGGGGGTGCCGGAGTTCCCAGCCCGCCCCGACCACCTACAGCAGTGGCTGACCGCTCTGGCCGGACAGGACAAAAGGCCCGGCACCCTTCGCGCCTACCACTCCGCGGTGGCCCACTGGCACCGGGAGCTGCCCGGTGCCAACCCGGCCCACGACCCCGAGGTGCTCCGACTGCTCAACGAGCTGGCCGAACAGGCCGCCGCCCGGACCAGCGCCCCCGAACCGCCCGACCCGCTGCGGTGGCACCACATCTGCCAGATCATCGGCACCGCCCACCAGCCCCGCCGAAACCAGCCCGGAAGACGCTTCGAGACCACCGCCCAAGCCCGCAGCCGCGGCGACACCGACATCGCCATGATCGCCGTCGCCCACGACGCCTCGCTAGGCTGCTCCCAGATCCTCGCGCTCAGATGGGAGGACGTGGTTGCTCCCGAAGATGGCGGGCTCGGCCAAGTCCGCGTCCCGAACCCCACCGCATACCAACCGGACGTCGCACCTATATCAGAGTTCACCGCCCAAGCCCTGGCCCGCATACGACCCCCCGGCACCGATGGCGGCCAGCGTGTCTTCAACTTCTCGGCCAACACCGTCACCCGCCGCACCAAAGCCGCCGCCCGAACCGCCGGCATTGACCCGACGAACATCACCGCAAGCTCCCCGGCACTGGGCATGGCCCAAGACCTCGCCGAATACCGAGCCCAGATGCTCGAATCCACCCAGATAGGCCGCTGAGGCCGCCTCGACCGCTCGCCGTTGTTGCGCCAGGACATCGGTGTCTGAGCGCCAGCGGATTCGTCGGGGGCCGCTACTCGGTTGATTTGGGGTGGCCGATGTAGACGGCGGTCACCCACACTGTTTTGGAGTCGTCGTCGGGGCAGTACCAGATGCGACCGCCGGCGGTGACCTCGTGCTGCTACTGCTCCAGCACCTTGCCCTCCAGTTGTTTGGCGCCGAACTCTTTCCTGAGCCTGGCCTGGCGGCTGCTGTGGCGGCGGGGGTCGCGGGTGATGGCGTTCCACGCCCGCCGGGTGTTGGCCGAAGCGGTGTTGCACAGCTCGTCCCACTCCCGGGCGGCCTGGTTGCTGGCAAAGCGGATGTCCCATCCGCCGCTGGGCGTTTTCATCGGGCAGCGCCGCCGCCAGTCGGCGCCAGCCGATAAGGGCTAAGCAGCCGCGGCGATGACCGCGGCGGCGATGAGGCCCAACCCTGTCCCGAACACGAGCGCCAGCCGAGAGCGCGGCGTAGAGGCGTATGGCCCGAACGGGGGCTGTGTGGCCTTCCAGGAGTAGATCATGCAGGCCAACATGAGCAGCGTTCCGGTGACGGTGATCCACGGGTCCAGGCGTTCGCCGAGCCCCCATGCACCTTGCCCGCCCATCGAGTCAGGACCCTTTCAGGGAAGGATGTCGTGGCTGCCGATTCGCAGCCATACTACGTGGCGCTTGCCGGGAGTCTGCTGAAGGCCCCAGGCGAAGGTCGCCCGGCCGTCTGGGGCCCATGTCATCTCGTAGCTACCGGAAGCGCCCTTCACTTTCTTAACGCGCAGAGCTGATCGGAACCAGCTGAGACGTCCTTCTTCCATGTCAGACAGGTCGGCGACGAATTGCTGCAATCGGACTTCGAAGAGAGAGACCTGTGCCGGGGTTAGCCGTCTGAGGTCGCGCAGGAATGAGGGGTTCTCAAAGTGAGTCGGCATTCGCCCTTAGTTGCGGAAGCGGCTACTGGGAAGACCCGTTTCGCCGCGCTCTCATGGCGGCGATGAAGTCTTCGGTGCTGGCGTGGAACTCGCCCTCTTCTAGATCGGCTGGGGGCCCTTTGCCGGTATCGGCATCAATGTCAGCAATAGACAGGGTCTCGGATTGTGTTGCTTTGCGCTGCTTGCGGGCCGAAGGTAGCCAGCGCTTCAGTTGCGAGACAGCCATTCCCTGTCCTCCGAGGTCAACTTGGGCTTCCACCTTACCCCGACCGTTGCCTTGAATCAGGGGCGCGTTGCCAGCCAACACCGGTCCGGATTCGACACGGGCAAACTCGCGCGCATCGTGCTACAGTGACACTGTTCCGCATTGCGGTACTGGTCCACAGTATGGAACCCGCCCTGGGGTCCAGCACCACAGAAGGAGTGTGTCGAATGACTGACACGCCCGAGATCGACGACATCGATCTGTCGAGTCTGAACGACGAAGACCTCTGTGCGCAGATGCACGACGATCTTTACGACGGCCTGGCCGAGGAGATCGA
>JAJDTA010000141.1 GCA_022827405.1 Acidimicrobiia bacterium
GGAGGGCAGCGATCTGCGGGCCTCGGTGCTCTACCCGTCGGGCGGCATGTTGGACACCGGCCTGTTCACCGCCCAGCGCAACCGCCCGGACCACTTCGCCCGGGTAGGCGACGCCACCGGGCGGCGCAGCATGACCTTCCAAGAGCTAAAGGACATCTTGACCGAGGTTCGGGGCGAGGAACCCGAGGTGGCCGACCTGTTGGAACACGGCAACTTCGTGGTCGATTGCGTGGAGAAGCGCCGGTTCATCATCGGCCGAAACATCGAGGACACCGTCGCCCTCCTCCACCGCCGAGCCGAGGCCATCGGCCGCTACGAAGTCCCCGACTACCACGACATGGGGTTGTAGTTCAGGCAGATACCCGCACTGGGTGCGGCAGGGGCTGGTTGAAGAGATAGCCCTTCTGGTTGAACGGCACCCGATCGGGCTGGGTGTTGCCCTCGATATCGGTGGCCCGGGTGTTGATGGTGTGCTCACCAGCGGTTGCCGTCCATTCGAACTCGAACTGGGCCCACGAATGCTGAGGCTGTTGGTCGAGCACCCGGGAGTCCTGCCAATTCGCTCCGCCATCGTCACTCCATTGCACCCTGGTGATTCGCCCCTGGGGTGAATGAGCGAACCCGCGCAAGTGTTGCTGGCCCTCGTCCAGCCGGGCTGGCCAGGGAAGCGCCAAGGCGCTCTTGATGTTCTGTTCGGTCACCACCTGGCCCAGCGCCTCGCCCTCGGGCGAGTAATCGTCGCCGATCAACACGTATGAGGTGGTGTTGTTGCGGGTCCACTGGGGGTCGGCCGACACCACGATCCGGCCCAGCCATTTGATCTGCGAGCTTCCCACCCAGCCCGGCACGATGGCCCGCAGCGGGAATCCGTGGTCGCGGGGCAGCAGTTCTCCGTTCATCTCATAGGCCAGGATTGTGTCGAGATCCAGCGCCTTTTCGAGCGGCAAAACGCGTTGGAAGCCGCCCTCGGGAGAATCCTCGTCGAGTCCTACCAGCAGCACGCTCACCGCGTCGTCGGCCAAGCCGGCCAGGGTCAGCACATCGGCCAGGGAGACACCCAGCCACTCGGCGTTGCCGATGGCACCGCGCCCCCACTGGGTACCCTCTGCTCTCCGACCTTGCAGCCGGTCGAACATCACCCGGTGGTTGCCGGCACACTCCAGATAGGCGACCAACGAGCGCCTGGGGAGGCGACGGATGTCGTCATAGCTGAGATCGAGTCGCTGCTCAACCGCATCGCCTTCCACCACCAGCGACCAGTCGTCCACCGACAAATCCACGCTGGAGGAGTTGTTGCGGACGAAGAACAGATCGTTGGGGGTGATCAGCCCTGGCATCAGCTCCAGACGGGACTCGAGTGATGCGCCCCGCTGAATGAACGGCGACGGGTCTTTGAAAAGCGCGGCAGGCTCAGCAGTCGAGCCGAGGCTGCCGGTAATCGGCACCGAAGACGATCTGCCTCCCCCGCAGGCCGCCACCACTGCTGCGGCACCACCGGCCACCAAGAGCGCCAGAAAATGCCGACGCGGCATCCCCTGATCACTGGCCAGCTCCCATAGGCGCTCGCTCTGCTCGGCGTAGGTTTCGGGTTCCATACTCCCGGCGGGGAACGGCTAGCCCACGTCGAGGGGGCCGGCTAGCTCGACGAACCTCTTGGTGTCGTAGTCGTACTCCATCAGGAACTGCTGATCGTTGGCGTCGATCTTGTCGGGCCGGATGGAGACGAATCCGTAGCCGGGCACCGACAGGTCGGGCACCCGGCCCAGAGCGTCCACCCATGACTCGTTGGTCAGATCGGGTCCGGCGGCTTCGGCGATCTGCACGAAAATGGCCAAGTCGCGACAGGCATTGAACATGGCCGGCCAGTAGTCGGGATCGCCCTCGGCCTGCTGATCGGGAGGCACGATTTCCACGCCGGTGGCAGCCTCGACCACCTCGATGCACTGCTGGATGCGGGGATCGTCCACCGGGTAGTCGGGGAACGTCCGGCCGGTAAGGACCACGGTTTCGGGACTGAGGCCCTCGGGCGGCTCTTGCTCCCAGGTTCCGATTCGGTCGCCATTGGGCACCAGATAGACCATGTCGGGGGCATTGGCGAAAAGCTGCGCGTCTCGGGTGGGGGACTCTCCGATGAGCATTATCGCCTCCACCCCCTCGACGCGGCCCCGCTCCAGGAACACGTCCATCTCACCTTGGGTGGCGATGGTGTCTCCGGTATAGGCGGCCTTGGCCACCACCGGAACCTCGGCCCCAGCTGCTTTCAGCAGTTCCACCACTGAGTCGACCAGTCCGGGCTGCGCACCGGTGATGGCGATCACCATGATCGGGCCCAGATCGTCGATCCTCCCGGTCTGCTCCAGCACCGACACGAAGGCGGAGTTCCGCCGCTCCAAGCTGATGGGGGCGATTACCCACCGGCCGCCGGCGGCCTCGGCCTCCGACTGTGCGGGCAGGCCGCCGATCAGGATGGTCTCGTGGATTTCGGTAATGCAGGTGTTGACCCCGGCCGACCCCGAGCCGGTGAAGCCGCCCAGCACGGCGAACACCTCCACATCTTCGGTCAGCTTGAGGCAGAGCGCCTCGGCATCGGCCGATCCCACCGGCCAATACGCCTCAGAGACCGCTTCGAGCCGCCGCCCGAGCACACCGCCCTGTTCGTTGTACCAGTCGACCAGGGCCAGGAATGACTCCCCGAAGTTCTCATAGGGGAGGTCCAGCCCGAAGTCGGTCCGCAGCCGCTCGAAATCGACATAGGTGTGGCCGATGAGGATGGACTCCGAGGTCACGCCCCGGAACGAGTCGGTCAATACGATGGGCTCCGGGGTGGGTTCAGGCGTGGGCTCGGGCGCCTCGGTTGGAGCCGGTGCCTCGGCGCCAGCCGGCGCCGTATGCGTGGGGGCCGGTTCCGGTTCGTCAGGCTCCGGCTCTGCGGGAGCGGGCTCGGCTTCGCCTTCGGTGTCAGACGGTTCGGGAGCAGTCGCCGCCGTCGGCTGCGGAGCCCCAGCGTCGCCATCGTCGTCGTTGCCGCCGCACGCCGCGGCCACCAGAGCCAATGCCAAAAGAGCAAGCATCCAGCGCAGCAGAGCCTCCGTTGATTTCCGCCTTCTGTCCCCCATGGCTTGCCTCCCCAAATGCTCAGAGGCCAAAGCACCGCTTGGCGTTTAGGCCCAGGATCTTGTCCTTGCGGATTTCGCTGAGGTCGTCCCGGTCGGCCAAGGCTTTAACCACGCCCGGGAAGACCCCGTCGGGGTGAGGGTAGTCGGTGGCGAAAACCACGCAGTCGTCGCCGAGGGAGTCCATCACGCCAGCAACGGTCCGCTCTTCGGGGTCGCAGGAGATGAAGCACTGCCGCTGGAAGTACTGGGTGGCGTTCATCTCCAGCGGGGCTGAGGCATGGCCCCAGGAGTCCAAGTGCTCGTCGATGCGCTCGAGCCAGTGGTCCACCCAGCCGCAGCCCGACTCCAAGAACACCACCCGAAGCTCAGGGTGGCGCTCCAACACCCCGCCGGCGATCAACTCCAGGCATCCCATCTGCTGCTCGTGGGGGTGGGAGCACACATGGCGGAACATGAAGTTGTCGTAGCGGTCGAGCCCTGATTGGGGAACGTTCTGGGTGGTGCCCTCGTGCATGGCGGCGGGCACGCCCCGGTCGGCCAGCAGCGACCACAGCCCGTCGTAGGCCGGGTGGTCGAGAGTTCGCCCGGCGATCACGTTGGGCCGCAGCATCACCGCAACAAAGCCCAGCTCGTCGATGGCCCGGCGGGCTTCGACCACCATCAGCGCCGGATCAACCTGGGGCACCACCGCCACCCCCAGAAGTCGGGATGTGTCGGTGTCGCAGTAGGTGCGGAGCCAGTCGTTGTAGGCCCGGCACAGGGCGTTGTTCACCCCCGCATCGGCGATGCCGCCGAACATGAGTCCGGTGGTGGGGAAGATCACCGAGATGTCCATACCCTCGCTGTCCATGTCGACCAGCCGGGCGTGGGGATCGACACCGCCCTTGGGTCGCTCCTTGTCGTAGGCCAGCGAGTCGAACGGGATGTAGGGCGCCATCTCGCCCCCCACGAAGGTGCGGGGCCGGCCCTGGTTGTCGAGCACCCGCCGGGGGGCGAACGCCAGGAACTCCGGATCGCAGAACTCCTCCCACAGCTCGGGCGGCTCGCTGATGTGACCGTCGGCGTCGATTACCAACCTGCTCATTATGTTGCTCTCCTTCTTGTCCCTATCTCAATGTGGCCCGTCCCTTGTCGAAGACGGTGGTGCCCCGGTTGGAAACCACTCGGAACAGCACTCCGTTCTCTTCGGCGGGGTCGCGCCAGATCTGGGTGGTAAGCACGTCGCCGTTGTAGCCGGGGGAGGCGAAGCGCCCGGCTATCGATCCCAGTGCCAGGGGGTCGCCCTCGCACACCGTCTCCACCAGGGCCCGACAGGCAAAACCGTAGGTGTTGAGCCCCATGAGGATGGGGCCGTCGAACCCAGCGGCTGCGGCCACCGTGGGGTCGTAGTGGATGAGGTTGGGGTCGTTGCCCCCGTGCCGGTAGAGCAGCGATTGCACCGGCAGGGTCTGCCAATCGACCGCGGCATCGGGGGGCGCTTCGCCCACATCCCAGGCCGGTGTTTTGGGGCCGGGGTCGCCGCCGAAACCCCCCTCGCCCATCACGAACAGCTTGGATCCGGTGGTGAATAGCGGCTCACCGGTGGCGGCGTCCACCGACTCGCTCTCGGCGTGGACCACCGCGCCGGAGCCTTTGTCGTAGATGCCCACCACCGTTGATGTGCTGACCACCGAACCAGTGGGAGCGATCTCCCCGTGAATGGTCAGCTCCTGCTCGCCGTGGACCAGCTGGTGAACCTGGTAGTCGCCGTATCGGAACATGGGATTCCCTTCGCCGCTGCTCGCCTTGTCCGACCGACCCCCCGAGCACACGAAGCTGGGGTACACCTGCTGGGGGTGCCTGGCGGCCTTCTCCCCCACAAACGCCAGATCGTCGAACCCCGCCCCCACGCTGAGCGCATAGAGCGTGCAGTCCCGGGGCAGCCACCCCCGCTTATGGGGCTCGGCCCGCTCCCCTACCAAGTCCAGGTTCATCGCCATGGGTGCCATTGTGACCCAAACCGGCCCCATTCTTCCCAAAGCAAGAGCGACGGTTACGGTGAGGGCATGGCCGACGATCGAGTACAGCTCACGGTGGACGGGCATATCGCCGTCATCACCAACAACAATCCCGCCAAGCACAACGCATTCGACGACGACATGGACGTGGCGTTGTTCGACATCTTGGGAGAGATCAAAGCCGACAAGTCCATCCGGGCCGTGGTGTGGCGGGGAGAGGGCAAGTCATGGTCATCGGGGCGTGATGTGTCGGCCATCGGCGGCGGCCAGATGGGCATGGCCCACCACGCCGGCATGGAACGGGGCCACCGGGGCATCCAACAGGTTTGGGACATCGATGCCCCCATCATCGTGGCCATGCAGGGATGGGCCATCGGCGGCTCGTTCCAACGGGCGCTGCTGTGCGACATCCGAGTGGCGGCCGAGGGGGCCCGCTTCTTGCTCCCCGAATTGACCCACGGGGTGATCCCCGACACCGGCGGAATGGGCCGCTTGTTTGAGATCTGCGGGTCGGGCCTGGTCAGCGACATGGTGCTCACCAGCCGGGTGCTAAGCGCCGAGGAGGCCCTTACCCACGGCATCGTGTCGCGCATAGTGGCTCCTGAGGAGTTGGACGACACCGTGATGGAGATGGCCGCCAAGATCGCCTCTCACTCGCCCTACACGGTGCAGCTTGCCCGCCGGGTGATCCGCAACCTGGCCATGGAAGGGCTGCAAAGCTCCATGAACGACGAGTACGCGTTCCAGACGCTGATCAACCGCTCGGACGACTTCGCCGAGTTCCGAGCGGCCCGGGCCGAAGAGCGCGAGCCCCAGTACAAGCGTTCCTGAGGAGGAGATGACACATGGCTGAGATCACCGGACTGCCCGAGCCCGCCCCGGAGGGCGCCACCGCGCTGGTGCCGGGTACCTACGACGGCCAGACCGTGTTCGTCACCGGCGGAGGCACCGGCCTGGGCAAGGCCATCGCCACCGAGTTTGCCCGACTGGGGGCCAACCTGGTTATCGCCAGCCGCAAACCCGAGCACCTTGATGCGGGCCAGGCGGCCATCGAGGCGGTTGGCGCTGAGGTGCTGGTGGTGGGCTGCGATATCCGCCAGGCCGAGCAGATCGCCGAGGCGTTCGATGCCGCCACCGACCGGTTCGCCATGCCCGACGTGCTCATCAACAACGCGGCGGCCAACTTCCCAGTGCCGGCCGAGGACATGTCGCCCAACGCCTGGCGCACAGTGGTGGACATCACCCTCAACGGGACTTTCTTCTGTGCCCGGGAGTTCGCCCGCCGCCATCTGGACGCGGGAACGCCGGGGTCGATCGTCAACATCGGGGCGTCTTACGCCTGGACCGGTGGCCCTGGCTTCGCCCACTCGGCTGCGGCCAAGGCCGGGGTCAAGTCGATGACCGAGAGCCTGGCCGTGGAGTGGGGGCCCTACGGCATCCAGGTGAATGGGCTGGTGCCGGGGCTTTTCCCCCATGAGGACATGACCGCCGATATTCGCTCCAGCCTCGACCGCACCCACGAGAAGGATCCGTGCCAGCCAGCCATGCGGGTGGGGCAACTGCGGGAGCTGGGCTGGGCGGCCACCTTCTTGGCCTCCCCCTTCGCCCAGTTCATTAGCGGCCACACCATGGTGGTGGACGGGGCCAACTGGCAGCGTCGCTCCATGACCAACCCGGCGGTCGTCACCATCCGAGATCAGATGGGCAAGGGGCCGTTCGAGCTTTGACCACCGGGCCTGATGGAACTACTAGCCATGGACTATGCCTGAAAGATGACCACCGAAGCCCGGCCCTCTGATCCCATCGCACTGGAGGTAGTCAAGAACGCCTTGGGGGCCATCGCCGAGGAGATGGGGCTGACCACGGTGCGATCGGCCTACTCATCGGTGGTCAAAGAGGGCGGGGATTCCACCGCGGCGATTTTCGACCATCGGGGCCAGTTCATCGCCCAGTCGATGGGCGCTCCGCTGATGCATTTGTCCAGCCTGCGGCCGTCGCTGCGCTCTCTTTTGGACGACTTTCCGCCTGAATCCATGGCCGACGGCGACGTGTACGCCTCCAACGACCCCTACCGGGGTGGGATTCACTCCAACGACGTGATGGTGTTCCGTCCGGTGTTCATCGACAACGCCCTGGCGTTCTTCACCTGCGCCCTCTTGCATGTGGCCGATCTGGGAGGCATGGCCGCCGGCGGGCTTCCCGCCAACGCCACCGAGGTGTTCCAGGAGGGTCTGGTGTTGCCCCCTGTGCCGCTGGCGGTGGCCGGGGCGCCCAACCAGCCGATGCTGGACGTGATCGCGGCCAACAGCCGCACCCCCGAGAAGGTGCTGGGCGACATCCGGGCCATGATCGCGGCCACCAACCTGGGGGCCGACCGGCTGGCCGATCTGGCCGATCGCTACGGCCTTGAGCGGCTGCACCAGATCACCGACGAGTTGTTGGACTACACCGAGCGCCGGACCCGAGCGGGTATCGAGGCGCTGGCCGACGGCACCTACACCGGATCGTTCATCATCGACGACGACGGCGTGAACCCCGACGCCGACCACGAGGTGCATGTGGCTCTCACCGTTCGAGGATCGACCATAACCGCCGATTTCGAGGGCACCTCGCCCCAGGCCCCGGGGCCCATCAACGCCGCGGTGTCGCAGACCACCTCCGGGGTGCTGTTCGCCGTTCGCTGCATGCTGGCCCCCGACATCCCGGTGAACGACGGCGCCTTCCGCCCCTTGGAGCTGCGGCTGCCTGCGGGCACCCTGGTGAACCCCAACCCGCCTGCCGCGCTCAACGCCCGCATGGCCACGGTCATGGCGGTGGTGGAGGCCATGTTGGGGGCGTTCTCCCAACTCGACCCGGCCCGAGCGGTGGCCGCCTCGTGCAACGTCCACGTCTACATAATGAACGGCACCGGATCCGACGGCCGGCCGTGGGCGTTCATGGACCCCCAGTTCGGCGGCACCGGCGCCCGGTCCGACCGCGACGGCGTCGACGTGACTGGGCCGCTAGTGCTCGGTGCCGGGGGGGCGTTCCACACCGTGGAGGCCTACGAGCAAGAGCACCCGGTGCGCTTCGAGCGCTTCGAGCTGTGGACCGACTCTGGGGGGCCGGGCCGGTGGCGGGGAGGCACCGGGGCGCGCCGCGACATCCGCATCCTGAGTGACGGCCAGTTCACCGGTCGGGCCACCGATCGCTGCCGACGCCCGCCTCCTGGCATATACGGCGGCTCGCCCGGCGCGGGCGGGGGCTGGGTGATCAACGAAGGCACTCCCGACGAAGAAACGCTGCCGGCCAAGGTCACTGCCTACCCGCTGCGAGCCGGGGACATGATCACCATGCTCACCTCGGCAGGCGGCGGCTTTGGAGACCCCTTTGAACGCGACCCCGAGTTGGTAGGCGCCGATGTGCGAGATGGCCGAGTCTCGCCTGAAGCCGCCCGCCGGGATTACGGGGTGATGGTCGACGCCGATACCGGGGAGGTGGACCCGGCGGCCACCGCGGCACTGAGAAGCCGATGACCCTCGCCCTCGGCATCGACATCGGCGGCACGTTCACCGACGTGGTGCTGATCGACCGCTCAGATGGCGACATCTGCACCGCCAAGGTGCTCACCACCCCCGACGACCCTGCGGCCGGGGTGCTCGACGGGATCGCCGAGCTCTTGGCCGAGGCCGGGCATGATCCCCCCGAGGTGTCCCAGGCGGTCCACGCCACCACCCTGGCCACCAACTTGATCTTGGAGCGCAAGGGGGGCCCGGTGGCCTACGTAACCACCGCCGGGTTCGGCGACATCTTGATCATCGGCAACGAGCGCAAGGGCGACGCCGAGAAGTACGACCTGTTCTACACCAAGCAGGCGCCCATCGTCCCCCGGCGGCGCACCGTGGACGTGGTGGAGCGGACAGGGGCCGACGGCTCGGTGGTGGTGCCCCTCGACATCGACCAAGCCCGCACGGCGCTGGCCGATCTGTTGGCCCGCGAGCCGGTGGAAGCGGTGGCGGTGTGCTTCCTGCACTCCTACGCTAACGGGGAGCACGAGCGCCGGGTGGCCGACATCATCGCCGATCTGGACCCCGACCTATACGTGGCAATTTCCAGCGAGGTGTGGCCCGAGTACCGGGAGCTGCCCCGAGCCTGCACCGCGGTCATGTCGGCCTACGTGGGCCCCACCGTTACCCGCTACATCGCCCGGCTGGACACCGAACTGGCCCACCAGGGCATCGGGGCCCGATTGCAGATCATGGGCTCCTCGGGCGGCATCATCTCGGCTGCCACCGTGGCCCGGCGGCCGGTGCAACTGGTGGAGTCTGGGCCGGCCGCCGGAGTGATGGCCGCCGCTCATGTGGGCCGACTCAGCGGCATCGACAATCTGATCTCCTTCGACATGGGGGGCACCACGGCCAAAGCAGGGCTGGTGCGAAACGGCCAAGCCGCCATCGCCCACGAGTTCTATGTGGGGGGCACGGCGTCGTCGGGCGTGAAGCAGATCAACACCGGCTATCCCATCAAGATCCCGGTGATCGATCTGGCGGAGGTGGGCGCTGGCGGCGGATCGATCGCCTACCTCGACAGCGGAGGAGCGCTTCGAGTGGGACCGGACTCCGCCGGGGCCGAGCCGGGACCGGCCTGCTACGACCGGGGCGGCACCCAACCCACCGTGACCGACGCTGATCTGGTGCTGGGCTATCTCAATCCGGGTTTCTTCCTCGGGGGCCGCATGGCCATCCGAGCCGACCTGGCCCATGCCGCCCTAGCCGAGCTGGCCGAGCCCATGGGACTGACCCCAGAGGCGGCCGCCGCCGGGGTGTACGAGGTGGTCAACGCCACCATGGCCGCCGCGGTGCGGGTGGTGACCCTGGAGCGGGGCGTCGACCCCCGCGACTTCACTTTGTTGGCTTCCGGCGGTGCGGCCGGAGTCCATGTGGCTCGCTTGGCCGAGGAATTCGGCATCGCCGAGGTGGTCATCCCAGCCAACCCGGGCGTGGGCTCGGCGGTGGGCCTGCTGGCCTCCGACGTGGTGACCGATCATGTCCGCACCCAAGTAATCGACTCGGTCGGCGTTGACGCTGGCGTTGTCGAGGCCATCTACACCGAGCTGGAAGCGGTAGCCGTGGCCGAAATCGGGGCGGAGGGGTTCTCTGGCGACGAGATCGTGCTGGAGCGAGAGATCGACATCCGCTACCACCACCAAGCCCACGAGCTGACCGTTCCCCTCCACGGCTGCGACTTGGACGAGGCGGCTGCCGCATTCAACCAGCTCTACGAAGAGCTCTACGGCATCCGCCAAGACGACCCGGTGGAGTTCGTCAACTATCGGGTGAGGGTGACCGGCCCGGTCCCGAAGCCCGACTGGTCAACCGACGAAGTAGCCGCCCGACCGCCAATACCCCTCTCCTACCGCCCCGCCTGGTTCGAGGGCGAAATGGCCGACACCCCCGTCTACCGCCGCCACACCGTCCTGCCCGGCCCCACCATCACCGGCCCGGCCATCATCGAAGAGACCTCCTCCACCGTGATCGTTCCCCAAGGCTGGACCGCCACCGTCGACCGCCGGCTCAGCTTGATGCTTCGCCGCAGCCACAATCAAGGACCCTGATTGTCAGGCAGACCTGAACCAGGGGTCGCGGTCGATGAGTTTGCTCACGGTTGATACCAGCAGGAGGAGGGCGGCGGAGAGGGCGGCGCCGGTCCATAGGACTAGGCGGGTGTCGCCTATGGCTAGGAGGCCGGCTACGGCGGCGGGGCCGCCGACTTGGCCGATGCGGATGGCGGTGCCCCAGGCGGCCACCATCACGGCCCGGTGCTCATTGGGGGCCAGCGAGGCCGCTCGGCTTTGCAGCGGCACTACCACCATCTGATCGGCTGCACCGAGCACCAGCACTGGGGCGATGATCACCGCCAGTGAGGGCGACGCCGCCATCCCCGTCAGGCAGATGACGAAACCGACGTAGCCGGCTCGCACGATTACCGAGGTGGAGTAGCGGCCGGCGATGCGGCCCATGCTCAGGGCTACCAATCCGGCCGACACCGCGGGCAGCGACTGGATCAGTCCCCGTATCCCGGCCGAGGCGCCGAATTCATTGTCGAGGTGGATGGGCATGGTGGTGATCCCGACGGCGAAGAAGATGAGGAACGTGAACGGGGCCACCAGCAGCAGCACACCCACTTCGGGCCTCATCAGATGGGGGCGAGCTTGGCGGAGTTGGTGGCGCAGCGGTTGGGGGGTCCGGCGCTCATCGGGAGGCAGCAGCGTGGCCGCGAACAAGGCCAGCACGATGGTGGCGGCGTGCATGGCGAATGGTCCCCGCCAGCCGAACAGTTCGGTGAGCAGGCCACCCGCCGCGGGCAGCGCCGCCACGCTCAAGTTCATGGCCAGGGCGTTCTGGCCGATGATCCGGGTGCGCTCTACTCCTTCGTAGTTGTCCCCGATGATGACCAGTGCCAGGCTCAGGAAACCCGATGAGCCCAGCCCCTGGATGAACCGGAAGGTCAGCAGCATGGCCAGGTTGGTCGACGCCATGATGACCAGACCGGCCAACCCGAAGAGCAGCAAACAGGGCACGATGATGCGGCGGCGCCCGTAGCGGTCGGCGGCCACCCCGATCACTGAGGCCATGAACAAACCGGGGGCGTGGGCGGTCATCAAAATGAACACCGAGGTCTGGTCGGAGATGCCGAAGGCGTCGGCTATTTCGGGGATGGCTGGGGCAATGGAGGCGTTGGGCAGGATCACCGCCGCACCAATCAGCCACACCACCACGAGCTGCGACCGCCGAAGTCCCACGGCCTGACGGTATTGCCCCGCCCCGTCGGATGGCATGATCTGAGCGTGGAGTTGGTGGTCACCCGGGCCGAAGAGTCGTGAGCTTTCGGCGGGTTGCTCTATTGCTGGCGGTGGTGCTGCTCGCTGCCGGCTGCACCACCAAGACCAGGGAGCTCCCCCAAGGTCCGCCCCGCGAGGTCCGCATCATCAACAACGTGGAAGTGGCCGACGACGACCGCACCCTTACCGTCCGCTACTGGGGCACCGAGTGCGAGGAGTTCAGCAATTCCGAAGTCGATTACGGCATCACCCAGATCAAGGTCACCATCTACGCCCTGGTGGTCACCGACGAGTGCGAGCGCTCTGGCCTCCAGCAGACCGCCTCCATCCCCCTCGACCAACCACTCGACAACCGCATCATCATCGACGCCAACACCGACACCGTCGTCTACGAGCCTTAGGGGCCCTTCTCGGCTACGGCGGGACTGCGAGCTGGGATGAGGCAGCGGCCGCCGGCAATCGTCGGTAGGTCGGCGACATCACGGTCGAATAGGGCGGGCGTGATTGCACCATGGACTTGTAGGGGGTTGGGGAGGGCGGCGGCGACGCTCAAGGCGGCGTGTTGGCCGATGGCGGAGTCGAGGTAGTTGGTGACGATGACTTTGCGGCCCTGGGTAATCCAGCGGCACGCGGCGGCGTAGGCCGTTCGGGGACCGCCGAGGGCCATGGGCTTGACCACGACGACGGAGAGTGCTTTGGGGAGTTGAGCCTCAACAGAGCCGAGGCTGTCGTCTATCGCCACCGGAATCGGAGTTTGCTCGGCCACCTGAATCAGGGCTTCGACCCCCGCTACCGGTTCCTCGACATACTCGATATCGAATGGCTCCAGCCGGGACAGCGCAGACACCGCTTGATCCACGGTCCATGCTCCGTTGGCGTCGAGCCGAAGGCGACAACTGTCCCCGATGGCGTCTCGCACGGCAGCGACCGCAGCCACGTCGATCGCGATATCGGACGTGCCCACCTTTAGCTTCACCGTGGCGTAGCCGTCGGCCACCGCCGCGGCAGCGTCATCGGCCCCGGATACCAGGGCGT
The DNA here is from genome assembly GCA_022827405.1 of Acidimicrobiia bacterium. Taxonomy (GTDB): domain Bacteria; phylum Actinomycetota; class Acidimicrobiia; order Acidimicrobiales; family Bin134; genus Poriferisocius. Next base: position 12,969 of record JAJDTA010000141.1, read on the forward strand.
TGAGCTCCACTGCATCGGCCACTGGCCCGCCCTCTGTGAGCATCTCACCCTGGGTTTGATCACTTTGCCGCGCCTCCAGATCGAGCAAAGCCAACTCGACGGCAGCATGGGCAAACCTCTCGGTGGGCAGCCGATTGGGATCGGGGTCGGTAGCCCACGCTTCAAGCGCCCGCCGAGCAGCCGACAGATCAGCACCGGGCCAACCGGGCAGGGGCATGGCTTCTCCCCAGCCGCTTACGCCGCCATCGGAGACTTGAATCAGGATCCCATCTCTTTGAGTGATGGGTCCCCGGCCGGTCATCACCGGAAGGCGTAGCTTGAGCGAGACCTCGCTCAGCTCGACACGCATTGGATCACCGCGGCTGCGGTGGCGTCGGGGGCTTCCAGGTGAGGGGCATGGCCTGCGTCGGGGATCAAAGAGACGGTTGCTCGGGGCATGACCACCGCCATTTGGTGGGCGATGGCTGCGAACTTGGCGTCGTCTGAGCCAACGATGAGGGCGCAGGGCATGTTCAGTTCTGACAAGCGACAGCCGATGGGGTCAGCCACTCCGGCCCCCATCCCCCTCAGGCTGTGGGCCAAGCCTCGGGGATCGCACGACCGTCGCTGGGCTTGCAGATCGGCCTGCTGTTTGGCCGATAGGCGGACCCGCTGGGTGGCGAAGAGGGGACGGTCGGCCCAGTAGCCGGCGAACCATTCGATGCCCTCTGATTCGATCCGGTCGGCCAGCTCCTCATCGGCGGCTATGCGCTCGGCCCGCTCAACAGGATCGTCAATCCCGGCTCGGGCGCCAATGAGGACCAAGGCAGCGATTCGGTCGGGATGGGCCAACGCCACGTGCAACGCGACCCTTCCGCCCATCGAATAACCCACCAGGGCGAACCGGTCCAGGTGAGCAGTGGCCGAAATCACGCCAGTTACCGCGGCGGCCATGGTGTAGTCGGCCGGATCGTCGGAGACCGGCCCCGATCCGTGGCCGGGGAGGTCGAGCGCCAATAGCGGCTCGGACAAACGGCTGGTGAGCGGAGCCATAGCCGTGGCCGAGCCGGTAAAGCCGTGCAGGACCACGGTGGCTGTCTGGTTCATTCGGCCAGGTCAGCTAGCTGTTTGCGCTGCCTCATGGCTGTCCCGTGGTCTATGGGGACTTCAACCACCGTCACCCCCGTGGCCTTGGTCACTGTTTCGACCAGGTCATCAGGCTGTCCGGTCCGGTGATAGTTGACGCCCAACCCCGCGGCCAGTTTGCCGAGACCGACTCCATGGGGCGTGTGGAACAGTTCTCCGAAGTGGACGTCGGAGCCGCCCTCGGCCACCGGCAACAGCGAGAAGATGCCGCCGCCGTCGTTGTTGGGAACCACCACGGTGAGGTCGGCGTCCGACAGGGATGCGGCCAACAATCCGCCGATGTCGTGCAGCAGCGCAACATCGCCGACCAGCGCAGCCACCGGCTGGTCGAGGGCAAGGGCTGCCCCCAGAGCCGACGACACCACGCCGTCGATGCCGTTGGCCCCCCGATTGACCAGCACCCGGCGAGGTAGCGCATCGGGAGGCCAGAAGGAGGTTGCATCTCGCACCGGCATGCTGCTCGACGCGTAAACCGCCACCTCCGATGGGAGGGCTCGCAGCAGGGTGGCGGCCAGCAGCGGCTCCAGCAGGCCCCATTCGTCATCAAACTGCGCAGTTTGCCCGTACGCATTCTTGATGCTCCTCAGTCCTCCCATGCCATGCAGGACCGCCTCAACCCGCTCCCAAGCATCATCAGCCGCTTCGGCCCACGCCACGGCCCAGGCATCATCCGCCGAGGCCATAAGAGGCGCGGCCGATCCCAACAAGGAAACCGGATCGGAGACCAGCGCAGTCGTCCACTTGAACGACGGATCCTCCCACCGACGACGGGGGTCAATCAACAGTCGGTCGGCAGCCGGGCAGGAGGCCACAAAGTCGATCGCCGCTCGATTGCTGGGTGGTCCACCGATGCGGACCAGCACATCGGGGGCCAGATCAGCGCGGCGCAGCACCCCCTCGGCCCCATCCAAGACCAGCGGCCCTCGGCCTCGGAGCTGGGATCCAGCATCGGCCACCACCGGCCATCCTGCTGCCTCGGCAAAACCGACAATGGCCGCGGCACCGTCATCGTCCACGTCCAGCGCTCCGGCCACGATCAGCCCCCGACGACCGCCCAGCGGGCGCAGGGCATCTACTTCGGCTTCGACAAGGGACCGCACCCGCTCAATCGGTTTGCCTACGGTCGGCTCGAACCGGGGAACCGGGCCCTGAGGTTCCAGCGGCTTGCGGAACGGCCAATTCAGGTGAACCGGGCCGGGGTTGGGTCCGGCGCCGGCCATGGTGGCCGCCCGCACGGCCACGCGAGCGAAGTAGTCGGGCTCGTCGACGTCGCAGGGCAACTCGGCGAACCAGCGGACGTGGTCCCCGTACAGCTTCAGCTGGTCGATGGTCTGGCCCGCTCCGGCATCACGCAGCTCGGGCGGTCGGTCGGCGGTACACACCACCAGCGGCACCCCGCTGTGGTGGGCCTCCACCACCGCCGGGAGGTAGTTGGCCGCCGCGGTGCCCGACGTGCACACCAGCGCCACCGGACGCCCCGACGCTTTGGCCATTCCCAGGGCGCAAAATCCACCCACCCGCTCATCGAGTTGCATCGTGACCCGCAGCCGTTCCTGGTTGCGAGCCGACACCGCCAGTGGAGCGGACCGAGACCCGGGCGACACCACCACATCGGTCACCCCGCAGCCCGCCAACTCAGCCCAGAACCGCCCCGTGGCCCGGTAGGCCAGATCGGTCATGTGACCACATCCAACACCGCGGCCAGCTTGACGTCGGTTTCGACCAACTCCTGCTCGGGGTCGGATCCGGCCACAATGCCCGCGCCCGCAAACAGCCGCATCCCGTGGGAACCGATCAGCGCCGACCGCAAAGCAACGTAAAACGACCCACAGCCCCGATGGTCGATCCACCCCACCGGCCCGGCGTACCACCCTCGGTCAAGCCCCTCATGCTCGGCGATCCACTGCTGGGCGAACGTGGTCGGCGTACCCCCCACCGCCGGTGTGGGGTGCAAGGCACCCGCCAGCCGCAGCACCATGCCAGGCTCAGGGGCGATCCGCCCGCTTACCGTTGTGACCAGGTGGTGTATGCCAGGCAGAGTCCGAACTTCGGTATCGCCAGTGGGATCTAGCGCCACGCCGGCCAGGGCTAGACGGGTGCGGAGGTACTCCACCACATAGTGGTGCTCGGCCTGCTCCTTGGGATCGGTGGCCAACCGCTCCGCAATTGCGGCATCGTCAGCCGGTGTGGCCCCTCGAGGAGCGGTGCCTGCCACTGCGTAGGTAGTAACAACATCGCCGTTGAGTTCCGCTAAAACCTCGGGGCTGGCGCCTACAAAGCACGACGTCCCCCGGCCGAAACCGAACACAGCACACGACTCGAAACGGCTTGACAGCCGAGCCAATACCACCGCAGGGTCGATGCTGCCCAACGCCTCCACCTCTCGGGCCACCACCACCTTGGCCAGCTCCCCGGCATCGATGGAGTCGGCGGCTTGCTTCACCGCGTCCCGATAGGTGGCCCGAGTTCCATCTTCAACCCGCAAGGCGTTGCCGTCGTCTGTATGTTCTGCCCCTTGTGCCGTCCCCCGGACAACCCGTTCCGGTACCACCAATCGCCCGCTCGGGTATCCGTCCCACACGCCTGTTCCCGGCCGATCAGCGAACCCGAAGCCAGCAAAGGCGAACTCGCCCTCGGCCAGCAACTCAGCGGCAGCTGCCGCGGCGGCCTCAAACCGCCAACGACCGTCTACTTCAACAGCCCGCGCCGCTCCCAACCCGGCTATGGCGTCGGCGCCGGGGGCCCGCCAATACACCCGGTCGTCGCCGGACCACGAGGCGAATTCCTCGAGAGGCGTCATTTCACCCGCTCCGCCAACCGGACTGCCGCCCTGCTGAGCAGGGTGCGTCGGAAATGCTCGCCCACCAGAGCCACAACTTGGGGCACTAGCGCTTCCACCAGCGGAGTCAGATTCTCCAAATCGCTGCTGGTCAATTTGTCGGTGCCCATGGCATCCAAGAACAGATCCACGGCCTCGTCCACCACCGCCTCCACGTTGCGGGCGTGGCGAACCGCCAGCGCGGCCAAGTCAGGCACACTCACCCCAGCTGCGACCAGAGCCGCCCCTGCTTGCAACATGGTGACCGCGTCGTCTCTGAACCGCCCATGGTGGTCGGGAATCAACAGCCCAGCATCGATGGCCAAGTCCACCTGCTCAGCAGCAAGCCCTGATTGGTCGATCAACTCAGCCCGGCTGAGCCCCTCAGGTTCCACCCCCAAAGCGTAAACGCGTCTCGCCTTCAGCCCCCATTAGGGCCGCGGCGCGGGCCCGCAGCTCGTGGCGATCCGGCCGACCGGAGTCCAGCAGCGGCCAGTCCTCCTCTTCCACCACGAAGAACCGCTTAGGGATCTTGAAATTGGCGATCCGCCCCCTGCACGCTTCCACCAAGTCGTCGGAGGTCTCCGTTGCCCCCTCGTGCAACTCCACAAAAGCCACCACGGCCTCGCCCCACAGCTGATCAGGCACCCCCACCACGATGGCGAACTTCACGGCCTCCAGGTTGTCCTCGCAGAAGATCTCCACCTCGCGCTCCGACACGTTCTCCCCGCCGGTCTTAATCATTAGCTTGTAGCGGCCCCGGAAGTACAGGTTCCCGGCCTCGTCCATGAAGCCGTAGTCGCCGGAGTGGAAGAACCCCTCGTCGTCGAAGGCCTCAGCACTGGCCTCCGGCATCCCCACGTACTCGAGAAAGGTGCCCCAACCCCGGAAGCAGATCTCGCCGGGCTCATCAGGAGCGCACCGCTGGCCGGTCTCGGGGTCTTTGATCACGAACTCCATGCCCGGCATGGGCCGGCCGTTGGCGTCGTAGCGCACCTTGGGGTCGGTCTCGCACCGGGGGGTGATCGACCCCAGCCCGCCGGATTCCGTGGAGCCGTACACCTGGGCCACCGTCTCCCAATTCCAATCGGGGAGCACGCTGCGCAGAAAGCTGCCGGTGGCCCCCACGTTGCACTTGCGCACCGAGCTGCGGTCCACCGTGCGGTACTCGGGGGCGTTGCGCATCATGGTCAGCTTGGTGTCGAACGCCCCCATCACGGTGATCTTTGACCGCTCCATCTCCCGCAGCACCTTTCCGGTCTCGTAGGTGCCCACCAGACACGAGGTCATGCCCACCAAATGGGGCATGGTCAGGTTCCACACGATGCCCCCGGTGTGGAACACCGGGTTGGAGGCCACAAACCGGTCTTCAGGCACCAACCCCAAGGCGTGCTGCAAGCCGGTGGCCGCCCCCACCATGCCCCGGTGGGCAATCAGCGCCGGTTTGGGAGCGGCGGTGGAACCCGACGTGAAGATGATGTAGGCCGGGTCGTCCCCTCCCACTCCACTGGCTGGCTCCAGCTCGACACCTCCATCGGGGCCGTACACCCGATCTCGCTCCAACGAGGGGGCCACCCACCCGTCGCCGTCCAGCGGAAGCACCACCGTGGTGGCGAGAGGCCCGAACTCGGCGGCCACCGGCGACAGCCTCGCCGCCATGTCCACGTCTCGGAACCGGTCCACTGTGATCAGCAGGTCGGGCTGGGCCAGGGTGAACAGGTGCTCCAACTCGTCGGCCATATACGACGTGTTGATGGGCACCCCGATGGCGCCCAGCCGAGCCAACCCATAATGAAGCACCGCCCAGTCGGGACTGGGGTGGAACAGAAACGCCACCCGGCTGCCGTGGCCAACTCCCATCTCGGCCAAAGCAGCCGCGGCCCGCAGCGACCGGCTGGCCAAATCCCGGTAGGTGATGTGGACATCCCCGGTGATGAAGGCATCGTTGTCGGGCAGCCGCTGGGCCGTGCGCCGCAGCATCTCCCAGGTGGACAGCTGGGTGTTGACGATCAGATCGGCAGCCAGAGCGGCGTCGTAGTCAGCCTGAGGGGAAGCCTCCATGGGTGTCGCCATCGGTGGGCACGTTATCCTCTCGCCTCATGCATGGAGGACTGCGGTTTGGCTTGTTCCAAGCACCGTTCCACGCCCATTGGAAGAATCCGACCCTGCAACTCCAGCGGGACTTGGACTTGTGCCAGTGGCTCGACCACCTCGGTTTCGACGAGTACTGGTTCGGCGAGCACCACTCCGGCGGCTGGGAGATCATCACCTCGCCCGACCTGATGATCGCCGCGGCCTCTCAGCGCACCAGTCGCATCAAGCTGGGCACCGGCGTGGTGTCGGTGCCCTACCACACCCCCTTCCAGGTGGCCGAGCGCATGGTGCTGCTCGACCACCTCACCAAGGGACGGGTGATGTTCGGGGTAGGCCCCGGCGCCCTGCCGTCAGACGCCTACATGATGGGCATGGACCCCAAAGAGACCCGGCCCCGTATGGAGCAGGCCCTGGAGGCCATCTGCCATCTGCTGCGCTCCGACGAGCCCCTCACCATGGAGACCCACTGGTTCAAACTCCGCGAGGCCCGCTTGCAGCTCTCCCCCTACTCCGATCCGCTGTTCGATATCTGCATGGCCACCACGGTGTCGCCCAATGGCCCCCGTAGCGCCGGGCAGTTCGGCGGGGCGGTGCTGTCGATGAGCGCAACCACCGATGCCGGGTTTGAGGCATTGAGCACCCACTGGGACATCTGGAACTTGAAGGCCCAAGAGCACGGCCACACCGCCGACCGCTCCAAGTGGCGCATCGTGGCGCCAGTCCATATTGCCGAGACCACCGAGCAGGCCTTCAAAGACGTCGAGCACGGCATCGAGCCCTGGGTTCGCTACTTCCGAGAGGTAGTGGCCCTGCCGGGAGATCCCGACACCGACGACCGGGACGAATTCGTCCGAGCAATGGTGGACGGCGGTTTTGCGGTGATCGGCACGCCCGACGACGCGGCCGCTTTGGTCGACCGACTCTGGGAACAGTCGGGCGGGTTCGGCGCGCTTTTGGTGTTCGGCAACGACTGGGCCAATCCGCAAGCCACGAAACGCTCCTTCGAACTCTTGATCGAGGAGGTGGCCCCCCGCTACCAGGGTTCGATCCGGCGGCGCACGAGCTCCCACGCCTGGACCGCGGCCAACCGGGAGGAGTTCCTGGGCCGGGCCGCGGCGGCCGGCCAAGAGGCCCGGGAGCGCCACGAGGCCGAAATGGCCGCCAAACAGGAGCAGCAGTAGACCGAGACCGGACCGGAGCTGCCGACCTAGAGGGCCTGCTCAATCCAACTTGTGTCGCCCGCCTCCCAGGCATTCAAGTGCTGGGCCAGGTTCTCGGTGTTGAGGGGAATCTGCGAAAACGCAGGCCACGAGCGCATCTTGCCCTCCACAGTCAGGGCCAGACCTCGGGGAACCACCGCCGACTCCACGAAGATCCAGTAGATGATGCAGTAATGGACCCATTTGGGGTCGGGCTCGGTGCCGGTGGCCGTGGCGTACAGGGCGGCCAGCTCGTCCCAGGTGACCAGCATGCCCATCAGCTCGGGGCGGCGACGGCGTGACAGCGGATGGCAGAAGAAGCCCAGATCCAACAGCGGCGGCCCCACCGCGGCCCGCTCCCAATCGAGCACCCCCACCAGCTCGTCCCCCCGAAAGGCCAGGTTGCCGATGCGGAAGTCGCCGTGGCTGAGCACCGGAGGGGCCTCGGGCATCTCGGAGGCGTGTTCGAGGAGGAACCGCGCGGCGTCTCGCAGGATGGGAAGGGGTGCGAACGTCGGGTACACGTCGCGCTCCACATTGCCCATCCACCGGTTCACCAGCGTGGCCATTAGCTCGACGCCAGTGGCCCCCGGAGGGCCGGTCACCAGTTCCGGCAGCCCGGCCGCCGCCCAGTCGAGGCGGTGGAGCTTGCCCATAACGTCGACGATCTGCTCGGCGGCTCGGCGGCGGCCAGCATCGGTCTGCCAGGCAGACCAGTGGTCCAGCTGGGCGAGGTGGGGGAAGTCGGCGTCCACATAGGCCATGGCGAAGAACGGCTCGCCAATCAGCGCCGGATCATCGCACGCTCCCCAGAGTTCGGGCACAGGGATCCCAGCGGCGGCGGCGGCCCGATGCACGGCCACCTCCTTGTGCACGTCGTAAGGGTCGATGGTGCCGTAGGAGGGTGCCCGCTTGACCACCACCCGCTCGCCGTCGTCGAGGTCCACCGTGAACACATCCCAGGAGAGTCCGCCGGTGCGGGCCTCCACCCCAACCACCCCGCGGCCGAACCAGTCGGCCAACGCGGCGGTTTGCTCGGGGGTGAGTGCGGTCACTGGCGGGTGACGAACTCGATCAAAACGCCGTCGGGGTCACGCACCGCAAACGCCCGGATCGACGACCGACCCACCTTCAGTGTCCCCGGCGGGCCGAGTATGTCGACCCCGGCAGCCGACAGCCGCTCATAGAACCCGTCCACGTCGTCCACCCCCACCGCGATGCGGGGGATGCCGATGCTCTTCCAGGTGAGCGGCCGCCCCGGATCAGGGGTGGTCCACTCCAACAGGTCGATGTAGGGCCCTCGAAGATTGTCGCCGAAGGCCAAAAAGGCAGCCCGGTGGCCGGTGTCGCCGGTCTCCCCCTGGCTCTCCATGAACTCGCTGCGGTCCTTGGCCGACTCGTCCACCACCACCCCGCCGAGCAGATCCCGATAGAACTCCAGGGATCGGTCCAGGTCGCTCACACAGATGTTGACGTGGATGAGGTGGTCCATGCGCATGGCCCCACAGGGTAACGGTTCTGGTCGATGCGGCTTCGAGGTGGGTTATCGTCGGAGCGCTATGAGCTTCGCCTCGCTCTTGCTGGAGCCCGAACTAGCCGCAGGACCCGACACTCCTGGTGTGATCGTCGCCCGCCCAGAGGGAGACGAGATCACCAGCTATTTCAACCTGGTGGACGCGGCCCAGCGGATGGCCGCCACCCTGGGCGACGCCGGAGTAGAACCCCGCACCCCGGTGGCCTGCTTGCTGCCGCCCAGCGCCGATGTGGTGGCCGCCTTCTTCGGCACTTGGGCAGCCGACGGGGTGTATGTGCCGGTGAACCCCCGGCTGTCCGATAGCGAGATCGCCTACATCATCGACGACGTGAACCCGGCGGCGGTGATCGGCTCACCCGACCAGCTCGCCCGGGTGACGGCCCCGATCACCCAGATCGCGGCCGACGGCCAATTGGGTTGGTCAGTTGCCCAGCGCCGCCACGCCGGACCGGCCTCCCATGATCGGGGCATCGCCATCGTGTCGTTCACTTCGGGCACCACCGGGCGACCCAAGCCCATAGAACTTCAATCCAGCGCAGTGATACGGCTGATGGACACCATCATCAATACGGTGCGGAAGGGCAAGGTGATTACCGAGCGCCCGGCAATGCCCCACGTCATCCCGGTGTCCACTTCGCTGTGGGCCGGCATCTACAACGTGATCTTCGCGGTGCGCACCGGCAGCCCCGCACTGCTCATGCCCCGGTTCGATGCCCTGGAGTACGCCCGGGTGGTGGGCCAGTACGGGATTGCCTCCACGGTGATCCCCCCGGCCGCCATCACCATGCTCAACGACGAGCCTGGTATCGAGAGCCTCGACCCGCTGAAGATCGTCCGCTCCATCACGGCACCACTCTCGCCACTCCAAGCCCGCCGCTTTTACGAGCGGTTCGGGGTCATGGTGCTAAACGGGTACGGCCAGACTGAGGTCGGCGGGGAAATCGTCGGCTGGACCGCCCGAGATTTCCGGGAGCACCCCGAGAAGCTAGGGGCCGTGGGGCGGCCCTACCAGGGGGTTGAGATTCAGTTTTCAAGGAGCGATGCCGACGTCTCTGACACCGAGACCGACGACACCAGCCACCGTATCGACGACAGTGACAACGAGGGCCGGGAGCAATCCGGCGAGCTGTGGGTGCGCACTGCCTACACCGCCTCCCTCGATCCAGAAGGGCGACTCGGCGACCGGCTCGACGGCGACGGCTTCTTCCGCACCGGTGACATTGCCCGCCTTGACGAAGACGGATTCCTGTGGATCGAGGGCCGGGTGTCGGACATGATCAACCGGGGCGGGCTGAAAGTGTTCCCCGCTGAAGTAGAGGAGGTGCTGCTGCTGTCGGAGTCGGTGTCCGACGTCGCCGTCGTGGGAGTGGCCGACAACCGACTGGGAGAGGTGCCCCATGCCTTCGTGGTACCTGTTGATGCCGGCACCGCGCCCGATCCCGACGACCTGGAGCAACTCTGCCGCCAGCACTTGGCCCCCTACAAGGTGCCGGTGGCCTTCGAGACGCTGGAGGCATTGCCCCGAAGCGAGGTGGGCAAAGTGCTGCGCCGAATGCTGGTCGACCAGGCCACTGCTACTTGAGCCAGCCCATGAGCACCTTCCACCTGCTGCCCATCGATCAAGACACCGCTGTCGACGACGCCGAGAAGATAGTGGACGAGTGGGTGGCCCGAACGGTGCCCGCCCAGTGGCAGGAGGCGGCCCTCGCCGGTGGCCGAGCCGCTCTCCACAAGGTCCGCACGCCAGCCGACTACGACGCCTGGTATCCGCAGTTCGCCGGAAGCGGTTTGGTGGCCCCCACTTGGCCCCGCCAATTCGGCGGCCTGGGGGTAGGCAACCGGGTGTCCCGAGCCATTGAGGCCCGTTTGGCCCCCTACAACCTGGTACGCCGCAACCAGCTCGGGCTCACCCTGGCCGGCCCCACCATCTTGACTTTCGGCACCGATGAGCAGAAGGCCCGGCTCATCCCGCCCATCGTCACCGCCGAGCAGATCTGGTGCCAGTTCTTCAGCGAGCCCGGTGCCGGCTCCGACCTGGCCTCGCTGGCCACCCGGGCGGTGCGCGACGGCGACGAGTGGGTGCTCACCGGCCAGAAGGTGTGGTCTACCCAGGCGATTGTCGCCGACTACGCCATCTGTCTGGCCCGCACCGACCCCGACGCCCCCAAGAGGGCCGGCATCACTTACTTCCTGCTGAACATGCGCCAACTCGGCCTCGACGTGAGGCCCCTGCGCACCATCAGCGGTGAGGAGGATTTTGCCGAGACGTTCATCGACGGCGCCCGGGTGCCCGACCGCGACGTGCTGGGCGAGGTCAACGACGGCTGGCGGCTGGCCAACGCCACGTTGAGCGGTGAGCGGCTGGCGGTGTCAGGACCAGGTTCGGGTGGCCAGAGCCGGATCGGCTCGGGTACCGAGCGCCTCATCGAGCGGGCCAAGGAGTCTGGCCAGTGGAGCGACCGGGTGGTGCGCCAACGGCTCATGCGGCTGTGGACCGACGAGCAGATCGTGCGCTGGACCAACGCCCGGGTGCGCGACACCCTGCGGTCGGGCCGCCCGCCGGGCCCGGAGGCATCGGTGGGCAAGCTCATGTACAGCCAGCTCAACCAGCGGGTGCAGACCACCGGGGTAAACCTGCTGGGATCGCCAGCCATGGCCTGGGAAGAAGGCGACATCGCCGACTACGTGGTGCTCAACTTCTTGCACAGCCGGGCCGAGACCATCGCCGGCGGCACCACCGAGGTGCAGCGCAACATCGTGGGCGAACGGGCCTTGGGCCTGCCCCGCGAGCCAGACCCCTACAAGGCCCTCGCCTGGAAAGATGTCCCCCGATGACCGGAGCGAGCCGTGTTCTATGAGGTGATGGGCCCGCTGCTGAAGGCGGCGGCCCACCCAGTGGCCACCCAAAACGCCCAGGGCGACGATGTCGACCGTTTCCACGCCCAACGCGTCGCCCAGATGCTGGAGCGCATCGGCGGCGCCTGGCCCCATCTGTTCGGTGCCCTGCGCCGAGAGAACGAGATCTTGGCCGAAGCCCTGGCCATCGACCCCGAAGCCAGCGACCCCGAAGCCAGCGACCCCCTAGCCGAGAACCGCCGCCTGCTCGTGCTGGCCGAGCAAACCATGGCCACCACCGATAATGCCGATACCCGCCGCAGCCTGCGGGCAGCTCTGGCCGAGACCGCCCACTTGCAGCGAGCCGCCCTGCGAGCCGGCCGGCAAGCCCGCTAGCCGTCTACCTGTTCCCCAAGAAATAGGGCGGGTACCCTCGTGACATGACCGCGCTCGACTACCGGCTGGTGGACGCCGACAATCACTGCTTCGAGCCCCGGGACTCCTTCACCCGCTATATCGAGCCCGCATTCCGAGATCAGGCCGTACACCAGGAAATCCGCGACGACGGCAAAGAGTGGATCATGATCGGCGAGCAACCGCTCACATTCCTGCCTGGCCACGATCTGTACGACAACGTGGGCAAGCCCGGCTCGCTCAAAGAGAAGCTGCGCCGCATGAAGAAAACGGGGGAGGCCGAGGAGTTCTCCATCTTCGAGCCGGTGCGCCCCGAGTACCTGGACCGCGACCTGCGCCTCGACGTCATGGACGCCCAGAACGTAGAGGCCTGCCTGATGTTCCCGTCGGTGGGGGTCACCGTGGAGCACTTCATGGCCACCCCCGAGCAGTGCTACGCCAACTTCCACGCCTTCAACCGCTGGATACAAGACGACTGGGGCTTCGCCTACCAGAACCGCATCTTCGCCCCGCCCATGATGTCGCTGTGGGATCTCGACGCCGCCGTGGCCGAGCTGGAGTGGGTGCTGAGCGAGGGGGCCAAAGTGATCGCCCTGCGCCCAGGCCCGCAGTACGGCCGCTCACCGTCCGACCCGTACTTCGACCCGTTCTGGGCCCGGCTCAACGAGGCGGGCGGCTCGGTGGCCTTCCACCTCACCGAGTCGGGCTACAACGAGATGGTGTCCCCCTACTGGGGGTATGAGCCCAACCCGTCGAACTTCACCATGTCAGCCTGGCAGTGGACCAACTGCTACGGCGACCGCCCCATCATGGAGACGCTGTCGGCGCTGGTGTTCGAGAACTTCTTCGGCCGGTTCCCCAATATCACCGCGGTGTCGGTGGAAAACGGCGCCGAGTGGGCCCCTTACCTAGTGCGGCTCATGAACAAGATGCGGGGCATGGGCCGCAACGGCCCCTGGATCGGCGGCCGCCTACCGGCCCGTCCCCCCGAGATTTTCGCCCAGCACGTGCTGGTCACCCCCTACCCCGAAGACGACGTGGCCGCCATCGTGCGAGACATGGGCGCCGACTCCATCGTGCTCGGCTCCGACTGGCCCCACGCCGAAGGCCTCCCCCAGCCCGCCGACTTCCTCCACCAGCTGGAAACCCTCCCCACCGAGGACCAGCGCAAAATCATGCGCGACAACGGCCTCCGCCTAGTGAGCTGAGGCTCGATTCCTGGCGAAGCCGCAGCCGGCCCCAGCCTTAGGAGTCCTTGAGCGTCGGGGTGTAGTTCTCGAGTTCGGGGATGATCTCTTTGCCCAGCAGTTCGATGGTGCGCATGATCGACTCGTGGGAGTGGTAGCCGAACTGCACGTAGCAGATGAGCTGATCGACGCCGAGGTCGGCGTAGTGCTTCATCTTCTCGTAGCAGGTGTCCACGTCGCCCACCACGATCATGTCGGCCTCGTCGAAGTGGTGGATGAGATCGTCGATCCCCTCCTCCATGAGCGGCTTGAGCAGCGGGAAGGTGGCATCGCGTTCCTCTTGTGACAGCTCGGGCAGCTCCCAGTCGAGGGTGAACTGGGCCAGGTTGGTGTACCACCACTCCACCGACTTCCACACCTCGTTGTCCAGCACCTGCTGGGGGGTGTCGGCGCAGTGCACCAGGGTGTAGGCCGCGGTGGCGTTCGTGGTGACGTCGGTGATGGGCTCGGGGTTCTCGGCCGCGACCCGGTAGTTGCGGATGTGGCGGGCCATGGCCTCCAGCGGCTGCATGATGGAGAACGACAACATGCCCATGCCCGCCTTGCCGGCCACCGCCGCGGAGTTCTCCGAGGCACACGCCATCCACGCCGGCGGATGGGGATACTGCATCGGCTTGGGGGTGACCATGCGCTTGGGGAACTTGAACCGGGGTGAGTCGTACTCGAAGTACTCCTCCCGCCACATGCCGCACACGATCTCGATGGCCTCTTTCCAGTCGTCCCGAGAGCGCTCCCGATCGACCCCGAAGGCGATCTGCTCCATGGGAGTAGACCGGCCGGTGCCCCACACCGCCCGACCGTTGGACAAGATGTCCACGGTGGCCACCTTCTCGGCGATGCGCTGGGGCGGGATGAACCCGAACGGCGTCAGGGTTACGCCGAAGCCCATCTTGATGTTCTCGGTCACCATCGACAGGGCGCCGAGCAGCACCTCAGAGGCCGGGCAGTGCGAGCGCCCCTCCCGGAAGTGGTGCTCAACCGCCCAGATGGTGTTGAACCCGAAGGTGTCGGCCAGCTTGATCTGCTCCACGGCGTCCTTGTAGGCCTTCTGCTCCCGCTCCCTTTGACCCCAGGGATGGGGCTTTCCCCACGGCTTGGGCGCGTCCACCTCGTACAGCAAGTCCAACTTCATGGCGGCGACGATACCGAGCGGCTGTGGCTCAGCGCACTTTGGAGCCGGGTTCCGGACCTGCCTCAGCGTTGGCATCAGCGGCCAGGCGAAATCCCATGTTCCCGGTGGTGGACGAGGGCTCGTTGGCGTGGCGGGCAGCCACCCGGTAGCGGTTGCAGTAGGAGTCGTGGCACAGATACGACCCGCCCCGGATGGCCCTGACCCGCCCTTGGGGCGGCCCTATCGGGTCGACTAAGGGCCGTTCCGGCGGAAACCGGTTGTCGAACCAGTCGGCACACCACTCCCACACGTTGCCCGAGCAGTTGTAGAGGCCGAACCCGTTGGGCTCGTACTCGTCCACCGGCGCAGTGCCCACGTAGCCGTCCTCGGCGGTGTTGTGACTGGGGAAATCCCCCTCCCAGATGTTCAGTCGGGCCTGACCGTCGGGGCTCAGCTCATCGCCCCACGGCAACCGAGCCTGCACCAGCCCGCCCCGAGCGGCGTGCTCCCATTCGGCCTCCGTGGGGAGCCGGACTCCGTACCAGGCGGCACAAGCTGCGGCGTCAAACCACGAGACATGGACTACGGGATGGTTGCCTCGATCCGCCACTGACGACTGGGGTCCCTCAGGTCGAGACCAGCACGCCCCCTCCACCTGCCGCCACCACTCGGCGCCCACCACCCCTCGGGTGGGCTGAAAGTCGTCGGGCAGCAGCCCGCCGAACACAAACGACCACCCCTCCTGTTCGGCGATGGTCACATGCCCGGTGGCCTCCACGAAAGCGGCGAACTCGTCGTTGGTCACCGCAGTGGCTGAGATCTGGTACGGCCTCAGCACCACCTCTCGCACCGGCCCCTCGCCGTCGCCCTCGAACCACACCTCCTCGGTGCCCATCAGAAACGACCCGCCGGCCAGCGCAACAAACTCCACATCAGGGTCATACCATGAATCCATGAAGACAACCGGAATCATCTTCGCCGGCCTCGACTGCGACGCCGACGCCATCGAGGGCTGGAACCGCTGGTACGACCTCGAGCACCTGCCCCCAAACATCGCCCTGACCGATGTGATGCACGGCCGCCGCTACGTGGCCCCGCCCAGCCACCAGGAACTGCGGCCCGACGGATGCGATGAGGCCTTCTCCGGGGGCCGCAGCGCCTTCCTCACCATCTACTGGCTGTGCGGCGACGTCGACGGGGTGATGGCCACCATGACCGACTACCGAGAGGTGCTGGTGGAGGCCGACCGGATGTTCCCCGACGAGAAGAAGATCGTGCGGCTAGGAGATGCCCTGGCCCTCGACTGGGCGGTGGCCGACCCAGCATTGAAGGCCGATCCCGGTGACATCCCCCACATCTCCCATACCGATATCCACGTAGTGCTGCGCCGCGGATTGGGCGATCAACATTGGCACCACGCCATCTACGCCCCCGCGGCGGTGGCCGTCGAGGGCGTGCATGCGGTGGTGTCGTTCACCTCCCGGTTTGCCCCCGACACCGCCATCGACCTGCACATGATCGAGGGCGACCCCGCCGAGGTGGTGGCCGCGCTGCGGGCCGCCACTCCCTCCCGGCCCGCCACCACCGACGTCGGCATGGACGGACCGTTCCAGCTCATCGAGCCACTGCGCTACCCGTGGGCCGAGCAGATCCGCGGGTCATGGATGCCCCAAACGGTCGCCTGAGCGACCCGGCATCACTGCGCCGGGCCAAGCGGCGGGCCACCGGCCTGCTGCTGGGGGCCGCCGCCTTGTTTGTGGTGATGCAGCTGCTCACCGACGGCGACGGCTGGGCCGGCTACGTGGAGGCGGCCGCCGAGGCAGCCATGATCGGCGGTTTGGCCGACTGGTTTGCGGTAACCGCCCTGTTCAAACACCCACTGGGGATTCCCATCCCCCACACCGCCATCATCCCCCGGCGCAAAGACGCCATCGGCGCCAGCCTGGGCGAGTTCGTGCAGGACAACTTCTTCGACCCCGACGACCTGGCTCACTGGGTGGCCGACCGGGCCCCCGCCGAGGCCTTGGGCCGCTGGCTGGCCGCCGAGGGGGACGCTGGGCTGGTATCGGGCCCCGCCTTGGGCCGGCTGCTGGAGTCGATGGTCGACGGCGGGCACCACCGCTCGATGGTCGACGCGGCGGTGGAGCGGGCCGACCGCTTCCTGGTGGAGAACTACGAGGTCCTCAGAGACCGCATCGTGGAAGAAGCACCCATCTACACCCCCAAGGTGCTCGACCACCACATCTTCACCCGCCTCCACCGGGGGGTGAGGGGAGTGCTGGCCGACATGGCCGACGATCCCAACCACGAGCTGCGCCTGCGCATTGATGCCGGGCTGAGAAGCTACGCCCAGCGCCTCCAGACCAACCAGCGGTTGGCAACTCGGGTGGAGGCAGTTCTGGCCCGGGCCGGTGAGTCATTGCAAAGCGATTCCACCCTCCAGAACCGAGTCAACGGATGGCTGGTTGCCGCAGTGAGCCTACTGGCCCGCCATGCTCAAGCCGAAGTGGCCAACGTGATCGGCAGCACCGTGGCCCGCTGGGATGCCGACGACACCAGCACCCGCATCGAGCGCCGCGTGGGCCGCGACCTCCAGTTCATCCGCATCAACGGCACCCTCATAGGCGCCCTCGCCGGCCTAGCCATCCACGGGGTTGGCCAACTGCTCTAGTCGCTGAAGCGGGCTCGCAGCTCTTGCTTCAACACCTTGCCGGTGGCGTTGCGGGGCAGCGAATCGACCACTTCAACCTGCTCGGGAATCTTCTGCGGCATGACACCAGAAGCCCGGAAGTAGTCCCCCAGCTCAGCCAATGTCATCTGTTCAACCCCAGATGCCAGCTCCACCACCGCGCACACCCGCTCGCCCCGCTCCTCGTCGGGCAGCCCGATCACCCCGGCGTCGAGCACCTTGGGGTGGGCGAACAGCAGGTCTTCGATCTCGGTGGCTGAAATGTTCTCCCCCTTGCGAATGATGATGTCCTTCACCCGTCCGGTGAGGGTCACATACCCCCCAGCGTCCAGAAAGCCCA
>JAJDTA010000194.1 GCA_022827405.1 Acidimicrobiia bacterium
CCTAGCTGAGCTTAGGCCATTTCAGTCAATGTCAAGATTGAGAAGTCGGGCGGCGTTGCCCCGCACCAGCTTGTGGACCACGTCGGGGGGCAGGTGCCCATCATGTCCTCGGCCACCTTCTTGGTGTGGGGCCACGTGGTGTCGGTGTGGGGATAGTCGGTCTCGAAGGTCACGTTGTCGACCCCCACCTCGTCGAGCGACTTCAATCCGTGGTTGTCGCGGAAAAAGCAGCCGTAGATCTGCCGGTAGTAGTAGGTGGACGGCGGCTCGGGGACGATGTCTCGCACGCCGCCCCAGGCCCGGTGCTCCGACCAGACGTCGTCGCAGCGTTCCAAGATGTAGGGGATCCACCCGATCTGGCCCTCGGAGTAGGCCAGCTTGAGCTCGGGGAACCGCACCAGTACCCCGGAGAACAAGAAGTCGCTCATCGACGCGATGGCGTTGTTGAAGCTGAGCGAGGCGGCCACCGCCGGCGGGGCGTCGGGTGAGGCGGCGGGCATGACCGACGAGGAGCCGATGTGCATGCACACCGCGGTGTTGGTGTCTTGGCAGGCGGCGAAGAACGGATCCCAGTATTCGGTGTGGATGCTGGGCAGGCCCAGATTGGGGGCGATCTCTGAGAAGCACACCGCATGGCAACCGCGGGCCGCGTTGCGCTCCACCTCGGCCTTGGCCAACTCCACATCCCACAGCGGGATGATGGCCAGCGGGATGAGCGCCCCGCCGGAGTCGGCGCACCACTCCTCGATCATGAAGTCGTTGTAGGCCAGTACGCAGGCCAGGGCCAGCTCCTTGTCTTCGGCCTCCAAGAAGGTCTGTCCGCAGAACCGGGGAAACGTGGGGAACGACAGCGACGCCTCCACATGGTTCATCTCCATGTCTTCCACCCGGGCCTTGGGGTCGTAGCAGCCCGGGCGCATCTCGTCGAAGGTGATGGGCACCGCTTCCATTTCGTCGCGGTCGAAGCCCACCGCGGCAACGTGGCGCTTGTTGGGGTAGACGAGATCCTCGTAGAACCAGACATCGCCCCATGGCCCGTCTTCCACGTCCAGTTCGTAGGTGTACATCTTGGGCCCGCCGGTGTAGGTGATCGGCCCCACCCGGCGGCGTTCGACCCGCGGCCCTCGCTCCTTGAAGCGCTCGGGCAGCCAGCTCTGCCATAGGTGGGCAGGCTCTACCAGGTGGTCGTCCACGCTGATGATCTTGGGAATCTCGGTGCGCACGGCTGAAAGCCTACCGGCCAGGTGTTCAGTCTGCGGCAGCCAGAGTGGCGGCTACCTCGGGAGGCAGCGAGGATTTGGCGAGGGGGAGGTGGTGTTCCGCCGCCCACACCACTGTCAGGGTGGCGCTGCCTGCCTCCCGCAGCATCTCCGAACCCAGACGGGGGTGGTCTTGGTAATTGGCCCACCGACCCCGAAGGCCGCGGGGATGCGCCGTCGCCATCAGGGTGGCGCCCACCCGGGCCCAAGTCCCGAGACCGGTCTGGATTTTGCCCACGTCGTGGAGGGCCGCGGCCACCCGCTGGGCATCGTCGGCCAGGGCGGGGCATCGGGCCGAGCGCAGTGCGTGGCTTCGGTCAGCCGCACTCATCTGCTGGTATAGCTCCGCCTCAGCGCCCGTGAGCAATCCCAGCAGCCAGGCCTCTTCTGCCGGATCGGGCCCTCGATCGACAATCGATTGGAAGAAGCGCCGAGCCAGATGGGCACCGGCGATCACCGGTTGAGCACCGCCCGGGGATGAGCGGCCCGATAGGCCTCCCACAGCTTCTCCTTGGAGACCATGGTGTAGACCTGCGTGGTGCTGATGGAGGCATGGCCCAAAAGTTCCTGCACCGCACGGATGTCGGCCCCGTGGTCCAGCATGTGGGTGGCACAGGAGTGGCGAAAGACATGGGGTGAGACTTTGGCGCCCAGCCCCACCTGCTGGGCCCTTTTCTTCACCATCCCCCAGGCCCCTTGCCGCGACAGGCGGCGCCCTCTTTGGTTGAGCCACACCGCTTCTTGATCTTGCCGGGATGCCCAGCGCTCGGGCTCCAGCTCTCCCCGCCCCGCGGGAACCAGCCAGGCGACCAGCGCCTCTTGAGCGCATCGGCCGAGGGGCAGGATGCGCTCCTTTTGGCCCTTGCCCACAACCCGCACGGCGGATTCGCCCATGTCCAGATCGTTCAGCGACATCCCCACGAGCTCGCTGATACGCATCCCGGTGCCGTAGAGCACCTCCAACATGGCCCGGTCTCGGCGAGACACCCGGTCGATGCCGTCCACCGCGTCGAAGATGGCGTCCACTTCGGCCTCGCTGAGCGCCTTCGGCACGGAGGTGGGCACCCTGGGCAGTTCTATATGGGAACCGGGATCATCGTTGCGCAAACCATCCACTACCAGAAACTGGTGAAACGTCCGCACTGCGGTCATGGTGCGCTTCACCGATGCAGGAGCCATTCCCCGGTTTTGGAGCTGGCGCAAATGGGCCAAGATGTCTTCCTCGCGGGCCGTTTCGGGGGTGCGACCCCGGGCGGTCAAAACCTCGCAGTAGCCGCTCAGATCTCGGCGGTAGGCCTCACAGGTGCGGGGGGCGCGGCCTCTCTCCAGCACCAGCCAATCCAAGAACTCCTCAACCCCGCTCCCGCTCTGCGAGCTCACCCCAGCCGCTCGCGGGCCAGCATCAGGCCGACGATGGACTTGGCGTCGGCCAGCTCGCCGGAGGCCACGAGATCGGGCACGTCGGCCAGCTTGATACGCTCGATGGCCATGTGCTCCTCTTCGATGCCGTGGGGATGGCGGTTGGTGTCGGCCAGTTCGGTGGCCAGATAGCAATGGGTGACCTCGTCGCAGAACCCCGGTGAGTTGTGGAAGACGGCCAATAGCTCAAGATGGCCGGCTTGCTTGCCGATCTCTTCTTCCAGCTCCCGCCGGGCGGTGAACTCGGGAGGCTCATCCTGGCTGTCCAGCTTCCCGGCGGGGATTTCCAGCAACTCCCGATTCACCGCCGCTCGGTACTGGCGGATCATGATGACCTCTTCACCGTCGAGGGGCACGATCACGGCAGCACCGGGGTGGCGGATTATCTCCCGCTCATAGATCGAACCGTCGGGCGCCTTGATCTCGGCAACGCTCAGCGACACCACCCGTCCCTGCCATGCCTGGCGTTCTCCGACCGGCTTGAAGCCGTCCTCATCGGCCACCGTGGCGCGACCTTTAACGGTGAGCGGCGGGCGAGGCGTCGGCCACTGCCTCGACCTGCTCTGGGGCTTGTCCGTCATCGGCCCCAGATATGGACAAATCGCCTTGATCAGCCATCAAGCTGCCCTCCCGACGGTCCAGCGCGGCTTTCACCAAGCCGCAGAACAGCGGGGCAGGCCGATCGGGGCGGCTCTTGAATTCGGGATGGGCCTGGGTTCCCACCCACCAGGGGTGGCTTTCCAGTTCGATGAACTCCACTAGGAGTCCATCGGGTGATTCCCCGGCCAGCACGAAGTCGGTGCCCTCGAAGCGGCTGCGGAGCTTGGGATTGAACTCATATCGGTGGCGGTGGCGCTCCGACACCACTTCGGCGCCGTATACCTCGGCAACTTTGGTACCTGGTCGAAGCTTGGCCATGCACGCCCCCAGCCGCATGGTGCCGCCCTTGTCGGTGATGCCGCGCTGGGATTCCATCAGGTCGATTACCGGCCACGGCGTGCTGGGATCGAACTCGCTGGAGTGGGCGTTGGCCAAGCCCAAGACGTTGCGGGCGTAGTCGATGGTCATCACCTGAAGACCCAGGCACAGGCCCAGGCAGGGGATGTTGTTCTCCCGAGCGTAGGAGGCGGCATTGACCTTGCCCTCGATTCCCCGCTCGCCGAACCCGCCGGGAATCACAATGCCGTCCAGCCCGCTCATCAGGCTGTCGATCATCAGGCCCTCCACGCTCTCGGCCTGAATCCACTCGATCTCCACCGACGCCCCGTGATGGATGGCCGCGTGGTTCAGTGCCTCCACGACCGACAGATACGCGTCTTGGAGCGTCACGTATTTGCCGATGAGGCCGATGCGCACGGTGCGCTGGGCCAGGGAGATCCGCTGATTCAGCATCTGCCAGTCGGTCAGATCAGGCTCGGGAACGTCGAGGCGCAATATGTCGCACACCACGCCGTCGAGGCCCTCGTCGTGAAGCACCAGGGGGATCTCATAGATGCTGTCGGCGTCGGCCGCGTTGACCACCGCCGAAACGTCAACGTCGCACAGGCTGGAGATCTTGCGCTTCAACTCGTCGGAGATGATCGACTCGCTGCGGCACACGATGGCATCGGGTTGAACACCCCGACTGCGGAGTTCGGTAACCGAGTGCTGGGTGGGCTTGGTCTTCTGCTCACCCGTCGGGCCGATGAAGGGCACCAGGGTGACGTGGATGTAGCACACGTTGCCCCGCCCCACATCTAGGCGCACCTGGCGGATGGCCTCCAAGAAGGGGAGGATCTCGATGTCGCCGACGGTGCCGCCGATCTCGGTGATGACCACGTCCACATCGTCGGACACCAGGCTGGAGATGCGGTTCTTGATCTCGTTGGTGACGTGGGGGATCACCTGCACGGTCTTGCCCAGGTACTCACCCTGGCGCTCTGATGCGATGACCGAGGAGTAGATGGATCCGGTGGTGGCGTTGGAGAGCTTGGTGAGGCTCTCGTCGATGAACCGCTCGTAATGGCCGAGATCAAGATCGGTCTCGCCGCCGTCGTCGGTAACGAACACCTCTCCGTGCTCGAAGGGGTTCATGGTGCCGGGGTCCACGTTGATGTACGGGTCCAGCTTCTGCATGGTCACCCGGAGTCCCCGTTGCTTGAGCAAACGCCCCAGTGATGCGGCGGTGAGTCCCTTACCCAGCGAACTCGCCACACCACCAGTCACAAAGATGTGTTTGGTCACGCCTGCCAAGCTTAGCGGGGACCAGCGACGACTGGTGGACCCGTCACGCGCCTTTCGACATCTCGAGGAGTTCGGAGGCATGGCGGCGGGCGCTCTCGCTGTCGGGCGATCCGGAGAGCATTCGGGATAGCTCGACAATCCGCTCCTCTCCGACCAAGGGCTCGGCCGTCACCGTGGTGGCAGCCCCATCGTCGTGTTTGACGATGCTCACCTGCTGGTCGGCGCAGGCCGCTACCTGGGGCAAATGGGTTACCACCAGCACTTGGTGATCGGCGGTCAAGCGGGAGAGCGCCCGGCCCACTGTCTGAGCCACTTGGCCGCCGATGCCGGCATCCACTTCGTCGAATACCAGCACCGGGGGTCCAGCGCTGACCACCAGTCGCAGAGCCAGCATGACCCGGGCCAGCTCGCCCCCCGAAGCGGCCGACGTGAGCGGTAGGCCGGGAGCGCCGCTGTTGGCGGCCAGCAGTATGTCCACATCGTCTCCGGGGTCATCGCCCACTTCGACCTGCACCTCGGCTCGGGCCATGGCCAGCTCCCGCAGATTGGCGGTCACCTCTTTGCCCAGCGCTCGGGCCGCTTGCCGTCGGGCCGCGCCCACTGTGGCCCCGGCTTCGGCCACCACGGTGGTGCGGCGATCGAGTTCCCCGTCCAGGTCTTTGGCCAAGCGGTCGAAATCCTCCAGTTCGGCGAGGCGGGAGGAGAGATCGCGGTGGAATTTCATGACCTCGGCCACGGTCTCCCCATACTTGCGGCGAAGATCCACCAACAGCTCCCGGCGCTGGCGGACCTCGGCCAACCGGACTGGATTCTCATCGATGGACTCCCCAGCCCGACGCAGCTCGGTCGAAAGATCAGCTGCCTCGGCAACCAGGTTGACCAAGCGCTCATGCTCACTCTCCAACGGCGGTCGGCTATCCAACGCAGCCGCGATCTGGGCCAGTCCAGCCCCCACATCGCCATCGGCGCCCAAGGCCCTAGCCGACTGCCGGGCCGCGTCTCGACTGGCCGCGGCATCGGCTAATACCGCCTCTTCGGCTTTGAGACCTTCCTCCTCGTCGGGGTTCTCCAGACCGGCCTCATCCAATTCGCCTAGCTGGAATCGGCATAGCTCAATCTCCCGCGCTCGGGATCGCTCGTCGCCGCCCAATTCGGCTCGTCGCCGATTCAGGTCGGCCAGTGCGGCCCGAGCCTCCATCAGCGGCACCAAGTCCACATCCCCAAAGCGATCCAGCGCGGCCCGCTGATGAACCCGCCGCAACAGCGACTGGTGTTCGTGCTGGCCGTGCAGGTCCACCAGCTCTGCACCCAGTTCCGCCAGAGTGGCCGCCGACGCCAGCCGCCCGTCGACATAAGCCCGAGCCCGACCGTCGGCGGGCACCACCCGCCGAAGCACAACCTCCTCCCCCTGGTGGTCGAAACGCCCTTCGACCACGGCCTCGCTGGCGCCATGGCGCACTAGGTCCGGGGTGGAACGACCGCCCAAGAGCAAGTCCACCGCTGTCACTACCAGGGTTTTTCCCGCCCCTGTCTCCCCAGTCAGCGCAGTCATGCCCGGCCCCAAGACCAAATTGAGCCGCTCAATCACCCCCAGGTTCTCTACTGCCAGCTCAGTGAGCATCGTCTCGGATCCCTATCAACGGTCGGACAGGCCGAAGGACGATTTGAGGGCCTGGTGGAATCCCCTTTGTCCGAGAGTGACAAGACGTGCGGGGTGGTCTGAAACCGAGACGGTCAACGAGCCGCCCTCGCCCAACTCTCCTAGCGAGCGTCCATCCACCGCCACCGCGGCCGGACGGTCACCCAGCACTTCGATTACCAATTCGCTGGACGGAAGCAGCACCAAACTGCGATCAAACAGAGTGTGGGGGGCCACCGGAGTCAGTATCACTGCGTGCATGGTCGGGGCCAAGATGGGTCCACCGGCCGACAGGGAGTAGGCCGTAGAACCGGTGGGAGTGGCCGCGATCAGCCCATCAGCGGCGTAGCTAGTGAAAAAATCCCCATCGATGTGGACGGCCAAGTTGACGGTGCGCCCGCTGTCCACCTTCTCCACAATGGCCTCATTGAGGGCGCTCACCTCCGTGCCGCCGTTGAGGCGACAGCTCAGTCGGATGCGCTCTTCGAACTGATGGTCGCCCGCAAGGAAGCGCTCGACTGCGCCAGAGGCGGCATCCGGCTCGATCCCAGTGAGGTAGCCCAACGAGCCATAGTTGACTCCGAGCACCGGTACCCCATGATCGGCCACCGCGGTAACTGCCCGCAACATGGAGCCGTCTCCCCCCAAGCTCATCGCCAAGTCCAGCTTCTCGCCAATATCGTCATCCTGATGGGCAAGGTCGGAGCGTCCCACCGCCTCGGCCGACTCGAGCGTAAGCCGGATCTGATGACCGTCTCCGTCCAACCGGTCAATGAGTTCAGCCGCCAGCTTCAGCGCCTCCGGCCGGTCAGCATGAACAAAAAGGGCAATTGCAGCCACGGAGTCAGGCTATTCCTCTTGGGTGACAACTTGGGAAACCACTTGGACGGAATCCACAGGTGATGGGTTTCCGCCCTTTTTCAAGTGCAGGAAGAACTCCACATTTCCTTCTGCGCCCTTTAGTGCTGATGGGACGGCAGCTTGGGGGGCGAGGCCCGCAGCGGTTGCCGCTTCCAACACCCGGTTGAGCGCGGCCTGCCATTGCTCGGGGTCGCGGATAACGCCTCGTCCTCGGCTGGCCTCTTGTCGGCCCACCTCGAACTGGGGCTTTACCAACACCACTACCGGTGCCCTT
Source organism: Acidimicrobiia bacterium (assembly GCA_022827405.1). Taxonomy (GTDB): domain Bacteria; phylum Actinomycetota; class Acidimicrobiia; order Acidimicrobiales; family Bin134; genus Poriferisocius. Next base: position 7,676 of record JAJDTA010000194.1, read on the forward strand.
GGTGCGGCCAGATCGGCCAGGCATGCCATTACCGAAGTCAACGAGATGAAGGACACATCGGCGGTCACCAGGTCGAACCGTGCCCCGATCGCGTTCGGATCAACGTCGCGGATGTCGGTGCGTTCGTAGAGGGTCACCCGGCGGTCTTCGGCCAGGCGCTCGTGCATCTGGGCTCGGCCCACGTCAATGGCCACCACCTCGGTTGCGCCACGCTGCAACAGGCAGTCGGTGAATCCCCCGGTGGACGATCCCACGTCGCAGCACCGCAATCCCGCCACATCCAAATCGAAGGCGGCCAATGCGCCCTCCAGCTTCTCGCCGCCCCGGCTCACATAGCGGGCAGGCGGGCCCGATAGCTCCAAGGCATCCCCGGGCAGCACTAGGCGGGCCGCTTTCTGGGCTACTGCTCCGTTCACGGTGACCTGGCCAGAGGCCACTGCCTCCCGGGCCCGGTCCCGGCTCGTGACCAAGCCGCGGCGGACCAACTCGGTGTCCAGCCTCCGGCGCGATCCCTTCATCCCACCTATTCAAATCCCATCTGGTCGACCAGGGCGGCCAAATCGGAGGCGCAGTGCTGCGGCTCTGGGGCCACCGGCAGGTCGTCGGGTCCGGTCACCCCGCTCAGCACGAGGGCGAAGTCGTAGCCCAGGGCCTCAGCGAACAGGCCGTCGGAGTCGGGGCGGTCCCCCACCACCACGCCGGTGTCGCCGATTCTGCTGCGCACGCAGTCCACGATGGGCTGGTTGGGCTTGCCCGCCATTGTGGGCTCGGCCTCGGCGGCACAGGCCACCGCGGCCAGAAGCGATCCGCCCCCCGGCTCCAGCCCCCGCTCGGTGGGATAGCTGGGGTCGTGGTTGGTGCCGATCAACCGAGCACCACCGCGCACTGCCCGCATGGCCCGGCTGAGGGTGTCGTAGTTGAAGCCGGGATCCATGCCCACGATCACCGCGTCGGCAGGGCCAGAAGTGCAGACTTCGGCGCCGGCCAACTCCACCGCCTCGTCGATGCCCGGACCCCCCACCACCAGCACCCGCTCGCCGGGGTGGATGAGCTGGGCCGCCGCGGTAGCCGAGGTGATCACCGATCCGGTCGCGTCGATCCCGCAGTCGGCCAGCTTGGCCTCCTGATCAGCCACCGTCAGCGCCGACATGTTGGTGACAAACACGACGGGGGCGCTTGATCGTTGCAGGCGCTCGACGGCCTTAGCCGCACCGGGCACCGGGGTTCCGCCCACCCAGATCACTCCGTCCAGATCGAGTACCCAACCCCCAGGAACGGCACGCTCTGTCATGGAATGGACGTTGCTCAGGAGACTTCCCAAGTGGGCCGGGAATGCAACAGGGCTTCGAGATCGCCGGGGCCGGACTGCTCCTGGGCCATGGCAAGCTGCTTGCTGGCCTCGCCGGCGTATTCCGAGCGCTCGACGGCCCGGTACACCCCGATGGGGGTGGGCTCGAACGGGCCGGCAGAGAGACGGGACAAGGCGAAGGCCAGGCTGGGGTCTTGGCGGGTCTCGTCGTGAATCAGCAGAGCCGACTCGCCGACGTCGGCCACATCAACCACCTCGGCGCTGCCCTGGGGGTTGATCACCACGCCCTTCTCGTTGTTCTCACCGAAGCGGATGGGCTTTCCGTGTTCAAGGTGAATGAGCATGGAGGCCCGCTTGTCCTTCTTGGTGATGGCTCCGAATGCCCCGTCGTTGAACACGTTGCAGTTCTGGAACACCTCCACGAAAGAGGCACCGGGAAAGTCGTGGGCCCGCCGGAACATGTCCATCATGTGCTGGCGGTCCATGTCGTGGGTGCGGGCCACAAAGCTGGCCTCGGCCCCGATGGCCACTGACACCGGATTGAACGGCTCATCGATGCTGCCCGCCGGGGTCGACTTGGTGACCTTGCCGATCTCGCTGGTGGGCGAGTACTGGCCCTTGGTCAACCCGTAGATCTGGTTGTTGAACAACAGGATGTTGAGGTTCACGTTGCGTCGCAGGGCGTGCAGCAGGTGATTGCCGCCGATGGACAGCATGTCGCCATCGCCGCCCACCACCCACACATGCAGCTCGGGGCGAGCCATGGCCAGTCCGGTGGCCAGGGCGGGGGCCCGCCCGTGGATGCCGTGCATCCCATAGGTGTTCATGTAGTAGGGGAACCGGGCTGCGCAGCCGATTCCCGAGACGAACACGGTGTCCTCTCGGCGAACATCGAGTTCGGGCATGAGGATCTGCACCGCGGTGAGAATCGAGTAGTCCCCGCAGCCGGGGCACCAGCGGACCTCTTGATCGCTGGTCCAGTCGGCCTTGGTGGTTGTGGGCACGTCAGTCATCAAGGACTCCGTTGATGTGGCGGTGAAGTTCAGCGGCGGTGAAGGGAACCCCCTCCACCTTGGCGACCGATTGGGCATCGACCAGGAACTCGGCCCGGATGATGCGGCAGAACTGGCCGAGATTCATCTCCGGGACCAGCACCTTGGGGTATCGGCGGACGATGTCACCCAAGTCCCTAGGCAGCGGGTTCAGGTGGGTGACGTGGGCATGGGCCACCTTGTGACCCTCGGCCCGGGCTCGCATGACCGCGCTGGTGATGGCGCCCCAGGTGGAGCCCCAGCCCAACACCAGCAAGTCGGCATCGTCGGTGTCGCCGTCCAGCATGGTGAGCGGGATGTCGTTGGCTATATGGGCGACCCTCCTCTCGCGCAGCTTCACCATGTAGCCGTGGTTGTCGGGCTCATAGTTGATGTTGCCGGTGCCGTCTTCTTTCTCAATGCCGCCGATGCGGTGGGTGAGGCCGGGCGTGCCGGGCACCGCCCAGGGGCGGGCCATGGTCTCAGGGTCGCGCAGGTAGGGCCAGAACACCTCGGTGCCGTCTTCCTCGGTGTGGTTGGGCCCCGTGGCGAACTCCACCGTGAGGTCGGGCAGAGTCGACACATCGGGCAGAAGCCAGGGCTCGCTGCCGTTGGCCAGATAGCCGTCGGACAGCAAGATCACCGGCGTGCGGTACTTCAGGGCGATGCGGGCCGCCTCGATGGCGGCAAAGAAGCACTGCGACGGGGAATAGGCGGCCACGATGGGCACCGGCGACTCGCCGTGGCGCCCGTACATGGCCTGCATGAGGTCGGCGCTCTCAGTCTTGGTGGGCAGCCCGGTGGACGGCCCGCCCCGCTGGATGTTGATCACCAGCAGGGGAAGCTCGAGGCTGACGGCTAGGCCAATGGTCTCGCCCTTGAGGGCGATACCCGGACCACTGGTGGTGGTAATTCCCAGATGGCCGCCGAAAGATGCCCCCAGCGCGGCGCACACCGCGGCGATCTCATCTTCGGCCTGGAGGGTTCGCACGCCGAAGTTCTTGCGCTGGCTCAACTCGTGAAGGATGTCGCTGGCCGGGGTGATGGGATACGAACCCAAGAACAGGGGCACCTTGGCCTGCTGGCTAGCGGCCACCAGGCCCCACGACAACGCGGTGTTGCCGTTCACGTTGGTGTAGGTCCCCGGGGCCAGCGCGGCCGGCTTCACCTCATAGGTGAAGTCGAACAGCTCGGCGGTCTCGCCAAAGGCCATCCCCGCTTTGAACGCCGCGGTGTTGGCGTCGGCGATCAGCTGCTGGCGCTTGAATTTGGCCGAGATCCAATCCAGCGTGGGCTGGGCGGGCCGGCTGTAGAGCCAGGAGAGGAGTCCCAGAGCGAAGAAGTTCTTCGACCTTTCGGCGTCCCGGGGCTTGACCCCCAAGTCCTTGCAGACCTCCTTGGTGATGGTGGTCATCGGGACCTTGAACAAGGTGTAGTTGTCCAGGCTGCCGTCATCCAGCGGGTCGCTCTCGTAGCCAGCCTTGGTCAGGTTGCGCTCCACGAAGGCGTCTTGGTTGACGATGATGGTCCCGCCGAACTCCAGGTGGACCAGCTCCTTGCGCAGGGCGGCGGGGTTCATGGCCACCAGCACGTTGGGCGCGTCGCCCGGGGTGGTGATGTCGTGGTCGGAGACCTGAACCTGAAAGGCCGACACCCCGGCAAGCGTTCCCTGCGGCGCCCGGATCTCAGCGGGGAACTCCGGCAGCGTGGCCAGATCGTTGCCGAAGAGCGCGCTGGCACTAGTGAAGCGGTCTCCAGTGAGCTGCATTCCATCGCCGGAGTCGCCCGCAAAACGAACCACCAGACGGCTCAACTCCTGCGTCCCGACGGTACGCGGCACGGTGTCAGTCACGGAATCCTCCTTGATCCCAGATGGCCCCTCGCTTAAGCGACGCCGAACTCCGAGGTTACCCAGTGGACCGCCACAAGTGGCACATCCTCACCCAAAAGCAGACCGGCTGCCTGCCTAGGCGACGGTGACTGAGTCGGAGAGGTAGACGTCTTGGATGGCGTTTAGGAGTTCTACGCCTTCGGCTACGGGGCGTTGGAAGGCTTTGCGGCCGCTGATGAGGCCGAGGCCGCCGGCGCGTTTGTTTATGACCGCGGTGCGCACGGCTTCGGCCAGATCGCTGGCTCCGGATGATGCGCCGCCGGAATTGATGAGGCCGATGCGGCCCATGTAGCAGTTGGCCACCTGCCAGCGGGTGAGGTCGATGGGGTGGTCGGTGGTGAGCTCGTCGTAGACCAGCTTGTGGGTCTTGCCGAACCCGAGGGCGTTGTAGCCGCCGTTGTTCTCGGGGAGCTTCTGCTTGATGATGTCGGCCTCGATGGTCACCCCGATGTGGTTGGCCTGGGCAGTGAGGTCGGCCGCCGCGTGGTAGTCGGTGCCGTCCACCTTGAAGCCGGAGTTCCGCAGGTAGCACCACAGCACGGTGAACATTCCGAGCTGGTGGGCCCGGTGGAAGGCCTCGGCCACCTCCTGGATCTGGCGGGTGGCCTCCTCGGAGCCGAAATAGATGGTGGCCCCGACTCCGGCTGCACCCAGGTCGTAGGCCTGCTCCACCGATCCGAACATCACCTGGTCGAATTTGTTGGGATAGGTGAGCAGCTCGTTGTGGTTGAGCTTGACGATGAACGGAATGCGGTGGGCGAAGCGCCGGGAGGTGGCCCCCAGCACGCCGAAGGTGGAGGCCACCGCATTGCAGCCCCCCTCGACGGCCAGCTCCACGATGCCGGCGGGATCGAAGTACCGGGGGTTGGGAGCAAACGACGCCGCTCCGGAGTGTTCGATGCCCTGGTCCACCGGCAGGATCGACACATAGCCGGTGCCGCCCAGCCGGCCGTGGTCGAACAGCGACTGGAGGTTCCGCAGCACCTGCGGCGAGCGGTCGGTGCCAGCCATTACCCGGTCGATGAAATCAGGGCCGGGGAGGCTCAAATCCTCGCGGGGGATGGTCTTGGATTCATGCGAGAGGAGCGATTCAGCCTCGTCGCCCAACAGTCCTTGGATGTCCATGGCCGCCTACTCCTTCGAACCATGTGCGGATAATTCTCACCTTACCGGCGAGCCGAAACGACAAGGGGCATCCCCAGGGGTTTTTCGCTACCGGAGAGCGTCCAATCGCTCCGCCACATCCACATAGAGCTCATCTTGGTCGATCAACCAACCGAAGAGCTGCCGAGCCCTGGGTACTTCCCCAGCCCGCTCGCACAAATCAGCAAGGGCATAGGCCTGGCGAAGGTGGTGCTCTTTGGCCCGGCGGGGCAATTGGAAGTCCTTGGACAGCACGTCCACTGCCTCAGTGAGCTTCCCCTGGTCGCCCAGCGCGCCGGCGGCCACAATCCGGCCCTCGGCGAGCACCGCCGAGCTCTCTTGGGAGGCCTGCAGCTCGGCCCAAATCAGCTCTACATCGGTCCACCTACTTTGAGCCCGGTAGCAGTCGGCCAACACCGGATGGAGATCCGTTCGCCCGGTGAGCTCTCGCAGAGCCTCCAGATCTCGGGCGGCCAACTCCCACCGGCCCAGCCGGTAATGCGTCAATCCAGCCAGCTCTCTCACCTCGGGGACCTTGGGGGCCTCTTTGGCCATGCCGTCCAATGACCGCCACGCCCTGCGGTAGTCCTCTTGCTCATAGGCCTCTTCAGCCCGAACGAGCCGCTGGCGAAGCGTCGCCGCCATGCGCTGGCCGACGGCTTCCTCCAACTTCTGGGCCCGAGACGATGAGCCGCTCTCCGACAGGGGCGTGCGCCGCCGGCCCCGCGATCGCTTGTCGGGTTTTTTGGCCGGGGCGTCGCGGAGATTGCCGCGCTCGACCGCCTCTCGAGCCTCTGATCGGAGCTGCTTGGTGCGGGCCTGCCGGGCCGCTCGTCGCTCGGCCCTCAGGCGGGCTTCTTCGGCCTCTTCGGGCGTCAGTTCGACCTCCGGCGGGGCTTTGTCGACGACGGGCAGGGGTTCTTCGTGGATCTTGGCCGCTCCCCTGCGGGCCACCGAGCCCATGTGCCGGGGCCCCTTGGGCGGTGGCGGCTTTTCCTGTCGCCGATCTTGGGACGAGGGTGGCCTCCCCTTTCGGCCGTCTTGAGACCGTGGGTGTTTCCCCTTTCGGCCGTCTTGCGGTCTCCCCCTTCGGCCGCCTTGGGACGAGTGTGGCTTCCCCCTCCGGCCGTCCTGAGACGCAGACTGGCGAGGAGGCCTCCGGCGGTTGGGAGGCTTGCGGGCAGGACCTCCACCGGAAGACACCGCATGAGTCTACCGGGACCGCCCCGTTGCCAGCGGTTAAACGAAGATGGGGAGCCTCTCGGCTCCCCATCTGTTGCGAAATCCGGCGGCGACCTACTCTCCCAGGGCGTCTCCACCCAAGTACCATCGGCGCTGGTGGGCTTAACTTCCGTGTTCGGAATGGGAACGGGTGTGACCCCACCGCCATCGCCACCGAAACCTTTATGTTCTTGTCAAAGAGGCAGTGCTTCAAGAACTCCACAGCGAGCACGAACATCCGGTTCAAAATCAGGTTATTGATGTAGAACCAAGCCCTCGGCCGATTAGTACCGGTCAGCTGAACATGTCGCCATGCGTACACTTCCGGCCTATCAACGTGGTGTTCTGCCACGGGCCTTACCCGGTTTTCCCGGTGGGTGATCTCATCTTGGAACAGGCTTCCCACTTAGATGCTTTCAGCGGTTATCCTTTCCGCAGGTCGCTAACCAGCCATGCCCTTGGCAGGACAACTGGCACACGAGAGCTGCGTCCGTCCCGGTCCTCTCGTACTAGGGACAGCCTTCCTCAAATCACCTTCGGCTACAGAGGATAGGGACCGAACTGTCTCACGACGTTCTAAACCCAGCTCGCGTACCGCTTTAATGGGCGAACAGCCCAACCCTTGGGACCTGCTTCAGCCCCAGGATGCGATGAGCCGACATCGAGGTGCCAAACCTTCCCGT
>JAJDTA010000109.1 GCA_022827405.1 Acidimicrobiia bacterium
GGGCTTCGACATTTGGGACGATCTCGTGCATTGCTACGGGGGCGGTGGCTATTTGGCGCCAATTGTTCGCACTCGGCCGAACCGCGGCGCCACCCATCCCGACGACTGGGCCTATCCCGACGGCACAGTCCTGGTCGTTCAGCCAAACGTCATCTCCCCCCAAGCACGAGCGGGCGTTCAAGTAGGAGACTCAATGTGGCTTCGACCCAACGGAGTTGAGGTGACCCAAAACCACCCGAGGGAAATGATCCGCTGTGGATGAGAAGGTTGTAGAGCTTCGCGGCATTTCCAAGCGATTTGGCCATGTCCAAGCCAACGACAGCATTGACTTCGATGTGCGGGCCGGTGAGATCCACGTCCTGCTCGGCGAGAATGGAGCGGGCAAAACCACGCTCATGAACGTGATGTTCGGCCACATTCTCCCGGACTCCGGAACCATGTTGGTCAGAGGTCAGAACGCCGACATCCAGTCTCCTCATGACGCACTCGCTCTGGGAATCGGGATGGTGCATCAGCATTTCTCATTGGTCCCGACCTTTACGGTGGCGGAGAACATAGTGCTCGGATCGCGCCCCGCTTTCGACCTTCGACTAAAGCCTCTGGCCATTCGCCGGGAGATCGCCTCGCTGGCCGAGAAGTACAGCATGCCGCTTCCCCCCTCCACCCCGGTTCGCCAACTCCCCGTGGACCTTCAACAGCGAGTCGAGATATTGAAGGTCCTTTACCGGGGGGCGAACATACTTATTCTCGACGAGCCGACGTCGCTGCTCGGGCCCCAGCAAATCGAGAACCTCTTGAGCATCCTCGAAGATCTCCGCTCGAAGGGACACTCAATCGTGCTGGTAACCCACAAGCTGGCCGAGGTCACTCAAGTCGCCGACCGGGTTACCGTTATCCGCGCTGGCAAGAAGGTGGCCGAGGTCGAAAGGGGGGACTTCGACGAGCGCACCCTTACCAGGGCCATGACAGGCCAAGACATCATCGCCGTCAAAGTGGACCACACGTCGCTCGGAGACGAGACCAAGACCCTTCTTGAGACAAGCGAACTGGTAACGACCGGCGTCGGGGGAAATTCCCTTGATGGTCTGAGCCTGTCGGTCCGCTCCGGTGAGATCCTGGGCGTTGCCGGAGTCGAGGGGAACGGACAACGTGATGTCGTCAGTGCCATCACTGGCCTCAGCCCCCTCGAGTCCGGCACCGTGATGATCGATGGAGTAGATGTGACTGGCTCTGAGCCGGCCAGGCTCCGCGACAGCGGCCTGGCGGTCATCCCCGAAGATCGCCATGGATGGGGGCTGATCCTCGACATGTCCCTGGCTGAGAACCTCGCCATGAACGAGATCCCCGCCGGCCGTTTCTCCCGTCGAGGACTGCTCGACTGGAGGCGCATCAGGGATCAGGCCGACGGACTTCTGGAGGAATACGACGTCCGGCCGGCCGATTCGAACTTGTTTGCCGGCACCCTGTCGGGCGGCAACCAACAGAAGGTGGTGCTAGCCCGGGAATTTTCCCGGAACCCTAAGGTGCTCATCGCCGACAACCCGACTTGGGGGCTTGATGTTGGCGCGGTTGACTATGTGCACCGTCGACTGCTCCAGGTCAAAGAAGCCGGCGCGGCCGTGCTCCTTTTGACGTTGGATCTCGAAGAACTCCTCAAGCTCAGCGACCGGGTGGTGGTGATGTTCCGAGGGCGTGTTGTTCTGGAACGCAACGTGGACGAATTGACCATGGATGAGCTCTCGTTGGCCATGGCCGGAAGCCCAACGGGAGTGTCATAGCGGCCCAGGGAGGAGCGCGATGAGTTTCGTCGGGAGCTCGGTACCTCGACTCGAGGACCCCCGGCTCTTGCGTGGTACTGGTCGATTTGTGGACGACGTGGACCTGCCCGGCCAACTATGGATGAGGGTGGTGCGCTCAACCTATGCCCACGGCCAACTGGCGGGGATCGACACTGCCGCGGCGGAGGCCATGGCCGGGGTTCGATTGGTGCTAACCGGCGCCGACGTCGCCCATATAGAGCCCATTCCGCTGCGGCTGCCGTTCGACGGCCTCGGGCTTGAAACTGCGCTTCAACCAGTCCTCGCCCAAGTGCGAGTTCGCTACGTGGGCGAGCCCATAGCGCTCATTCTAGCTGATGATCCCTATTTGGCCGAGGATGCGGCGGAGGCGGTGATTGTCGACATCGATCCCCTGGATGCGGTGGTAGATATGCTCCGCGCTCCCGACCAACAGTCGCTGTGGTCGGACTCGTCAAACGAGCTCTGCATCCTTCAGAAGGGCTATGGCAATGTCGCCGCGGCATTTGACCGAGCAGAACGCGTGCTATCCACAGAAGTCGCCATTGGGCGCCACTCGGGTGTGCCTCTTGAAACCAGAGGACTGGTTTGCGATTTCGATCCCGGCCGTGACGAGCTCACCGTTTGGGGTGCGACTCTGGTTACGCATTACCACCGCCAGGTCTTGGCCCGCCTCTTGAGGCGGTCGCCGGCCACCATCCACATGCGCTCGACCGACGCCGGCGGGAGCTTTGGGGTCCGCGGCGATTTCTTTCCCGAGGACTTTCTGGTTGCCCACGCGGCGGTCTTGACCGGACGTCCGGTCAAGTGGATTGAGGACCGGGCGGAGAACCTCACCACCACCAACCACGCTCGCGAGCAGACCCACCGCTTGCAGGGCGCTTTCGATTCCGAAGGGCGCCTATTGGGGCTCAAGGCCGAGGTGTGGCACAACAAGGGGGCGTACATCCGCCCCACCGGGGTCATCGTGTCTGAGCTGACCTTGGGAATGATCCCCGGCCCATATCGACTGCCGGCCTACGCGGCCAAGATCCATGTCATCACCACCAACAAGACCCCAGTGGGCCCCTATCGGGCGCCCGGCCGCTATGAGCTCACCGTGGCCCGGGAGCAACTCCTCGACCTGGCCGCCGCTGAGTTCGACCTCGACCCGGTAGAGATTCGCCGCAGGAATCTGCTCACGGCCGCTGAGTTGCCTTACGAGCCCGGATTCGAGCTGGCCGGCGAGTCGTTTCTCCTCGACTCCGGGGACTTCATCGGATTGATTGAGCAGACCGGGGCCAAGTACACCGAATGGTGCGACGACATCAAGGACATGAACGGCCACCGTCGGGGAATCGGGCTGTCGATCTTCATGGACAAGAGCGGGCTTGGCTTCTATGAGACCGGGGCCGTTGACATCGATACGACCGGGACCGTCCGGGTCTTCATCGGGGGCGCGTCCTCAGGGCAGGGCATCGAGACCGTGATGGCGCAGATTGCCGCCGACGAGCTGGGAGTTGACCCTGCGGAGATCCACGTTATCTACGGAGATTCCGACCTAGTCCCCGACGGAGTGGGCTCGTGGTCCAGCCGCTCGACGGTGATCGGCGGCATGGCAGTGCAAACTGCGGCCCACCACACCGCTGATAAGGCCAAGCGGATTGCCGCCGACCTGCTCGAAGCCGCGGCCGACGATCTGATTTTGGCCGACGGCGGCGTGCACGTCGCGGGGGCTCCGGCGAAGTCGGTGACTCTGGGCCAAGTCGCCGAAGCCTGCGGGACTCTGAAGGCGGCCGAACGGGGTGAGGAGCCGGGACTCGGTGCTCGCGAAGTGCATTTCGACGAGCGGATGAACTACCCCTACGGGGCCGTTGTGGTCGATGCCTCCCTGGACCCCGAGTCGGGCCAGGTGCGACTGCACCGGGTATGGCTGGGGTGCGAGGTCGGCAAGGCGGTCAATCCCAAGCTCGTTGAAGGCCAGGTACTCGGGGGGTTCGCACAAGGCTTGGGCGGTGCTCTGCTCGAGGAATTCACTTTCGATGAGAACGGGCAGCCCCAGGCGGCCAACTTCATGGACTACCTGATGCCCACGGCTGCCGACCTGCCTGCGATCGAGACGGCGATCCTCGAGAACGCCCCAACCCCCACCAATCCCTTGGGGGCCAAAGGCGCCGGTGAGGCTGGCATCGCGGGCGCAGGCGGGGCCATCGCCGCCGCCGTGGGCCATGCGCTAGGCAATCCCGGCGCGGTGAGGGCGCTCCCTATCACCCCCGATTGGGTGTTGACCCAGCTCTCGGCCGAACGAGACGGATAGGGCTTGTGGCGCTTGTCTCGCCCAGCCAATAAATTTGGTTCGGTAGAAGCCCAGCCTTTTGAGGCGACACACGAAAGCCGAGCCACCCATGAAGACTGAGATGTACGCATACCTGGAAGGCAAGGACCGCGTCGTGTTGCCCTCGGGCACCAGCAACTTCGAGGACGCCTTCGAACGCTGGCTCGACCCCGAAAAGACCGCCATCGCCTGCATCGATATGCACCGCGGCCACATCGGTCCTGACGAGGAATTGTCCTGTCCTTGCCCACGAGCCCGGGCGAAGATCCCGGCCCACGACATGTTCCACCGAATGGCCCGGGCCATAGATATCCCGATCATCCATGTCCAGCACTGGCAGCGCTACGGCGGGATCGATGACTTGAACTCCAAGCACTACAACCGCATGGCGAACTGGCGGGTGCTGTATGAGCTGTACCTGCCGCCGAATCCGATGATGGACCAACACAGCTGGGAGGGCACGAAGTGGCTGGACATCATGGTCGAGGAGGAGGAAGGGGACTACTACGTCCGGACCAAGAAGCGCCTCTCTTCTTTCGTCCCCACCGATTTCGAGTTCTTGCTCCGCCAACTCGATATCAAGAACCTGGTGCTCACCGGGACGATGACCGACGCCTGTGTGCTGTCGACCGCCTTTGATGCCGCCAACCGCGATTTCCGGGTCATCGTGCCCGGCGACATCGTGGCCGGGGGCAGCGAAGAGGCTGAAGCCGCCGCGCTGCAGGTCACTTCGCTTCACCTCGGGCTGGTCACCGACGGCCCGGCCCTGATTCGCGAGTGGTACGCCCGCAAGGGCGAGACCGTTCCGTGGGAGCTGGACGGCGTGGTGAAGATGACGGAAGCGTCCGGCGTCCTGGAAGACACCGAGGTGTTCGCTTAGAGGAAGGTCAGACGGCGGTGTAGCCCCCGTCCACGTACAACAGGTGCCCGTGGACGAAGTCTGACGCCGACGAAGCCAAGAAAACAGCCGAGCCGGCAATATCGTCGGGCTGCCCGACCCGCCCGGCGGGAACCCGGGGAAGGAATGCCTCCAAGAAGCCCGGATCGTCGAGCAGGTACGCGTTCATCTCGGTTCGAACCGCGGTGGGCGCGATGGCATTGACGTTGACCCCGTGGGGGCCCACTCCAAAGCCAACGTCCGGGTCAGCTGCATGACCCCGCCCTTGGATGCGCAATAAGCGGCGAACCCGGGAAAGCCGACTTCGCTGAACGTCGAGGCGAGATTGATGATTTTGCCCGCACCCGCTTCGACGAAGCGATGGCCCGCCGCCTGGCAGCAGAAGAACAGGGCCTTCAGGTTGGCATCGATAGTCGTGTCCCAGTCCTCCTCGGACACATCGAGCGCGGGCGCCGTCAATTGCACACCGGCCGAGTTAACCAGAATGTCGAATCCGCCGAGCTCGTCAGCCAACTCCCCGAACACTCCGGGAATGCCGCCGACATCGGTCAAGTCGGCGGCTTTGACCCCGGCTGACTGGCCGAGGGCCTGCACCTCTGTCGCGGTCTCGTCGAGCAGCTCAACCGTGCGGCCGATCACGGCAACATCGGCACCGGCCCCAGCCAATGCGATGGCGATGGCCCGACCTATCCCCCTCCCACCGCCGGTGACGATCGCCTTTTTGCCAGACAATGCCCTCTCGGTCATGTGTGCCTCGATTCTCTTGAGAGTTTCTGCCCCACTCCTGTGGGACGCCCAGTCAGCGGGCGTCCTGAACCGCCCGGTAAACCGTTTCCGGCCCCAGCGGTGTTTCGGTGATCTTGGCTCCCAGTGGAATCAGCGCGTCGGCCACTGCATTGGCGATGGCCGCCGGTGCACCCACCGCACCGCCTTCACCGGCCCCCTTCATTCCATCGGGATTGAGGGGGGTGGGGACGATCATGTGTTCGACGACCATCTCGGGCATGTTCCCGATGGCGGGAACCAAGTAGTCCATGAAGTTCGCGTTCTGGGGTTGGCCGTCGTCGCTGTAGGCGATTTCCTCGAGTAGAGCGCCTCCAATGCCCAAGGCGACGCCTCCCTGCACCTGTCCGTCCACCAAGAGGGGGTTAATCAAGGACCCGGAGTCATTGACCACGACATGGCGAAGCAGGTTGACCACACCGGTGTCGACGTCGACCTCGACGGTGGCCACGTGGCAACCGTAAGAGAAGGTGTTGGTCGGAGGGTGATAGATATCGGTTGCGTCCAGGGTGTAGTTGTCGACTCCCTCGGGCAATGGCTGACCAGGAGCCACCCTTCCGGCCACCTGGGCCAACGAGACGCTGCTGGCCGGCGATCCCTTGACCCGGACCTCTCCCTCGACCAGCTCAAGATCTTGTGGCGAAGCCTCCAGCATCTCCGCAGCGATTTGGATGGCTTGCTCTTTGATTGAGCCGGCGGCATGGCGCACCGCGGTGCCGCCAATGGGCGCGCTGCGGCTGGCATAGGTGCCCACGCCGCTGGCCACCAGATCGGTATCTCCGTGTACGACCACGATGTCATCGAAGTCAACGCCGAGCTCATCGGCGGTGATCTGGGCCAGCACGGTGTCGTGGCCTTGTCCGCTGCTGCACGCCCCCGTGAACACAATGACCTGGCCGGATGGTTCGACTCGGACGCGCCCACTTTCGTAGGGGCCGAGACTGGTCTCCTCGACAAAAAAGCCGATGCCAATACCCAGATAGCGACCCTCAGCCCGGGCGCTATCCTGCTCGCTGCGGAAATCGTCCCACTCAGCCGCGGCCATAGCCCGGCGCAGGCACTCCTGATAGTCGCCGGAGTCATAGATGATCTCGCCGGCCAACACGTTCCCGATGCCACGGTGGAGCGGGAACACATCGTTGGAGAACATGTTGCGCATCCGCACTTCGCCGGGATCGATGCCAACGGCTTCAGCCACCAGGTCGATGATGCGCTCCATGGTGAACGCCGCCTGAACGTGGCCGACGCCTCGGAAAGGGTTGAGAGGGGTGGTGTTGGTCATGACCACGGTCGACACCAGCTGTTGATGCTCGATCACGTAGGGACCCGACAGCATGGAGACCCCGATGAAGGGCTCGACCAGGGTCAGTCGCTGGAGATAAGCGCCGGTGTTGGTGACCGCGTGGTCGTGGATGGCCAGGATTTTGCCGTCATCGTCGTAGCCGACCTCCACGTCGTGGTACTGCTCGCGGCCGTGGGTGGACGCCAGGAAATGCTCGTAACGGTCCTCCACCCACTTGATCGGGCGACCCACCTGCTCGGCCGCCAATCCGAGGACTATTTCCTCGGGATAGGGCTGGAGCTTCACGCCGAAGGCGCCGCCCACATCGGGAGCGATCACCCGGACGGCGTTCTCGGGCAGCCCCAAATAGCCGACCAAGGTGGCCTTGAGGCTGTGGGGAACCTGGGTGGACGACCACATGGTCAGGCCGCGGCGCGGCTCGTCCCATTGGACGATCACTCCCCTGGTCTCCAGCGGCGTACCGGCATAACGCTGGGTGACGAACCTCTCGGTGAGCGTGTGGGGCGCGGCCGCCAGCGCCGAAGGCGCGTCGCCCACCGAGTACTCCAATACATCGACCACGTTCGATTCGAAGTGGACCAGCGGTGCCCCGGGGGCCAGCGCTGCTTCGGCAGTCGACACCGCGGGAAGCGGTTCATAGTCGACGTCCACCAGTCCCGCGATGTCCTCGGCAATGTAACGGTCGCCCTCGACTATCACCAGTGCGACCGGCTCACCCACGAAGCGGACTTTTTCGGCGGCCAGGATGGGCTGGTTGAACGGCTTGGTGGTCTCCTCGGCGTCGATACAGGGCAGCGGGGGCAGGCCGGCCGGGAGATCATCAGCCGTTAGGACGCACACCACTCGAGGATCGGCCATTGCCGTGCTGGTATCTATCCCCCGGATCAACGCATGGGCGTGGGGGCTGCGCACGAACACCGCGTGGACCATGCCGTGCAGCTTGATGTCGGACAGATACTGACCATTCCCCTGGAGCAGGCGGGGATCTTCTTTTCGGCGAATGCTCGCTCCGAACAAGCTCATGCCCCACCTCCCCGCAGGCTGACTGCTTCCTCTACTGCTTCTACGATCTTGACGTAGCCCGTACACCGGCAGAGGTTGCCGCCCAGGCCTTCGATGATCTCCTCTCGAGTTGGGTTGGGGTTTTCGTCGAGCATCTCGGCGATGGTCAGCACGAATCCGGGAGTGCAGAAACCGCATTGCATACCGTGTTTGGCCCAAAACGCCTGCTCGATGGGACCGAGTTCGTCGCCTTCAGTGAGGCCTTCGAGCGTGGTGACCTCGCTGCCGTCGGCTTGCACAGTGAGCAGCAGGCACGCTCGGGCGGTCTCGCCATCCACCATCACGGTGCATGCACCGCACACGCCGTGCTCGCAGGCCAGGTGGGTTGCGGTGAGGTCCAGCCGCTCTCGCAGAAAGTCGGCCAAGGTCAGACGGGCCGGCACCGAATCCGACCTCTCGACGCCATTTACTCGGATAGTGACAGCGTGATCACTCATGCAGCGCGCTCCAAAGCTTGGGTGAGTGCCCGCCGGCTGGTCACCGTCGCGAGGTGCAGACGGTAGTCACTCGAGGCCTGTACGTCGCTGCCGGGGCTGAGGCCCTCGGGCGCCAGCGCGGCGGCCTCGGTCGGGCTGGCACCATTGAGGACGGCGGCCTCCACGGCGTGGGCCCGCATGGGACGGTCCCCGGCACCGATCAGCGCCAGGTGGGCGTCCACGACGGTGCCGTCGCCATCCAATTGAACCTGGCAGAGCGCGCCGCACAATGCGTAGTCGCCGGGTCGCCGGGCGACTTCCACCACCGACCATCCGGTCCGAGGGCCGGATGCGGGAAGTTCGACGGCCGTCAATACTTCTCCGTCAGCAATCGAAGTGCTCAAGAACCCTTGGAATAGATCTTCGGCCTCAATGGCCCGGTCGCCAGCCGGGCCGGTGACATGTACCCGGCCTCCGAGGGCCAAGACCACCGCCGGTAACTCCCCTGCCGGGTCGGCGTGGGCCACACTTCCACCAATCGTCCCCCGCGACCGGATTTGCGGATGCCCCACATGGCGCAGTGACTCAACCAGGAGAGGGCACCGCTCGGCCACCAGGGGGTCTCGCTCGGCCCGGCGTTGCCGTGTCATCGCCCCGATGACCAGGCGATCGCCTTCGTCGGTGATGTGGTCAAGCCCGTCCACCCGGGCCAAGTCCACCAAAAGCGAAGGCCCAGCCAAGCGAAAGGCCAGTAGCGGAATCAGGCTTTGGCCCCCAGCCAGTACCTTGGCCTCTGAATCGCTCCCCAAGGCCTTGACTGCGTCGTCCACCGAAATCGGCGCCACGTAGTCGAAATCAGGCGGCTTCATCAGACCTCCCTGCGGATTCGTGCCCAGGCATGCTTCAAGAGATCTACGTTGGACTCCCGCCAGCACTTCAGAGCCACCGACCCTTCGTGCATCAAACAGATGTTGCAGGAGACGCAGTCCACCATGCCGGTTCGACCTGCTTCGATCTGGCGAACCAGATCGGGCTCGCGAATGAACGGACGGGCCAGCGAGACGAAATCGGCCGACCCGTCTTCGATCACCTCGTTCATCAACTCGATGGTGCGAACGCCGCCGACCAGGATCGTCTTACCCCTCGCCGTCGCCTTATGGCGGCGAGCCTCCTCCCGGTAGTACGCCTCCTTCACCGGAGCGGCCAGCACACGATGAAGGAGCTTGTCCTGCAAGGCCCGCTTCCTGCTCACGCCCGCGTATCGGGCCGCGCTCTCCGCCTTGGGCGACATGAGGCCGGCAGAGATCTCGATGGCATCGACTCCGGCATTGTCCATCATCGTGACCGTGGCTCGGCCTTCCTCAACCGTCAGCCCATCGGGTACGTAGTCCCAAAGCCCGATCTTGTTGGTGATCGGAAAGTCGTCGCCCACCGCGGCCCGCATGGCCTTGTAGGTCTCGAGTAGAAGGCGTTGGCGGTTCTCAAGCGATCCGCCCCACTCGTCCTCCCGGCGGTTGGTTGCCGGTGACAGGAACTCGGACAAGAGGTAGCCATGGCCCGCATGCACATGGACACCGTCGAAGCCGGCTTCCCTCACCCGCCTCGCCGCGTTGCCAAAACCCTCGATCGCCTCCCAGATCTCGTCGGAGGTGGCCGCGGCCAGGGGCAGGCGGTGGAACTGCGGGTTCTCCACCACCGAGGGGGCCAGCGGCTCGATCGATTCGTCTCGGCTCTGGCTTCCCGCGTGGTTGAGCTGGGCAAAAATCCTGCCGCCTTCGGCGTGAATGGCTTGCGTCAGCTTCTGCATCGGTGCAATGACCTCGTCGCGATCCAACGCGGTCATGCCTCTGATGTAGTTGCCCCGGGGATGGACCGAGCAATGTCCGGTGAAGATGAGTCCTACACCATTGCGGGCCAGTCGGGTGTGGAGGTCCAGGTATTGCTGGGTGATGATGCCGCGGTCATCGGCCATGGTCTCGGAGGTGGATGATCGGATAATCCGATTGCGGGTCTCCACCCCCGCGAGATTCCCTGGCCTCAGTACTGCCGGCGTCGTCATGGGTCACTCCCTCAGATTCCGGGCCAAATAGTCGGCCATGCGGGGGCGGACCACTGGGCCCATGTTGTGACAGCAGTGGTCGCCATCAAGCTCGAAGTCGATCTGAGCCAGGGGGTTGTGGGCCAATCCCGCCTGTAACAACTCGGTCTGGTGGGGAGGGAAGATCGGGTCGTGATATCCCTGGACCAGCAGGGTGGGGCAGGTTAGATCGCCCATGGTCTCCGATAGGTCGAACGTCTCTTGCAGATAGGCGCGGCCCTCATCCAGGTCCTCGAAGCCCGATACGTAAACGAATCCTCCCCGAGTGTGGGGTGGCATGCCGTCGAAGTCGGACATGTCGGAAAACCCGCCCCACGCCACGCAGGCCTTGAGCCGCTTGTCGAGGGCCGCTGACTGCATGGCGTAGTAGCCGCCCAGGCTGCGGCCGAGCACTCCGATGCGGTCGCTGTCCACATCGGGCCGGGCGCTGATCGTGTCGAGGACCGCAGAGGTGTAGCGATGAAAATCGGAGCAGAGCTTCACGTCGAAGTACATCTCGCCTTGGCCGGGACCGTCGAACGCGAAGGTGGCCAACCCGCGGCGGTGGCAGAGCGCCTCGAAGTGGTAGCTCTCCTCCTTGGTCGACTCTAGGCCCCCGATGAGGACCGCGCACGGGTGAGGTCCGGGCCCGGCGGGGAGCCGGAGGTAGCCGGGGATGATCGTCGATTCGAATGCGATTTCCACCCGCTCGGCCGGAGCCACTAGATGAGGCGCAGCCCGCTTGTACAACTCGACCTTCTTGTGCTGGCCGTGCTCGCGGCGGTCGGGTTCGTGGAACCACATGAGCTGCCCGTAGTGCCACGACAACGACGAATGCCACAGCCACTCGCCGGCGCTGACCCGATCACCAGCCTCCAACGCGGCCATACCTAGGGCTTCGTAGCGCTCGGCAGTATCGGCCCAAAACGGCAGCCATTCGGCCAGGTCGTCCAGCGCCCTGGCCGCCTCGAAGTCCGGGTAGGGAATGCCGTCGGCGAGCATCCGGCCCGGGTTCAGGATCGCCTCGACCTTTTGGGGCACCAAGTCGTCAGCGCTCATAGTTGGCCTGCATTCCCCAGTGCGGACGACTGGTCATCGACGTTGAGCACTCTTATCCCCCTTCTTGGACACTAAAGGCTGCTGGGAAAATTCGCTACCGACTGTCATGTTGCTGGCTGGCCTGTTGGTGACTGGCCACCGTGGCTTGGACCGCTTCGACGATACCCTGATAGCCGGTGCAACGACAGATGTTGCCGCTGAGCGCCTCCCGTATCCCCGCCTCCGTCATTTCGGCCAGCTCATCGAGCATCGAGTCGATCGCCATGAGAAAGCCAGGGGTGCAGAACCCGCATTGCAGTGCGTGAGCGGCGCTGAAGGCTTCTTGGAGCGGGTGCAGATCATCACCGTTCGCCAGTCCCTCCACGGTCTTGATGGCGCTGCCGTCAACCTGCACCGCGAACAACAGACATGACCGCACCCCTTGTCCGTCGAGTTGGACGGTGCAGGCCCCGCAGACGCCGTGCTCGCAGCCCACATGGGTCCCGGTCAGGTGCAACTCGTGACGGAGGAAGTCCGATAGCAGCAGTCGGGGCGAGACTGTCCGGTCATAGGCCACGCCGTTGACTTCAACCGCGATGTGGTGGATCGCCATCGGAGTTCTCGTTGAGGAAGGACCGCTCACCAGCAGATTTCGCTAATCCTCCGCCACCTGATCCAGGTGCTTCGGACCCTTCATGTAGTTGACGATCCACCAGCTGAAGAACACGTACCGAAGCACGTCGGCGTCGGTCTCGCCGAATTCTCCTGTCGCCACAAGCTCATCGAGCATGGTCTGGTGCTCGGGGCTCAAGTTGACGGGGACGTCGGTGAGAACAATGGGGTAGTTGACGTAATTCGGGACGTACGAAGGGTCTTTGTACAGCTCTCGATCAGCCTTGATGGGTTGGGCGGCCAAGTCCTCGGTGGTGAGCTGAGATCGGTATTTGACCAACTCCGGCCGGCCTTCGAACTGGGCGAGGTCTTCGGGCAGGCCTTCATAGATGGCAAGCCGCAGTGGCTTCAGCTCGAAACTGCTGGTGGCGAAGGTATCCGCGCCACACACGTTGGGCACGGCTAGCAAATCGATCAAGGCGATAATCTCGATGTAGTCCCCGTGCTTGGCCACGTTTTCGGCGATGTATGGATGTCCTGCTTGATCGACACCGGTGTGCATGAAGAAATTGAACGAATCATGCACGTCGTCGCTGGTCAACCCGTATTCTCGCTGGGCTTCGGCTTGAATGTCGTGACAGTTCGTATGGGGATCCACCCCAAATTGGTATTCGTACAGCAAGCCGCTACATCGGGGATACAGCACATCATTGGTTCCGACGGTGTCGGTGATGATCGCCGCTATAGGCCGGTCTCGCGGCGGCGCCGACCAGAGGAAATCGCCCGTGGTTGGGTGCATTCCATGCATGTGCCTGGTCCGACCGGTGTGGAAGCACTCCTTGTAATCGTGGAGGTTGAAACAGTTGAAGTCGGCGCATTGACCGGCGACTCCGATCTGTTCGAGTCGCATGACCTGTCCGGCCAGGAGCTCGACGGCCTTGCCGGTGGCCGGTTCCATGATGTGCTCATACAACAGCCTTCGCTCGGTCATGAGGAGTGTTCCTTGTGGAATTCCCGCAACGCCCGCAGAAAGAGGTCTTCCCGGTCCCCGGAACTCGTTTCGTCAACGGAATCGTCAACCAACTCGAGTTGCTGCTGGTTCAAACGGACGACTACTTCTCGGAAATATCCATCTTCTTCATCGCTCATGATTTGGCCTCCGCTCGTTCGAGTTTCACTGGTCTAAGGCAATTTACCAGACAACGTCTCGCTCAATTCGGGGGAGGATCCACCACGGCGATGGCGTCGATCTCGATCATGAGGTCGGGGACGACGAGGGCACTGATCTCAATCGTCGAACTGGCTGGAGGGTCATTGGGAAAATACCGGGCCCGCACCTCCTGCACCGCGGGAAGGTAAGCCATATCGGTGAGGAACACGGTCAACCGCACGACGTCTTCCAACGTTGCTCCGCCCTCGTTGAGCACTCGCTGGAGGTTCTCCAGCGTGGCCTCGGTCTGGGCCGCCGGGTCTCCCACACCGATAACGGCGCCATCCGGATCGAGGGCAACTTGTCCAGCAGCAAAGACCATCCGGCCGGATTCGCACACAATTCCTTGTGAGAATGGCTGGGGATGCTCGAAACCCGCTGACGACGGATCCCATACCCCCGCAGGGCGCAGTACGTGTTTGTCGACCATCGAACTCGGACCTCCCTACGGGGAATGCCTGGCGGGAAAACCCTATCCAAACACCATCCCGGTCGCCCGGGCGTCGTCACCGAGCATGGTCATGAGATCGAGAAGACGAAGCTCATCACCGGGGGCAGTCAACAAGCCGACTCCCACCGACCGGGGATCGCCGTATCGGCGGACTGAAAACACCGCCTGAGGTACCCCCGCAAGGCTGCTGGGAGCAGCCAGCCGGAAGCACTCGCCTCTGAACTGGGCCAACTGCCGGTCGTCCCAGTCCCGCATCGGGCCATGCCGGAGCATCACCGGGAGCACCACCGCAGTTCCCGGCTCGACCGCGACACGGAGAGATCGGGTATACACCAGCCTCTCCGCCCGGTCGTCCTGTTGGGCGCGGTAAGGATCCTGGGAAAGGCGCTCGCACCGCTCGAGCCGCATCCTCACGTCTTCGGCCAACGACGAACCGTGCTCGGCAACCCAAGGCCCATGGTTCGACCAAATTTCCCGTCCTTGCAACCTGGCAAACAAATCACCGACAACGGCACTGGTGAACTCCCCGAACTCGATCTCCTCTAATGGACCGCCCACTACATCGGCCGCGGCCTCAGCCACGGCCCTTCCGATCCGGGCCGTCTCGGCATCAGCCTCATCAAACACATCGGCGGCGAACCTAACCTTGGGAGGCGCCGTGGTGTGGTCAGCACCCGGTGCGAGCACCTTGAGCACATCGGCGATGATCGAGGCCCGAAGCCCGAAAACACCGACCACGTCGAACGAGTGCGCCAGCGGGATGACCCCATCGGATTCGATCACCCCGTGCGAGGGCCGAATGCTGTGCAGCCCGCAAGCTGCCGCGGGCACCCGAATCGAGCCGGCCGTATCGGTGCCCAATCCGATGTCGGCCAGTTCGGCGGCCACCGCCGCGGCCGAGCCCGAGGATGAGCCCCCGCAGAAGAGCCGATCGTCGAGCGCATTGCGCGGCGGCGCACCCTCCCCCACATTGCCGATCAGCGAGTAGGCCAGCTGATCCAGCTTGGTCAGGCCAACAAGATCGGCGCCGGCGTCCAGCATGCGGGTCAAGATCGGTGACGTCGCCGACGGGGCGGCATGGGTCGACCGCCATCGCTCATGGCCGAAAGAGCTTTGATGGCCCCGAAGGCTGATCAGGTCCTTGGCCACGAAGGTGCGTCCTTGCAAGCTTCCTTGCCCCGAGCCGCCCACGGCCACGCTGTTGGGCACGAAAGCCCCGATGTCAGTCAGGTCATCAGTCATGATCCTTGGCCACCATGCTGCCGCAGTCTGCCAAGATTTGGGAGTATTCACCCACAGTGGAAATAAGGGAGAGACGGATTTATGCCTTTTGAAGTGCGCAAGATCCCATTCGAGCATGTCACGGATACCTCAGGGCTTGAACAGGCCATCGCAGAGGGGGCCTTCCGGGGCGACCAGATCGTCGGGGTGGTCGGCAAGGTCGAGGGCAATGGCGGTGTTAACGACTTCTCCCGCATCTTGGCCGATCGGGTGCTTCGCGACTTCCTTGTCGAACAGTGCGGGCACACCCGGGAGTCGGCCCTCCAAGTGCCCATCGCCTGGTCCGGCGGAACCGACGGGGTGATCTCGCCCCACATGACGGTCTTTGCCAAAGTCGACGGTCCCGCCGAGCCAGCGGACGAGAAGCGCCTCACCGTCGGTCAGGCCGTTTCGGTGCCCATCTTGCCCGAGGAGATCGGCCGCCTCGCCATGCTCGACAAGGTGGCCGACGCGGTCAACCTGGCGGTGGCCGACGCCGGCATTGACGATCCGGCCGACGTCCACTATGTACAGACCAAGACGCCTTTGCTGACCGCCGAGCGCATCGCCGACGCCCATGCCCGGGGTAAAACGGTGGCATTGGAGGACACCATGGAATCGATGGCGGTTTCCAACGCCACGTCGGCTTTGGGCATAGCCACCGCGCTGGGCGAGATCGAGCGGCCCCGTGAAAACCAGATCGCCAAAGACCTCTCAGTCTACTCGTCGGTTGCGTCGTGCTCATCGGGGGTCGAGCAGACCCAGGCCCAGGTCGTGGTGGTTGGCAACCGCCTCGGCGTCGGCGGGCGCTACCGATCGGGCCACTCGATCATGGAGGACAACCTCGACTTCCCCGGCATCTACCGTGCGATCCGCTCAGCCGGCCTCGACCTGCCCGAGCGGCCGATCCCCGAAGACCTCGACGACCGGGTGGTGAATTGCTTCATCAAGTGCGAGATACATCCCAGCGGCCGACTGCGGGGCCGGCGGCAAGTGTCGCAAAACGATTCGGACATCCACCACACCCACCACACCAAGGGGGCCGTAGGGGGTGTGGCCGCCGCCGCACTGGGAGATCCTGCCGTGTTCGTGTCGGTGGCCGGGCTTCAATCCGGCCCCGCCGGAGGCGGATCAGTGGCCGCCATCGTGGATTTGGGCTGACATGGCCCGCCTACCCGGCCTGCCCCCCGGCGACCTCAACGTTGAGCAGCGGGTTCTGTATGACTCCATCGCAGGAGGGGACCGAGCCAAAGACGCATCCTTCCCTCTCACGGACAGCCGCGGAGCGTTGATCGGACCCTTCAATGCCCTGCTCTACAACCCTGGAGTTGGGGATGCAGTGCAACAGCTCGGCGCCGCGTTGAGGTTCCATGGTGGGCTCAGCGGATCAGTGCGGGAGCTGGCCATCTTGATGACCGCAACCCATTACGACTGCGAGTTCGAGCGATGGGCCCACGAACCCATCGCAATTCGCGTCGGCTTGACCATTGAGCAGGTAGCTGCCTTGCGTGCGGGAAAGCGACCTGCTTTGGAGACTGCCGAACTCAATGCCTCGTACGATGCCTGCCAGTCGATACTGCGTGAAAAGGCCATGAGCGACGACATCTATGCCCGAACAGTTGAGGCACTGGGACAAGACGGCGTCGTCGAACTGCTAACGGTTGTCGGCTACTACGGTCTCTTGGCCCAGCTCATGAACGCCTTTAAGGTTGAGCCGCCAGGATGACCCCTACCCGCTTTGGTCGTTGGGGATGCGCGGGACCAGGACCCAATTCGGATGGTCGGGGCCGAAGTGCACCGTCACCTGATTGTCGAACACCTCCGGTGGCCGATTCCTGACATCGTCGTGCAGGAACGGGCCGCAGCCCCGTAGCTCGTTCTTGAAGTTCGACAGCCGGAGCCCCGTGGTGTCGCCGTCCCATTCGTAGTCGCGCCCTCGAATCGAAAAGCCGATGCGATAGCCCGGCGGTATCACGATCGAAGTGGGCCAGATCTCGATATCCAGCTCGTAGATCTCCCCCGGCGTCAGGGGCTGTTCCTCGTCGTGGGTGTGGTACGGCCTCCACTCTTCGGAAAGGGATTCATCCAGCTTGCGATGCGACGCTCGCAACCAGCCCTGGGCGATGGGCGTGTGGGGATCGATGGCGCCCATGAATGTGACCTCTTCACCATCGGGGTCGAAGACCCGGAACACCAAGAACAAATCGGCATCGGTGGTGGACGAGGAGATGTGGAGTTTGGCGGCCAACGGACCGGTTACCTCGGTCTCCTCCTCCACTGGAGGCATGAAGAAGGTGAGCCCGTCGCCCATGGCGGCATAGGTGATCGTTGTCTCGGCGTTCACGGGATCATGCACCAGCGTCTGGTCCGATGGATTGAGATGCAGCTTGGTCCAGTCGGTCCGCGGGATGGGCCAGTCGGATTCGGCCCGCTCGACGAAACGGTCGACATGGCGAACCAGCAGCTGCACCCTCGGCTGATCGTCCCAGGCGGCGTCATTACCCTGGAGATACTTGGCGAAGAAGCGCTTTTGGAGTTGGACGCCGTAGTCGGTGTAGTACTCGGTCCAGTGCTCTATGCCGTGGCACTCTAGGAACTTCTCGGGGGAAGCGGCCCGGATGTAGGCCTCGATGTTGCCGCGGGGATGCAGTCCCTGTCCGCCCCAGTTGGACGCCGACAAGAACGGCACGGTCACCTTCGACCAATCGGGGGACCGGTCCTTGTGGTACTGGTCGTCGAGGGGATGGGAGGCGATCTCGTTGCCGAAGTCGCAACGATTGGCCCGAAGCTTCTCCTCGCTCAGCGTGTCGGGGCCGGCCACGAGCTCGCCGGTCACGATGCTCCTCGCCCCGTTCTCGCCGACGCCGTGCTGCACGGTCTTGATCTGCATGTCGTACCAGTTGTCCCAGAAGGTCGACAGGATGCCGCCGTGGTAGGTCATGTCGCGGTACCAATCGGCGGCTCCCTCCCAGGGGATCATCGCCGTTAGGTGGGGTGGCTGGAGCGAGGCGACATGCCAGGCGTTGATGGCGTAGTAAGAGATCCCCGAAATGCCGACCTTGCCGTTGGACCAGGGCTGGACACCGGACCACTCGATGCACTCGTAGAAGTCCCGGGTCTCTCGGGGTGAGAAGTGGTCGATGTAGCCGGGGCTACGGCCCGCCCCCCGGGAGTCCACCCGAACGCACGCGTACCCCTCGGGGACCCACTTCTCGGGATCGCACACCTCCCAGTTCTGATACTTGTTGGTGGATCCGGCGGCCACGTCGGGATGCTCTTCCACCATGCGGTCCCAAGCGCTGGGATAGCCCTCTTGGAAGGCCAGTCCTTTGGCGTAGGGGCCGTAGCTCAAGATGACCGGGTACTGGCCGTCGTCGTCCGGGCGGTACACGTCGGCCCGCAATTGCAGACCGTCGTCCATCTCGACGATGACATCCCAGTCGATCCTCATGCCGTCTCGAACTTCGCTGTTGGTGCTCATGGGTCCCCCTGCTAGTCGGGTCGCTTGCGCTGGCCCGCGCAGTTTAGGAGTCTTTTCCAGAACTGTTCATTAGAACTGCTCGAGGGGACCCAAATGCACGCCTTCACGCCCGGCCGGATCGGTCGCCTGGAGATCAAGAACCGCTTCGTTCGGGCCGCCACGTCGGAGACCATGGCCACCGACCTCGGTGCAGTCACCCCCGAGCTCATTGAGCTTCACCGGACGTTGGCCGCCAACGGCGTGGGGCTGTCTCTGCTCGGCCACGCCTTCGTCCACCCCCGCGGCCAGTCGCTGCCCAACCAGACAGGAATCCACGACGATGCCATGATCCCCGGCCTCGCCCAACTCACCGAAGCGGTCCATAGTGCAGACGGCAAGATCTTTGCCCAGCTCGCCCACGCTGGAAACCAGGGGGGCATGGGCGACTTTGCCATGGTGGCCCCCTCAGCGGTGGCCAATGCCCTCACCGGATCAGTAGCTGAGCCGGCCCGCGACGACGAGATCGAAGAAGTGATCGAAGCCTTTGGTGTGGCCGCCGCCCGGGCGCGGGAAGCGGGATTCGACGGAATCCACATTCATGCCGCCAACGGGTACTTGATCAGCTCTTTCGGCTCTCCGCACTCCAATACCCGTAATGATCGGTGGGGTGGTGATGCAGAGCGGCGTTCCAGACTGCTGACGCAGGTGTACCAGTCGATACGAGGGGTGGTTGGTCCCGACTTCCCGGTTACCGCCAAGGTGGGCATGGAAGATCAGGTCGACAACGGCCTGGAGCTGCCCGAAAGCGTGGAGCGCGTCCGAGTGCTGGCCGGCCTAGGACTCGACGGCGTGGAGGTGAGCGTTGGCCTCATGGCTTCGGGCGCCGACTCCTGCCACAAGTACGTTGCTGTGGATGGGCGGCGGGCGGTGGCCGACCACCTCTATTTCCGGATGTTCTCACCACCAAGCGGCGAGGCGTACTTCGAGCCTTACGCCCAGGCCATCCGAGCAGTCGTTCCCGACTTGACCCTGCTTCTCGTCGGCGGGATCCGGACCACAGAGACGGTAGAGCGGGTCTTGGCCGATGGCTCTTGCGATTTCGTATGCCTTGCGCGACCGCTGATCCGCGAGCCAGATGTGGTGGGTCAGATCGAAGCCGGGCGTCGTGGCCGGCTCGATTGCACATCGTGCAACCTCTGTCTGGAGAACGAAGGGTCCACCCGTCTGCAATGTTGGCGCACTCCGCGGGTGCGCCTCATCCACGCGGCGGCGGCGCATATTCGCCGCCGGGTTCAAAGCAAGTCCCACTAGTTGCCGAAATCAGGTCACACTTGAAACTGGAATGGATCGCGTGAAGTATGCATCCACACAATGTTCGCTGGCTTCTCGACCGGTGAACACCCGAGGGAGGAGTCGAGCGTATGGCTACGCCAGACATCACCGTTGAGCTGTTGCAGCAATACTGCGACCAGTACCGCAACTGGGGCCGTTGGGGCGACGACGACGAACTCGGGACCCTGAACCACATCTCCCCCGAAAAGATCGTTGAGTCGGCTGGTCTGGTTCGTCAGGGGAAGGTCTTCTCGCTGCAACTCCCGTTGGACGGAAACGGGCCTCAGACCGGCGCGTTCGGCCGGGTCAACCCGATTCATCAGATGGTGGCCACCGGCACCGACCACGCCGAAGGCACCCAGGATTGGCCAATGGGATGGGGGGTGGCCGACGACACCCTGTTCTTGTTCTTGCAGGGCGGGACCCAGTGGGATGCGCTGGCCCACATATTCCACGACGGGTTGATGTACAACGGCTACGACGCTCGGCTGGTGTCAAGCACCGGGGCCGACAAGAACGGCATCGAAAACCAGAAGACCGTGGTCTCGCGTGGCGTCTTGTTGGACATCCCCCGAGTGCGCGGGGTTGAGCACTTGGAACCGGGCGATGCCATAACTGGCGAAGACCTGGACGCAGCCTGTGA
Organism: Acidimicrobiia bacterium; assembly: GCA_022827405.1. Classification (GTDB taxonomy): domain Bacteria; phylum Actinomycetota; class Acidimicrobiia; order Acidimicrobiales; family Bin134; genus Poriferisocius. Next base: position 20,656 of record JAJDTA010000109.1, read on the forward strand.
CCACCATGGAGTCGAAGTGGGCACCGGCGACATGGTGCTGATCAGAACTGGTGACATGGCCCGGCGACGAGAACTGCCCGGCTGGGATGGATTCTCCGCGGGCGACTCGCCGGGGTTGTCGCTGTTGTCTGCGCCGTGGCTGGCCGAACGCGAGGTGGCCGCTATCGCCACCGACACCTGGGGCGCTGAGGTGCGGCCCAATGAGATCGACGGCAGTTTTCAGCCGCTGCATTTGGTCATGGTGGTTGCCATGGGACTGTTCGTCGGGGAGATCTGGTACCTCGATGAGCTGGCGGCCGACTGCGCCGAAGACGGCGTCTATGAGTTCCAACTCGTCGCTCCGCCACTGGTCATACCCCGCGCGGTGGGCTCGCCCCTCAATCCCCAGGCAATCAAGTAGAGACCAAGCAACAGGTGGTAGAAGGACTCGCCGGCCGCCCAACGCGGCTCTCCTCCCACGCCATTGGACTGCTCTTAACCACCCTCGGCGTCCTGGTTCTATCGCCGGACAGCCTTCTGATCAGGCTCGTGGATGCCGACGTGTGGACCATTGTGTTCTGGCGCGGCTTCCTCATGGGGCTGACCGTCGTGACGGCGACGGCTGTGTGGTCGCGAGGCGATGTGCTGGCCCACTTCCGCTCCCTCGGTGGCGTGGGGCTCATCGTTGCCATGTTGTTCGGATCGCAGCTCACCTTGTTCGCCACGTCGATCACCAACACGAGCGTGGCCAACACATTGGTCATCTTCGCCACTGCCCCGCTGTTCGCGGCGGTGCTCAGCAGGGTCTTTCTCGGCGAACCAGTCCCCCTAAGGGTCTGGCTGGCGGTGACGGCCAGCTTGGGCGCGATCTTGTACATCTTCTTTGGCAGCATCGGCACTGGTCGCATCGGTGGCGATCTCGCCGCAGCGGGGGCGGCTCTGGCCATGGCCATCGGCCTCACCGTCATGCGCCGCAACAGCCACGTCAGCATGGTCCCGGCCTGGGGGATCGGCGGCCTGTTGGCCGCTGCTTTCGCCGCTTCCTTTGCCGACCCGTTCGGCATCTCTGGTGAAGACGTTGCCGTGCTGCTGCCCAGCGGGATTCTGGTTCTTCCCATCTCCTTTGCCCTGATTGGACACGGCCCACGGAGAATCTCCGCCCCCGAGACCGGGCTGCTCATGATTCTCGAAACAGTCATTGGGCCCTTGTGGGTGTGGTGGCTCTTGGAGGAGCAGCCCAATGCCGAGGCGCTGATCGGAGGAGCGGTTGTTATCGCTGTACTGGTGGCCAATTCAGTGGTCGGACTCCGCCAGCCCGCAATTGGTTCGTAGCCAGCGAGAAACGGTCGATTGGGCGGCCCCCCGGGCCGCCCAATCAGTTGCCCGGTCCGAACAACCCGAACCGCCACTCTGGATCACCGGGGACCATGGTCGACTCGAACTGCGCCCGCTCACCCATTCGCCTCGACTTGCCAGCCACGGTTTGAGCCAGTTCGAGCTGCTGGCGCTCCCACTCAGCCAGCGACGCATCTAGATCGCCCCCCATGCCCAGATGGTCGCGCAACGCCCAACCGTCGGCGCATGCTTTGGCTGTTCCGGCCGCCACATGAGGACGCAGCGCGGTGGCCGCGTCGCCGATAAGCGCGACACGGCCGTGGACGAACTGGTCGGCGGCCATGTCGAAAATGGCCTGGATGAACGGCTCCTCACAGGCCAACACCAGCTCCCGCAACTGCGGAGCAAGCAGTCGTTCTGCGTCTTGGCGCAGCTCGGCCACGAAGCGGTCTTGAGCCAACCCGGGGGGCATGGTGGCCGGGCGATGTACGCCGTTTCGATCCACCATGAGCTCCTCGAACTCGGGGCCCGGCGCATTGCGGTACCACACGAAATTGAGGGCCCGCTCTCCGGGGATTATCGAGTCGCCCGGGCCGGGGATGGCGTAGGCCAGTATGTGGGCGTGGTTGAGCACCTGATAAACCATGGCGTCCTCGAAGACCGCCGCGGTATCCGGTTCGAGGTCGCTCTCCAGCACGGTGCCCCGCCAGGCGACATAACCGGCGTAGTCGGTGGTGGTGTGGGGCGAGACTATGGAGCGCACCGTTGAGGCGATTCCATCGGCCGCCACGAGCAGGTCGCAGTCTCGCGATTCGCCGTGCTCGAATTGGACAGCGACCCCTTCTGCCGTTGGAACGCACCCGGTGACATAGTGCGAGAGGTGATAGCGATCGCCGGGCAGCACCTCGAGCAGCGCCCGGTACAAGGTATTCCAGGACGTGAAGCGGTTGTACGTCGCCGCCTCGTCGACGATGGCGCCGGACTCGTCGACGTAACTCCAGTTGGTGAGGGTCAGTGCCACATCGGCCGCGCCGGCCTGGCCCTCTCCTAGCGCTGAACCCCTCTCGGTGAAATAGCGCTCGGTCATCGGCAGCACGACGATGCCCGCGCCTCGGCCTTCAAGAGCGTTGGTGGACCGTTCGTAGATGTGTACGTCATGGCCAAGCTCATGAAGGAGTATCCCGGCCGTCAGCCCGCCGATGGATCCGCCGGCGATGGCGATTTGGAGCGGGTTGATCCCCGACGATGTCATGCAGCGTTGTCCCAACGAAGTTCAGTGGCAGTGAGGCAAAGGATAAGAGGCGTGCTTTGGGTGTGCACTGTGGCGACCCAGCAAAGCGGCGCGTGGGCGAGCCTCAGTAGGCTGTGAATGATCGGAGAACTGATGGCGGGCTACGCAAAAGGGCCATTCGCAGTCGACTGGGAAGCCCGATACGACATGCCTCGGCTGCGGATCGAACGCGTCCGGGCCGCACAGCAGGAATTGCGCGATCAGGGAGTCGACGGCCTGCTGGTATGGAAGGACGAGAACGTCCGCTACCTGACCTCACTGCGGGCCCAGCTCATCGCGGGCAAGACCACCGCGCTGAACGGCGCTCTGCTCCAACCCGACGGCGATCCGGTGCTGCTGTGCTCCGGCGGTGAGATCGACAAGGCCCGTTTGGGCATGACGTGGATCGGCGAAGCACACGCCATCCCCATCATGGAACAGGCCGAGCTGGTGGACGGCTTCGTGAAGGACATCCTCGGGCCCATCCTGCGCAACCGAGGACTGGACAGTGGTCGACTGGGCCTCGACGCGGCCAACATGTCGTTCATCGACGCCGTTCGCAACCATCTTCCCCATCTTGAGCTGGTCGATGGCGACCGCCTCATGCAGCGGGCACGGCTCATCAAGTCCGATGTGGAGATCGACATCATCGAAGAGGCCTGTGCCATCGGCGACGCGGTCACCCAACGAGCGCTCGACGAAACCCGAGCCGGTCGGCGCGAGTTGGAGATAGCCGGCGATGCCATGCAGACGCTGTTTTATCTCGGCGGCGAGATGGCCCACGTCATCACCCCGTTCGTCGCCTCCGGAGAGCACATGTCGCCGCCTCATCGTCTGGCCACCGACAAACTGACCCGGAACATGGACCTCTGCTTCATCGACATAGGCGCCATGTGGAATGGTTACTTCGCCGACATCGGTCGGACGACAATCATCGGGAAGCCATCCCGGCGCCAGCAGGTGATCTATACGGCTGTCTATGAGGGCCTCATGGCGGGCATCGACAAGATGAGGCCGGGCTTCACCAATCAGGACGCCGCTGATGCCATCGTTGAGACGATCGGTAACCATGGCCTCGCCGAGCACCTGTTCAGCCTGTTCATCGGCCACGGCATCGGCATGGGCGCCAACGAGCCACCCTATATAGGCGAGAACATGCCCGGTGCCACGGTGTACCCCTTTGAGCCGAACATGGTGTTTGCCGTCGAGCCCCTGGTTTGGGTGCCCGATGCTCCCGGTGGTGGCGGAGTGAGGATCGAGGACATGGTGCTGATTACCGAGGACGAGCCCCGGGTCCTCTCCAGAGTGGAATACGAGGAACGGCTCTTGCTCTGATCCTTTCCGCCCTGGGGAGTGGTTGGCTACAACCCGAACACCCGGACGGCGTTGCCGCCCTTCATCGCGATTCGGTCGGCATCGGTGAGTCCTTCGGTGCGGTCGATGAGACCCATGGGGTCGGGATCACCCATGTCGAAGGGGAAGTCGGTGCCGGCCATCACCCGGTCGCTGCCCACGACATCGACAAGGTGGCGGAGATAGAGCGGCTGGAAGACCATCGTGTCGTAGAGGAGGCGCTTCATGTAGCGGCTGGGGGGATGGTCGGGAATGTTCACCCGGGTCTCGGGGCGGACCTCCCAGGTGTGGTCGGAACGAGAGGCGTAGAACGGCAGGTAGCCGCCCCCGTGCACCAGCACCAGCTTGAGATCGGGCAGCTCCTCGAACAGCCCGGAGAAGATCATGCGGTTGACAGCCACCATGGTCTCCAGGGGGTTGCCGATGCAGTTGGTCATGAAGTACTCGCCGAATCGGTGACTCTCCTCGTAGCCGTTGGGGTGCAAGATCACCGGTATGCCCTTGGCCGCCACCGCTCGCCAGAACGGTCGAAAGCCCGGTTCGTCAAGGTTGCGGCCCGCGATGGTGCCGCCGATCTGCAAGCCCTTGAAACCCAGCTCGTCAACCGCCCGGTCCATTTCGGCGATGGCGAGGTCGATGTCTTGGAGGGGCACGGTCGCGCCGAACGCCGAGAACCGGGACGGTCGATCAGCCACGGCCTGGGCCAGGTTGTCGTTCTGGAGTCGAGCTGCTTCGGCCCCCACCTCAGGCGGCGCCCAATACCCGTACTCGGACACAAACGTGGACAGGCCCTGGATATCGACTCCCATCTCGTCCATGTGTTCGATCCGAGCTTCGGGCTTCGTCAGCGCATCGAAGATCTTGGGAAACATGACCTTGTTCTGGTCAAGGGAGTCCTGGCCCATGAAGTAGATATAGGGCTCGTCCTGGGGCCGACCGTGGGGGCTGAGCAGCTCACCCGCCGATGGCGTGGCCAGATGGCAGTGAACGTCAATCGTCGGCGTGTTCTGAGCCATTGCCGGTTCCCCTAACCCCGATCTCCAAGGACAAATCCGAACCCTATGTGATGGGGAGTGCGACTAGCCGCCCGGACCCGGCATGAACCGACCCCGGGGCGGGGCCCCGTCTTCGATGGGGTGACCACGCAGCAGCACCGATTCCACGCGGCCCTGCACGTCGCGGCCGGCGAAGGGCGTCCATCCTGCTCTTGATACCACTGCCTCGTTAGTGATCTGCCAAGTCGCCTGAGGATCCAGGATGACGAGGTCGGCGTCATAGCCCACCTCCACTCGGCCCTTGCCGCGCAGTCGATACTGTTCGGCGGGCTGTTGGGCGTAAGCCTCGACCAGCCGTTCCAGCGTTGTTCTACCGCTCAGGGCAGCGTCCACCATGAGAGGTACGGTTGTGTCCAGCCCAGGCAACCCGAAGTGGCACTCCCAAATGGTGCCCTCTCGCTTTTGAGCCTCGGTCGACGGGGCATGATCGGTGGAGAGATGGCTGATCGAGCCGTCGTTGAACGCGTTCCACATCCGGTCTTCGTCCTCCGCCGAGCGGATTCGGGCAGGCGGGGTGAATTTGCGGAATGGGCCGTGGTTATGGATCTCCGATTCATGGAGATAAAGGTACTGGGGACACGTTTCCGCCACGATCGGCGATCCGGCGGCCCGCTCCCGCTGAATCAAATCGACCACATCGGCGCTGCTGGCGTGGGCCACCGTGGCCCGAACCCCGGTGACCTTGGCCAAAAGAGCAGTCGACCCCACCGCCACCAGTTCCGCCTCCCTTGAGCGCCATTCGGGGATGACCCCCGGGTCGATGCGGCCTTCAGCCTTTAGGCGGCGCTCGTTGCGGGCGGTCATCACATCGTCCTCGCAGTGAACCAGGCACGCGGCGTCGAGGCTGGCCAGCTCTTCGAAGATCTCCAAGAGCATCTCGGCTGTGACCGCGGGAATCCCGTGGGTGGTGCAAGTGAAGATCTTGAAAAACGTAACGCCGGCTTCCCAGAGGCTGCGGATCTCACCGGCATGCTCCGGAAATGCGTGAGCCGCCAGCGCATAGTCCACATACGACCGATCCCGCAGGTGGTGCCACTTCTCCTCGAAACGCCCGGCACTGGTAAGCGGCCAGCCGTGGGTGTGCTCCACGATGGTGGTCACGCCCTGGCGAGCGGCCGCCCGAGTCCCCGTCGGGAAGTCCTCTCGGGTCGAATCACCCGGCTCCATTAGATGTACGTGGGTGTCGACCATGCCAGGGAGCACGAATCGGCCATCGGCGTCAATGGTCTCGTCGGCGGATTCGGGCGAGTCCGGGTCGAGAATTGCCGCGACGCGGCCATCCTCCACGTACACATCGGCGCGTTGTCGGCCGGTGGCGGTCACCACCGTGCCGCCCCGGACTACGAGTTCAAACGTCATGTCGGCAATCGGACCCCAATGCGATGCATCGTGGCTGGCGATGTACGACGATATCAGGATGCCGTCAGCGGCCCGACCGAAAGCAGGTGCCCCATGAAGCTCGACGAAAAAGTCGTCGTTGTCACCGGCGCGGGCCGAGGCGTCGGCCGGGAAATCGCCCTGACCTGTGCTCGAGAAGGAGGCAACATGGTCTTGGCGGCCCGCTCGGTGGATGCCCTGGAAGACGTTGCCGGCACGATCGAAGCCGCCGGTGGCCAAGCCCAGGTGGTTGAAACCGATGTTTCCGATCCCGATGCGGTGACCTCGCTGGCCAGCCGGGTCTTGTCTCAGTGGGGCCGCATCGACGTGTTGGTGAACAACAGCGGGATCGGCGGCCCTTCGGCACCACTGTGGGAGGTGCAGCTTGGGGACTGGGAGGAGACCTTCGCGGTGAACGTGACCGGGGTCTACCTGTGCTGTCAGGCCATGCTGCCGTCGATGATTGAGCGTCGGTCGGGATCGATTATCAACATCGGCTCGATCACCGGCAAGCGCCCGTTGCTAAACCGCACTGCCTATGCCGCCAGCAAGGCGGCGCTCATTGGACTCACTCGCACCCTGGCAGTGGAGACCGGACCGCACCAGATTCGAGTCAACCTCATCTCCCCCGGTTTCGTGGAGGGCGAGCGAATCGAATGGGTCTTCGAGCAACAGGCGGCCCAGCAAAACCGTCCCGTGGGCGACGTCAGAGCGGACTCCGAGAATATGACACCGCTGAAGCGGCTGGTCACCGCGGCCGACGTGGCCCAAACCGTTGCTTTCTTGGCCTCGGATGAGTCCGCGGGGATCACTGGTGCCGACGTCAATGTCACCGGCGGACTGGTGATGTACTGAGCCGGCGAGACCTAGGCCGTCAGTAGACGATCATTTCGATCATGTTGCCCCAGGGATCGTTGAAAAAAACCTGACGGAGCGCAGCCGGTGAATCGGGTAGCTCCCAAACGGCCACGCCGTGCCCATCAAGCTGCGAGATCATGGCTTCGACATCGTCGACTCGAAAGGCCAGGTGGCTCTCGTTGGCCCGAATCGGAGAATCGGTGCCCCTCAATGTGCCATCGGTTGTCAGGTGCACGGGAGTGCCGCCGGCGTCGAACCAGGCACCCGGGAAGCCGAAATCGGGTCGCGGAATCGGAGTCAGACCGAGAATGTCGCGGTAGAAGCTGACGGCCTCGTCGATGTCGCCTACGCAAATTGAACCGTGGTCGAGGTTGGTGAGTCGCGGCATGAGAGGTGTTGACGCTTTCGTTCGGCTGGCCAACCACAAATATTAGTTCCATCGCACGCCACTGCGGGGGGCCACTTCACAACTAGTCTCATCAAATGCGCGCCGCGCAACTCACTGCACCCGGGGTGGTCGAGGTCGTAGACAAGTCCCCGCCTGAGTCCGAGGGGTCGGCTGTGATCAGGATGGAAACTCTGGGGCTGTGCGGCACCGATCTGAGCATTGTGGCCGGCAAAGTCCCGGTCGAGATGCCTCGAGTGATGGGCCATGAGGGAATCGGCACCATCGAAGTGGCTGGCTCCTCCGGAGCCTTCGGAGTGGGCCAGCGGGTTCTCATCAATCCCGGGTTGTTCTGCGAGCGCTGCGAGCTGTGTCGCCGCGGTTACCCCAACCTGTGTCCCAACGGAGGTCTGCTGGGCCGAGAAATTGACGGGTTGTTTTCCGACTACGCCGCGATGGACGAACGCCAGTTGCTTGCCGTCCCCGATCATGTGACCGCGGACGCGGCAGGTGTTGTCCAGGTTCTGGGCACCTGCGTCCACGCGGTATCGAAGGCGCCGGTATCGCCCGGCGACACCGCGGTCGTCCTTGGCCTCGGAGTTTCCGGCCAGCTCATCGCCCAGATCCTGGCCGCCCAAGGTGCGCAAGTTGTCGGCGTGACTCGGTCGGAGTGGAAGCGCGAGCTCGCACTTCAGCTGGGCGCGACGGCTGCCGTTGCCCCCGACCAGGCAGCCGCGGTGGTGGCTGAACTCACCAACGGCCGCGGGTCCGACGTTGTCTTCGAGGCGGTGGGAACGGTACAGACCTTTTCCCAGGCCATAGAACTGGCCGGGTCGGCCGCCACCGTCGTGTTTTTTGGCACCACGACCGGTGTCGGGGATGGCTTGCCCTACTATCAGCTCTATTACAAGGAGCTGACGTTGCGAAATCCGCGGGGAGCCACGATGGCGGACTATGAGCAGGCAATAGCCTTGGTTGCCGATGGAGTAGTCAATGGAGCTCCCCTTGTCTCGGCGCGATTCAGCCTTGAAGACGTCGACGGAGCCCTCGCCGCAACCCAAGACTCATCAACGCTGAAGGTGCTGATGGAAGTGGAATGAATGGAGCCAACATGAAGGAAGCATTCGGAGTTCTCGCTACTGACTGGCGCGAAGGCATCAACTGGCAAGAAGTCCGCGAATGGCGTCTGCGAAGGGCTCGGGAGGCAATGCGCCGCCACGGCCTCGGGGCGATGCTGCTGATGTACGACGAGAACATCCGCTATGTCACGTCCACCATGACTCCCGGCTGGAACCAGCTCAAGCCCGGCCTGCGCTATGCCGTGCTCACCGAGGGCAAAGAGCCGATTCTCTACGAGCAGGGCGACATCGGCTATCACATCCGGGAGCACTCACCGTGGATCCCCAAGGAGAACGTCCGCTACTCCTACGCCTGGATCAAGGGCGCCGCCGGGCCGGCATCCACAGCACAGGTCGCTAAGTTCACCAATGCGCTGGTGAACGACCTGGAAGACGCCGGCGTCACCGATCAGCCCCTGGGCGTTGACTTTATGGATCTCAATATGATCCGCGCCTTTGAAGAGCGAGGCCTCAACTGGGTTGACGGTATGACTCCCATGATGGAAGCCCGGTCCATCAAGAGCCCGAATGAGCAAAAGGCGATGCAGATGGTTGGCTCTATCTGTGACGTGACTCACTACGAGCTGACCCAGTGGCTGAAGCCCGGAATCACCGAGAACGAGGTCACCGCATTCACCATGGAGTACCTCTACAACTTCCCCGGGATGGAGAATGTCGAAGACGTCATCGTTTCTTCGGGGCCGAACGCTTGGCCCAATTGGCGAAACCACGGCGACCGGATTATCCGACCGGGCGACATCGTTATCATCGACCTCGCCGCGCTGACGTGGAACGGCTTCAAGTCGTGTGTCTACCGGACTTACTGCGTGGGCGGGGAGCCCACCGATGAGCATCAGCAGTATTACGACCTAGCCTCCAAGTGGTTGTGGGATTCGATCGACATGGTCCGGCCGGGCGTGACTACGGCCGATATCGCCGCTGTGTGGCCGTCGGCCAAGGAGATTTGGGGTTACGAGGAGGAGGATGAGGCCGCCGCCAACCTCTGGGGCCACGGTCTCGGCTTGGCCCAGTACGACCAACCGGTGATCTCCAGGATCTGGTCGCTCGACCACCCCCAGGAGATTCAACCCGGAATGGTGTTCGCCCTCGAAACCCAGCACGGCAAGCTCCATGAGTTCGGAGTACGGCTCGAAGAGATGCTGACAGTCACCGAAACCGGCATCGAGATGCTGTCCACTTACAAGAGTCACGAGATCATCCGCGCCGGATGACCGCAGACCGCCTTCGAGTCCGCGGTCTCGACGATCCATCTGCTGTTGAGGTTGCCATCAGCGGCGCCAAGGGCGCTGGTCTGGCCCGCGCCAAAGCGGCAGGATTCCCGGTGCTCGATGGATTCGTCATCCCACCGGCGTGCTCCGAAGACGCCCTCGAACGCGCCGTCAACGTGCTCGAGGAGCGGGGAACCGGCGGAGCGAGGATGGCCATCATCGGGTACCCGCTGCCCGATTCATTGGTCGACCAGATCAAGCCGCTGGCCGCCGCGATCGAGCCCCCCTTCATCGTTCGCTCCTCAAGTGTCCTGGAGGGCAGCGGCCAGTGGTCGGGGGCGTTCACCTCGGTTCCCGAAGTCCTGTCTGACGAGATCGGGCAGGCCGCCAAGAGCGTGTGGGCCACCAGCTTCTCCATCGAAGTGCTGGAGCGATTCGAGGCCGCCGAGCTGGCGCCGGGGAGCGCGCCGATGGGGGTGCTGGTTCAGTCTGAGGTGCAACCTGACTTCGGCGGGGCCGCCATCGTTGATTCCGCCGGCGCGGTGACCGTCAACGCAGTAAAGGGTTCGCCGCGGGACTTGATGGCGGGATGGGTTCCCGGGGTGCGCGCTGTGGTCGAAGACGGCGTTCTCCGGGGAACAGAGTGCGCCGACTTGGTGGGCGAAGATCAGACGCTGGCTATCGCCGACATGGCGCTTCGGGTGGAAAGGGAGCTGGGTTTCAACCTCATTGAGTGGGCCATTGTCGAGGACAATCCCATCTTGTTGCAGGTTCAGCGTTCGGCCGGGCACGAACCTGAGGAGGCAATGGTGGTGCCCGCGGCGTTGGCTCACCCGTTTGCGCTGGATTTTGTGCGACTGGCCCAGCGCTACCCCGGCGTGGTCGGCGATGAGCTAGTGCTCGGTTGGCGGTCGGCTGCCCCTGCCGATTTGGAGGCATCGGCGTATACCCCGGCGGGCGACCGGGATGCCGTGCTGGATGAGGCCCGCCGGATCGCAGAAACGCTGACCGCTCAAGCGTGGGGGAAGCCCGAGCAAGAAGCGTTGGCCCAGGCCGGGCTCGTGCTGAGGCGGATGAGGAGCGACCGTCCCAACGAGTCAATCGAAGCGCTGCGAGATCTGCAGCCGGTCGACCTGGCCCTGGCCCAGAAGCTGTTGGGCATGGTCGAGTACCTCGTGGCCACTGACGCCGCACCCCCTCGACGGGGCATCGGCCGCTGGGAACCGGTTCTGGCGGGGGTGTTGGCCCTTCAGGGAGAGGTCCACGAAGGCGAACCCAGCGTTGGCGGGGTAGGTGCGGGCCGAATGGTTTGGCTCGACAGCTCAAAGCAGACTGGACACGTGCAACCCCGTGACATCATCGTCACCCAGTATCCGCTTCAGAACTTCTCTCCCCTTCTGTGGGATGCCGCCGGGATCGTGACCGTTGGAGGGGCACCCACCGCCCACCTGTTCGAAGTCGCCCGATCCTTGACGGTTCCCGCGGTCATCAACTGCCCCATCGCTGACATCGTCAAGGCCGGCCCTCGTTTGGGCATGCTCGACGGTGACGCCGGCCGAGTGGCCATCGCCAAGGACTGAGCGCAGTGGCGGATAGGGCAATCGTCGGGGTCATCGGTCTCGGTGTCATGGGCTCGGCCATGTCGCGCCACATCATCGCGGCAGGCCATGAAGTGGTCGGATTCGACATCGATCCCGTTCGACGCGCCGAATTCGCCGGTTCGGTTGCCAAGTCGGTAGCTGACGTCGCTCGCCGGGCCCCGATTTCATTGCTTTCCCTCCCATCATCTGAGGCCCTGGCCCAAGTCGCCGCCGAGTTGGCCGACGGCGCCTCGCCCGGGTCGGTTGCGGTAGAGATGGGAACGCTACCGCTGGCCGACAAGGAAGCCGCCTGCGCTCTGTTGGCTTCGAGCGGCATCGACCTCCTCGATGCTCCGGTCAGCGGAACTGGTCTTCAGGCCGCCGATGCGACCCTTGTGGTGTACTCCAGCGGAGAGCGGGCCGCTCATGAACAGGTGGCCCCGATCTTCGAGCTGATCGGCAAGCAGACCTTCTATCTCGGCCCCTTCGGCAACGGCTCCCGGATGAAGTTCGTAGCCAATCTGTTGGTAGCGGTACACACCCTGGCCGCGGCAGAGGCCCACCAGCTTGGCAGCGCGTGCGGTCTCGACCCCGACGTCGTCCAAGAGGTGATCGCGGCTGGTGTCGGCTCCTCGGCCATGTTCGAGATCCGAGGCCCGATGATGGCGGCCAACACCTATGAGCCACCGTCGGCCCGCCTCGCCATCATCCTGAAAGACGCCGGCATCATCGCCGACCACGCCCGAAGCCTCGACTCCCCCACTCCCCTACTCGACGCCGCCATCCCCCTCTATGAGGCCGCAGTGAATGCCGGCCTCGGCAACCTGGACGCCGCGGCCTTGCGCCGGCTGCTCGCGGAAATCGAGTAAAAATCTAATCATTACTACCATGAAGAACCTAGACGCATGCGAGGGGAATATCAGTGACCCGTCAACGAACCGGCCATCAACCCGCCTTGGCAGTAACGCTGGCACTGGTCTTGATGGCAAGTGTGATCGGGGTTGTCTCGTCTACTTCCCATGCAGAACCCAACGATGATCTGTTCTTTTCTGGTCCGGTGATAGACGGTCCTGATTTCTGTCTCAACTTCAGTTTGGGCGGCCCGGTCACCTACCCATTCGACAGCGATAAAGACGGCATCGCCGACATCTGCTCTCTTCCCCGCACCCGCCGAGCAGCCGTCGCCCGCCAAAACGCCCTCGAA